>CAYMLL010000035.1:0-4696 GCA_964390645.1 uncultured Planctomycetia bacterium | reverse complement strand
GGCGTGTCTAGGGGGCAGTGGGGCGGGGTTTGGGTGGGTTTACTTTTTGCTTCGGAATGTTGGGCGCGCCGCCCCGTCCTCAGGGAGCGTCCTTGGCGGGCGTCTTCGACGCGTCCACGGCCCCCGATCCGGTCGACGGCGGTGTCGCCTTCGTGGGATGAGCCGTCCGGCCCGATCGGCGCGAACGTTTCTTGCTGCCCTCGCTGCGACGGCCGGCCTTCTTGCCCGCTGCGCCGCCGCTACCTTGTGGATCCTGGCCGACCGTGGTCGTCGCGCCGGCGGTCTTCAGGTCCTTGCTCGAGCGTATCTCCGGTGCGAAAGGCACGCCCTCCGGCTTCGCGAAGATCGCATCGCTGAGACTGGCGTTGTAGCGCACCTGCATATACACCCGACGAGTGTCGAGCTCGCCGTCGACGTGGATGTCGAGCTGCAACGGGCACTGGATCGCATGGCCGGTACCGTCGGCGAAGGAGATGCGACGGTAGAGCTGGTAAAACTGCTCCTTCTTGACGGTCGCCTTGCCCGATGAGTCAAACCACTCCTTCTTGAGGAGGAGGCCGGAGTCCTTGGCGAAAAAGTAGCGGATCTTCTGGCGACCGGTGAAGTCGCGACACTCGACGATGTCGCACTCGTCCTCATCGACGAGCCCTTCGCCGACCTTGCGCAGGCTGTATCCGTTCTCCTTCCACTGCGCGAAGAAATCGTCCAGGTACTTGTCCCAGACGAAGACGCCGAGCGTGCGTCCCTCCAGAGCGGACACCGTGCCGAGCATCTTCACCCAGCCTTCCTGGACGTCGCCGTTGTAGATCTGCGTGAACGCGAGAGGCTCGTCCTTGATCTGGAAGCCCTTGATCTCCCACTCCTCGCGATACTTGTGCCCGTCCTTCATGTAAAGAGCGATCACCGCCTCCGTCTGACCGGTGGCGGAGAACTTGATGTTGCGAAATTTTGCCTGACGATCGGAGATCGCCGTCAGCGTGGCGGGGCCCCCGATGGCCGCGAGATACCTGTCGACAACGGCGACGGCCGAGGGCTCACTCGCGTTGCCGAAGACCTGGTCGTCGCCGGCGCCCGTCGCGGACACCTCGCCGAAGATCTTCTCGACGGCCCTGGGAGCCGACGCGCCGGGCTGCGCACCCGTGGGAGCTATCCGGAACTTCGACCCGCCCTCCGCAGGCTTGGCACCCGTCGCAGGCTCGGCACCCGTCGCAGGCTCGGCACCCGTCGCAGGCTCGGCACCCGTCGCAGGCTCGGCACCCGTCGCAGGCTTGACAGCATCGGTCTCCTGCGCCGCCACCGAAGCGCTCAGGGTCAGGAAGAGAAGGGCGACCGGGATACCGGCGGTCACACCGCACTGGAGGGATCTGCGAGGGGACATCTGAGACTCTCCGTTCAGTTGACTCGTTGTGCGGATGGCGCGTCCGGGCTTCGAGACAGAACCACACCCGATCCGGCGACTGAAGTACCGTGAGGCGACAGCGATTCGCGATGCGTCGACGACTCGCCCTCTCCCCGGAGGTCGCCACCGACGAGCGCCGACCTCCCCCACGCCTGTGGGAATCGGCTAATCCGTTTGCTTGTGGACACTTCTATCATCCGCGGAGACAGGCCGCAAGGTCAAAGGTTCGGTCCAGGGTCGCCCCATGTCCGCCTGATTCTCCCCCGGCCCCCGGATCCGCCGACCTTCCGTCGACCGAGCACTCCGCGGGGACGAGTCGACCGTCACCGCCGGGATTCCGACGCCAGAGCGGAGACGACGCGGCACGGCAACATGGAGTTCACCCACGACGTCGACCCGCAGATCGGGTCGACGGGCTTGCCGAGCCGCTAACCTCGTTCGTGAGCGGAGGCCGGACGGGGCGCGACGCGTTCACGACCCTCGTAGACGAGCTTCCACCGCAGATGGCGAGGCACGGAACTGCGTCGGTAGACAAAACCGTAGCCCTCGTCGTCCAGCCAGTCGTACACCGCCGAGAGGGGCACGAAAAGCCCCATGTGCGGCACGACGGTCGGGTTGGACTTGCCGTAGGTGTAGATCATGCTCGAGACGCCGATGAGCTTGCAGCTCGGGACGAGGTAGATCCCGCCCCCCGAGTTGCCGAAGAAGGTCGGCGCGTTGAGCATCCAGAAAGTCTTCTCCGCGACGACCTTGCTCTGCGACGACACCTCTCCGAGAGTGGGCAAGGGCCGGTTCCCGAGCGGGCAGCCCACCGCGTAGGCCGGCGAGAAGATGTCGACCTGCTCGAGCTCCTCGCGCGTCATCAGGTCGGCGAGTTGCCGGATCTCGTGCGTGGTCTCGAGCCGCAACAGAGCGATGTCTCGTGACCTGTCGAAGACGACCAGGCGTGCGGAGTAGACCTCGGTGCGGTGCGCATCGCCCTCGATCATCACGTGGACCTCGCGCAGCGGCTGATCGAGACGGTCCGCGAGCACCTCCGCGACGACGTGGTACGCCGTGACGAAGAAGGTCGTGTAGATATCACCGTCACCAACCGCCGGCTGGCGCTGGGAATAAACAAGCACACCGCTGCCGACCGTGCCGTTGCCGCGCAGCTGCAAGGTCGGGAGGATCATCCGGCGCTTGCGCTCCTCGGACGTTCGTCCCGACGACGCCGAGATGGTACGCAACCGGGACGCGTTCGCCTCCGCGACGGCCCGCACGGTGTCGAAGCTCGCCGTCTCCCTGGCGAGGCGCTCCGTGAGCGTCGTCTCGAGATCCCGCGCACGAGACTCTATGAGGCGCGTCAGATGCTCACGGCCCCGTTGCACCGCCTCGATCGATGCCGCGAGATCGACCTTCGTTTGCGAGATGTCGAGCTGGGAGCCCTCGAGATCCTCGACCGCAAGCTCGACGAATCGCTGCGTGTCCGTCAGCTCGCCCGAGGCTCGCTCCTGCGCGTGGGCCAGACCGCGCTTGCCGTCGTGGATGGCGTACCGCACGTCGAGAATCTGGCTCTGGAGCAGATAGAACCCCAGCACCACCAGGACCACCTTGAGCCCTTCCAGCGGCCAGGCCCGATTTCGTCGGCTCGGATACGGCATGAGCTCCCTTCTCGGCAGGATTGGAATCGACGAGCCCCTCCACCGAGACCGCCCGCCACGGAACGAATGGAGAATACGATGTGTTTCGGGTGGCGGGCAAGACACCTGGAGTCTGCTCGTCATTTACTGGCGCGCGAGCTCGAGTTTCATCACCGAGCGTCGAGTCCCGGAGCCGGTCCTCGAAGCGTCGGCCAGGACTTTATCGACACCCTCCCGAAGCCGGCCGGTGTGAAGAACACTCGTGAGCACTCCCCGGCGGGTCGATCGAGGCCAGACCAGGCCGGCGGGCGATGGCGATACTCGCGGCAAGGACACTGGAGAAGGTCCGGGCCACGATCACGGATGTCCGGGCGGGGCCACGGGAGGATACGGGTGTGACAACTCGACGCACGACCCTTCGGTGGCTGCTCAGGAGCCGACCCGGCGCGACTTGCTGGCCTTTTTTCCCGGCGACTCCAGGGGCGCGAGCTCGATCCAGACAAGCCGGCCCTTGACGACGCCCGATTGCGCGACATCCCGGTTACCGACAAGCTGACGAACGCGCTCGAGGTCGAGCGCGCGAGACTGCAGCTGCACCGGCTCGAGGTCGGCCGGCTGCGTCATCCGGTCGACGAGCTTGCCGTCCAGAAAGACGGCGAACTCTCGCTGCGGCGGGTCGACGAGCTCGTCCGAGTACTCGGGCCACGGTGCTTCGTCGATCGGGGTCGTCTTCCCGAGCTGCTCCCAGAGCTCGGAAGCGAGGTGTGGGGCGAACGGCGACAGCACGACGAGAAACATCTCCAGGCTGCCACGGTCCATCTCCTCCGCCGTACAGTCCGGATGCACGAGGAAGTTGACGAACTCCCGCAGCGCCGCCACTGCAGTATGGAACTTCATGGCGGAGAAGCGCTGCGAGAGCCGGTAGATCAGCTGGTGCTTCTCCACGAGAACCTGCCGTGAGACGAAGCGCCCCTCGCGAATGCGTAGCGACACCTCACGCCACACGCGCTCGACGAAGCGACGAATATGGTGGACGTCGTCGACGGTGAAGACAGCCTTGCCGGAAACGGGGCCCACCGAAAGGAGCAGAAGGCGCAGCACGTCGGAGCCGAAACGACCGAGCAGCTCCCGGCAGCTGTCGTCGACGGTAAGGGGCGGTGAGTCGTCGGCCCCCGCCGTGCCGGCACCCTCGGAGGAGTCGCGAAACTCGACGTCCCCGACGTAGCAGAAGCGCTGGAAGGGCTCGAAGACCGGAATCTGACGCCGTTCATAAAGGAACTTGACGATGCACCGAAGGGCGACGAGGTCCTTCGGCCCGACCCGGCGGCTCGCCAGAACAGCGTGGACCGGCAGGGTCTCCGTGAGCCCCGCGTGGCGAAAGGGCCGAGGCCGACGGCGACCGGGGCCGGTGCGGGACTTGCGCGCGCGGCGCGATCGACGGCGCTGGGATGAGGAGCCTTCGCCGACGCCACGAGAGTCAGGGCGAGGCTCCGACGAGACAGCCGACGCGGATTTCGACTCCGACGCGGACTCCGGCTCCGACGCGGGCTCCGGCTCCGACGCGGACTCCGGCTCCGACGCGGGCTCCGGCTCCGACGCGGGCTCCGGCTCCGACGCGGACTCCGGCTCCGACGCGGACTCCGGCTCCGACGCGGGCTCCGGCTCCGACGCGGGC
>CAYMLL010000034.1:1288-35459 GCA_964390645.1 uncultured Planctomycetia bacterium | reverse complement strand
TGGGAGCGCTCCTTGCGCTTCGCACGACAAGGTCGACACCGCTTGGGTTCGTTCGTGAAGCCCCGTTCGTGGTAGCGCTCCTGATCCTCGGCCGAGTGGACGAAGTCCGTGCCACAGTCCTCGCAGACGATCGTCTTGTCTTCAAAATCCATCGGGGTAACGCTCCATGAGTCTCCCGGCCCGCCCGATCACACCGGGCATGAGCTTCCTTGGCCGGGTTCGTTCCAGGGGAGGACTTCAGGAACCGTGCACTGGACACGTATGAACCAAAAACGTCACCACGGGGTGGTGACCCGGATACCGGGAGCTTAGTCGAAAGTACGCTGCGGTGTCCACGGTTCACCCGGAGACTTCGTGGCCTCGCCGTCGATCTTGCGTTCCGGATCCGGCGGGGCTCCCCCACCCTGGAGCCCCGTGATCTTCGCGGCTCTGGGGTGTACTTTCCCACCGAACGGCAAGCAGCATCTCGAGGTTCCGTACAAGGCCCTGACCCGGATGCGGTCGACGATCCGTGTCGGCCGCGACCGTCGAGCTCGGTGCCCCCTTCCTCGCCCACAGCGGCGCGACGACCACCCATTCTGTCGGAGCGCCCGATCGTCGCCGCCGTCAGACCGGCCCCGGCTTCCTCGAGAGCCGAAGACCCGAGCTCTTCCTCCAGGATTCGCTACCTGCCGCTGCGACCTCGGCCCTTCGACCCGGGGTCCCTGACGTCGAAGACCCTCTGGAAACAGGCGTCGTCCACGTCGGCTCCCGCGTCGCCGGAGCGCCATTCAGCCGCCCCTTGCTCGACGCGCGCCGGCCGCTTCTTGTACTCGAACTGCTCCTGCCGCGCGATCCGGATGCGCTGCGCGGGCGCCGAGCCGGCGATCTTCCTCCCGGCAGTCCGTGCGGTCGATCATCCGCTGCGCGGGACCGCGGAGCTTGCCCTCGTGACCGTAGAAGAGCTCGGGGATGCCTTCGGTCAGCGTCGATCCGGAAGCGATGCCGATGACGAGGCTCCCGAGCGGACCCGCTCGAGCACCATCGATCTGGTCGGTTTGACGACCCCCGCGTTCGTCGCGACATGCGGACACTGCGGACGTGATGGCACCAGCCCGGCAATCGCGGCGCTGTCGACGACACGCGCCCTTACTCGCGCACGCGTCGCCCGGGAGCCGTCCTTCAAGACGGGGTAGAGACCCTACAAATCGGCGTCGACGATCCGATCTCACTCCTCGGAACGAGACTCGTCGCTCGTGACTCGATAGGCCAGCGTGTTGACGCCGGCGATGTTGACGTGAATCTCCAGCTGCCCGGTCTCCACGATGACTCCATCGATGCCTTCCTGCGAGGACTCCTCGCGGCTGACAACGTGCTCGGCCCGGCCCGCATGTCTCACCGCTTCCCGCACCCCTTCCTCGACCCCAGCACGCTCCACGGCATCGGCGCGGATGTCGGTGTAGTAGACGGTGGAGCCGTTGGCGGCGAGACTTCTGCGCTTGCCAGCCCGATGCCGCCGGCCGCACCGGTCACGTTGCCGACCTTGCCGTCGAGATCGCACCGCACGGGGACTACTCCTCGACGACGGAATCCGGGCTCTCGATCCCGGTACGGATCGAACGCAGAAAACCAGCGGCGGGGACACCGTCCACCGCGCGATGGTCGATCGTCAGGCTGAGAGTGACCTCCGGACGGACGACGACCTCGCCGTCGAGCACCCGGGCCTGGTCACGGATGCGGCCGACCCCCAGAATCGCGACCTGCGGCTCGTAAATGATCGGAGTGAACACGTCGATGTCGTACATGCCGAGGTTGGTGATCGTGAAGGACCCGTCGGCGACGTCGCGTGACGACAGCTCTCCGGCACGAGCAAGATCGATCAGCTCTCGGGTGCGTGCGGACAGATCACGCACCTTCAAGGTGTCCGCCTCGCGGATGACGGGAACGCGCAGTCCCTCCCCCAGGTCGACCGCGATACCGATGTTGACCTCGCTGCGAGGGACGACGTCCTCGTCGACCCACCACGCGTTGATATCCGGATGCTCGCGCAGCGCGACCGCGACGACCGCGACAACGAGATCGTTGAAGCTCACAGTAGGATGGTCGCCGCCCTGCGCCCGCAGGCGTTGACGAATCTCGACGAGCCGAGTTGCTTCGGCCGTCGTCGTCAGGGTCGCCGCGGCCGTGTTTCGCGCGCTGCGGGCCATACGCGTCGCGATGGTCCGTCGGATCGACAAACCTCGCGAACCGGGCGACACCGCGGGCTCCCCCGCGCCTCTGGCAGCCTCGACGACGTCCCTCTCCCGTACGCGACCCGATCGCCCGCTTCCGGCGACCTTCCTGACGTCTACTCCGAGCTCCCTGGCGCGACTCGCCGCCCGAAAAGAGACGGAGCGGCCGGGGGGCGCCCCCCCCGTCGCCGGTTCCGGAGTCCTCGACCCGGCCGACGCCTCCGGGGAGCCGCCCGGCCCTTTCTCCGGAGCCGTCGGGGTCGCAGGAGGCTTCGAGACCGCAGCGGCGCTTTCGGCGCCGACGATCTCCTCTCCCGACGAAACAAGATACGCTACCACCGCGCCCACCATCACGACGTCTCCCGGCGACGGAGAGCCCTTCGTCAGACGGAGGATCCCGGAGTCGATAGCGCCCACGTCCTCGGTGACCTTGTCGCCCTCCAGCGTGAAGATCGGCTCTCCTTCCACGACCGCGTCGCCATCCTTCTTCAACCATCCGACGAGAACACCCTCGTCCATCGTCCAGCCAAGCCTGGGCACGGTGATCTCGGACGCCATCGCGAAGGTCTCCTCCTACTCTTCCATCAGCTCGCGCAGAGTCCGCAAGATGTCGTCCGGCCCCGGCACGATGGCGTTCTCGAGCGGCGGGCTGTAAGGCGTGGGCACGTGGGCGCCGTTAAGGCGACAGATCGGCGCATCGAGGTAATCGAACACCTTCTCTCCAACGCGTGCCGCAATCTCCGCACCGACTCCGAAGGGCGCGAAGGTCTCGTCGACGATCAACAAACGACCAGTCCTCTTCACCGACTCGACGATCGTGCCGTCGTCCAGGGGAGAGAGACAGCGCGGGTCGATCACCTCGACCGACACGCCTTCCTTCTCGAGTACCTCGCAGGCCTCGAGAGCGTGCCGTACCATCAGCGAGATCGCGACAACCGTCACGTCACGTCCAGCACGAACGACGGCAGCGCTGCCGAACTCGACCTGGTGCTCGCCCTCGGGAACCGGGCCCTTCATGCCCAGAAGGGACTTGTGCTCGAGGAAAAGAACGGGGTCGTCGCAGTTCAGCGCCCGTTTCATCAGCCCCTTGGCGTCCGCGGGGTTCGAGGGCACGACGACGCGGATCCCCGGCACGTGGGCGAACATCGGATAGTAGCTGCCCGAATGATGAGTTGCCGACGCGTGCCCCACGCCGATCGATCCACGCAGCAGGATCGGCATCCTGAGGCGACCGCTCGACATGTACTGCATCTTGGCGATCTGGTTGATCATCTCGCCGACCGCGTCGAGCAAGAAATCAGCGAACATGAAGTCCACAACGGGACGCGTGCCGGTCATCGCCGCACCCGCGGCCAGGCCGACGAAGCCACGCTCGCAGATCGGCGTGTCGCAAAGGCGCAGAGGACCGTGGAGATCGTAGAGCCCGGTGGTCGAGTTGAAGTTGCCTCCTCTCTTGCCGATGCCTTCACCCAGCACGAAGATACGAGAATTGCGCTCCATCTCCTCGGCGAGCGCCTCGTGGGTGGCCTTCATGAAGGTGATCTGTCGCATGGAGAAGACTCTCCGTCAGCGAGCTTCCGGCTCGGAGTAGACATGCTTCGTGGCGGTCGACGCGTCCGGCCAGGGTGCCGCCTGGCCCTCCTCGATCGCCCTGGTGACGTTCGTCTCCACGGCGGCGGCGATCTCCTCGAGATCGGCCTGCTTGGCGATGGACGCCTCGAGAATGGTTCTCGCCAGTCGCCCGATGGGATCCAGCATCTTCCACTTCTCGACCTCCTCCTCGCTGCGGTACCCGAAGCTCCCCATTCCCTCGGCGTGCGCCCGCGTTCGATAGGTGAGGCACTCGATCAGCGTCGCGCCGCCGCCTGAGCGAGCGCGCTCGACGGCCTCGCCAGCAGCAGAGCGTATCTCGAGCACGTCGTTTCCATCCAGTTGCACACCAGGCAGCCCGTAGGATTCACCGCGCGTGCCGACGCTGGGGTTGCCGGCCGAGTAGGAGAACGGCACCTCGGTGGCGTAACGATTGTTCTCGCAGATCAGCAACACCGGCAGCTTCCAGATCGAGGCCATGTTCAGTCCTTCGTGAAAAGCGCCGTTGTTCACGGCTCCATCGCCGAAGAACGCGACACTGACTCGATCTCGGGCCATGACGCGAAAGCTGTAACCCGCACCCACCGCTTGAAGGATGTTCGGCCCGACGATGCCGCTCGTCCCCATCAAGCCGATCTCGGGAGCAAAGAGGTGCATGCTGCCACCGCGCCCGCCAGAACAGCCAGTCGAGCGCCCGAAGACCTCCGCGACGAGCGCGGCCGGGTCGAGCCCCTTGGCGAGCGCGTGCCCGTGACCACGGTGGGTGCTGAATACGACGTCATCCCGACGCAAGTGCGAGCAGACGCCGGTCGCGACGGCCTCCTGGCCGACGTAGGTGTGGCACGCACCGGGAACGAGCCCTCGCCGATGCGCCCTGGAGAGCTCCTCCTCCGTTCGGCGGATCAGCAGCATCGTACGGAACAGGTCGAGCAGGCGGGCCTTGTCGAGTCCGGACGGAATCACGCGTACTACCAGATCCCGAGGCGATCGCTCGAGATCCCTCTGAAGGGAAGGACGACCTCCTGCTGGACGAGGAAGAGGAGCACCGTTCGGAGGTCAGGACGCCCGCAGCATACAAGGCACGAGCCAGGATGCCAACGAAGTCTCGAACCGTCAGCGATGGATGCCTGCTCACCTCCCGTCCTCGACAGGTCGAGCACCCGCCTCCGGTGAAGAACGGCCTCCATCGCACGACAACGCCCCGACCGACAATCGCGTGCCCGCTCCGTCGTTCGGGTGCACGGAGGTCGCGCAGCTCGACGATCATCCCGGACGCATGCGACTGCCCGACCGGAGGCCGAGTACCTTCTCGAGTTCGCACGGTGCGGTCGTCCGAGAATCCGGCTCTCAGCGGAGATCCCGAAAGAACGAGCGGAGCTCCCTCGCGTACTCCTCGGCCTGCTCGAAGATGCCGAAGTGGCCGCCCTTCTCCATCTCCCGGAAGCGCGTGACGTTGTAGTAGCTCTTCGCGCGCGACTCGATCAGAGGGACGATGTCCTTCGGGAAGGACAGGACACCCGTCGGCACCTCGATGCGCTCACCTGGCTTCACCTTCCAGAGGTGATGGTGCGACTCGTAGTAGATCCGGATCGCGGTCCCGAAGGTGTTATTGATCCAGTAGAGCATGATGTTGGTCAACAGCTCATCCTTCGAGAAGATCTCCTCGAAGTGCTCGTCCCAGTCGCTCCAGGCATGGTACTTCTCCACGATCCACGCCGCCGCGCCGACCGGCGAATCCGCCACGAGGTGCGCGAAGCTCTGCGGCACCGTCATGTTGACGTGGCTGTAGCCCGAGTCGTCCATCCAGAACTTCTCCGCGGCCTTCCAGAACCGCAGGCTGTCAGGGTCCCGCGGGCGGATCGGGGCGTTCTGCAAACCGAAGCCCCGGATGATGTCCGGATGCTTCTCATCCTCCGGGACCTCGTCTCGCATCCGCTGTCCCATGTAGTTGATGTGGATGCCGATCAGATCCCCGGGGAACTGGTGCCCCCACGGAAAGGTGATGATGCCACCCCAGTCGCCGCCGTACAGCCCGTAACGGTCGTAGCCGAGCTCGCGAAGGATGGCGCGGTAGACCGCGGGGTGATGCTGGAAGCTGAACCCACGCCGCTCGACCTGATCCGAGAGGCAGAATCCGCACAGCGACGGGATGATCAGCGTGAAGGAATCCTCGGCATCGCCGCCGTGTGCGGCGGGGTCGACGAGCATCGGAATGATTCGCAAGAAGGTCGCCCACGACCACGGGTAGCCGTGAAGCATGCACAATGGCGTCGGGTCCGGGCCCCGGCCGGGAATGTGCATGAAGTGCACACCGATACCGTCGACATCCGCCTTGAAGTGAGGGTAGCGATTGATTTCGGCCTCGCGCGCGCGCCAGTCAAAACCCTCGAGCCAGTAGGAAACGAGCTCCTTCATGTACTCGGTGTTGGCGCCGTAGTCCCAACCCATCTGAGGGAAGGACCGCGGCCAGCGCGTGCGCCGCAGGCGATCGCGGAGGTCGTCAAGATCCTCTTCCGGCACCTGGACACTGAACGTATCGATTCGCATCGGGACCTCCCCACCACGCCAGCGGAAACAGAAACCCGATCATGCGATGACCCGCTCATCGTGTCAACGGCATCGACGACGTGCCTCCGTGCTCATCCCTCCACGCTGATTCCCCACACGGTCCGAACGGCGAGGTCTGAACGGGCAGGGGTAACCCGGCCCGAGTTGACGTAGAATGATTCCCGACATGTCTCTGCGCCCGTTGATGATCCTCACGCTGCTCCTCCTGGCGCCACCGGCCGCCCACGCCGACGAGTCGTCGCACTGGAGCTATCGACCCGTCGCCTCGCCCGCCGTTCCGACCCCGGCCGACGCGACGTGGCCTCGCAACGAGATCGACCGCTTTGTCTTGCGACGCCTCGAGCGAGAGAACATGCTGCCGAGGCCCGCCGCAAACCGACGAACGCTCGTACGCCGAGTCAGCCTCGACCTGCGAGGACTGCCGCCCTCCGTCGCCGAGGTGCGTGAGTTCGTCACGGACGAACGACCGGATGCTTGGGATCGACGCGTCGATCGATTCCTCGACCCCCCCCACCACGGCGAGCGGATGGCGCAGGACTGGCTCGATCTGGCACGATTCGCGGACACGACCGGCTTCGCCGCAGATCTCCCGCGAAGCAACTGGCTGTGGCGCGACTGGGTCATCCAGGCCTTCAACGACAACATGCCCTTCGACCGCTTCACCGTCGAGCAACTGGCGGGCGACCTCCTGCCGGCCGCGACGGTAGAGCAGCGCATCGCGACCGGATTCCATCGCAACTCCATGCAGATGATCGGCAACAATCCGGTCATCGAGGAAGCTCGCGTCAAGGGTGTCGTCGATCGCGTCAACACGACCGGCCTCGTCTGGCTCGGCACGACGATCGGTTGCGCCGAGTGCCACGAGCACAAGCACGACCCGATCTCCCAGAAGGACTTTTACCGCCTCTTCGCGATCTTCAACAACACTCCTCACCACGGGAAGGCTTACGGCGTGCACGGGCCGCGCGCACGGTTCTTGCCACGAAAGCTGCGAAAGGAGCGTGCAGATCTGCGCTCGCGAACCACCGCCCTGCGCAAGAAGATTGCAGACGAGACCGCATCGGCGAACTTCGGCCGGCGTCTCGAGTCCTGGTTGAGCGCAGCACCCGTGATCACCCCGACCTCCAGGTCCGCTCACCCCGGCGATCACCTGCCACGTGGGCTGTCACTGGACGGCAAGACGGCGCACGTCGTCGAGGACGCCGCATTCGACATCACCGCGGGACTGACGATCGCCGCCTGGATTCGAACCACCTCCGTCACGGCCGACATCGTCTCGAAGTACGACTGGAGGGCCGGCGAGCGCTCCTTCCTCTTCGGAATCGGCAGCGAAGGAGAGGTGAAGGACCGGAAGGCGCCTCCGGGACATCTCTTCACGTGGATATCTTCGACCTCGAAGACGTGGAGCGGGATCGAGGTGCTCAGCTCCACTCCCATCAACGACGGCGAGTGGCATCACGTCGCGATGACGTTCGATCCCGGCAAGCGAGTCGACCTCTTCGTCGATGGCCGGCGGCTCGAGGATGTCGAGCGTGTGGGGGAGGCTCCGCCGCGGATCGGCTCGAGTCATCGTGCACTCGCGATCGGCGGCGGCTACAAGCAGTCCCCGACTCCGAACGCCTGGTTCCTCGACGGCGACATATCCGACGTACGGGTGCTGCCTTTTTCGGTCGACTCCACGGACGACCTCGCGCGCCACCACCCGGCCGTCACCACGGCCCTGCGCAAGCCGCGTGGTCACCGCAGCGAGGCGGACCTGGGTCGTTTGCGGTCCCTCTTCGCGCGAGAGGATCCTGCGTGCGCTGCGGTCCTCTCCGAGATCGCCGAGCTCGAGAGTCGAGATCGCGCTCTCGATGCCTACCTCCTCACGGCCCAGGTCATGGACGAGCTGAAGGAGCCGCGCGTGACCCACGTCCACGTCCGCGGCAACTACAAGATCAAGGGCGACCGCGTCGAGCCCGGAACCCCCTCCGCGCTGCCTCCGCTCTCCGGCCTGGTGAACCGGCTGAGCTTCGCACGCTGGCTCGTATCCGCGGAGAACCCTCTGACCGCCCGTGTCATCGTCAACCGGATCTGGGCCCAGCACTTCGGTGTCGGCATCGTCGCGACCGCGGATGACTTCGGACTGCGAGGCTCTCCGCCCAGCCACCCCGAGCTCCTGGACTGGCTCGCCTCTCGCTTCGTCGAAGAGGGCTGGGACCTGAAGAAGCTCCATCGCAGGATTCTGCGCTCAGCGACCTACCGCCAGACCTCGCGGGCGGACCACGACCAACGGTCCCGAGACCCGACGAACACACTCCTCGCGCGCGGCGCTCGTTTCCGGCTCGCGGCGGAGCAGATCCGCGACAGCGCGCTGGCCGTCTCCGGCCTTCTGGATCCGCGCATCGGTGGGCCGAGCGTGTCGCCTCGAACGCCTCCTGGATGGGACCAACGGCTGGCGCAACTCGACGACCGCACCTGGCCAAAGAGCGACGGCGCGGACCGCTACCGACGCGGGCTCTACACCTGGTGGAAACGCGCCGCGCTGCTGCCGTTTTTCTCGACCTTCGACGCGCCGTCCCGTGAGGTCTGCGTCGTCAGACGATCGCAAACGAACACACCGCTCCAAGCACTCACGACCCTCAACGACACCGTCTATCTCGAGACCGCACGCGTGCTCGCCGAACGAGTGCTCGCGGAAACGCCCGACGCTGCCCGACAGGCTCGAGTCCGTCATGCATTCGAGATCGTCCTCTCCCGCTGGCCGACGGGCCCGGAGTCCGACCGGGTGATCGCCTTCGTGGAGGCCCAGCGGTCGTTCTACCTCGAGAACCCGGAAGCGGCAGAGGCTCTCGCGAACACGGGCGATGCGCCTCGAGAAGCGGGACTCGACGACGCCACGATCGCCGCCTGGACGATGCTCGGTTCCGTCCTCCTGAATCTCGACGAAGCCCTGAGTAGAAGCTGATGTCAACCGGACAGGACCTCGACCTTCACCGAGAGGTGCGACGAGGATCACGACGGGCGTTCCTGGGGCGCGGTGCGGGAGGACTTGGCGCGGCAGCGCTGGCCTCTCTCCTCGCTGAGGCGGGGATCGCTCGGCCGTCGACACGGGCAGCGACGGGCGGTCGCCACCGGAATCCGACCGCGAAGAGTGTCATCCACCTCTTCATGTCCGGCGGACCGTCGCACGTCGATCTCTTCGACCCCAAGCCGGCGCTGAACAAGAACGACGGACAGCCGATCCCCGCCAGCGTCATCGAAGGCATCCACTTCGCTCAGATCAACCGCATCACCGACCGCCCCAATCTCAAGGGGTCCCCGTTTCGCTTTACCCGTCATCCTCGCTGCGGCACAGCGGTCTCGGAACTGCTACCGCACACGGCGCAAGTCGTCGACAGGATGGCCGTCGTCCGATCACTGCACAGCGACAGCTTCAACCATGACCCCGCGGTCTCGTTCATGCAGTCCGGGGACGTGCGCTTCGGTCGTCCGTCGATGGGCGCATGGCTCAGCTACGGTCTCGGCCATGAGAACCGTGACCTGCCCGCTTACGTGGTGTTGACATCCGGGAAGAAGGTCCAGCCGCTACTCGCCAACTACTGGGGCAGTGGCTTCCTTCCGAGCCGACACCAGGGTGTGCGCTTTCGGTCCTCGGGTGACCCGGTCCTCCATGTGTCGAATCCGCCGGGCATCGATCGCCAGCGTCGACGTCAGCATCTCGACCTTCTGCGCTTCCTCAACGAGAAGCACCACGACATTCATCGCGACCCGGAAATCGAGGCACGCATCGAACAGTTCGAGCTCGCCTATCGCATGCAGATGTCGGTTCCCGAGCTGACTGACTTGCGCACCGAGCCGAAGGGAATCCTCGAGGAGTACGGCGCCAAGCCCGTCGGCGACGGTTCGTTCGCCTCGAGCTGTCTGCTGGCCAGACGACTCGTCGAGAGAGGTGTTCGATTCGTCCAGATTTTCCACATGGGGTGGGACTCGCACAGCAATCTGGAGAGCGAGCACCGGCGGCAGTGCTCCGGGATCGACCGACCGACCGCGGCACTGCTCCGCGATCTCGAGCGGCGCGGCCTGCTCGATGAGACGCTGGTCATCTGGGGTGGCGAGTTCGGCCGCACGCCGGTCCTCGAAGGTCGCTCACCATCGAAGGGATGGGGCCGGGACCATCACCCCCATGGCTTCACGATGTGGCTGGCTGGAGGTGGCATCCGTCCCGGAATCACGTACGGAGAGCCCGACGAGTTCGGCTTCCATGCAGACAAGCACCGGGTGCACGTGCACGACTTCCACGCTACCGCGCTACGGTGCCTCGGGATCGACCACGAGAAGCTCGTCTACCGGACGCGGGGAAGGGACTTCCGGTTGACGGATATCGCGGGGGAGGTGGTCGACGGGATTCTGGCGTAGCACCCGATCCGGTGAGAGAAGCTGGGGGGCGGCTCGGATGCCGAGCGCCGTCCCTCCCGGGCTATCGCGTGGCTCGCACCAGCACGCCGATCATCAGTACCACGCAACCCATCGACAGAATCACCCAGGTCCAACCTCCTCGCCCCGACGACGGCTCGAGGCCCTGGCGCCCGGCCGCTCGCGTCAGCTCCACCGCCGGAAGTCTCATCCGGTGGGACCGCAGTACCTCCGCAGGTATTCCCTCACGCCGGCCTTGCCGTTCCTCGATGTCGCGAATGCGTGCCGCGTGCAGCGCCTCGAGGTCAACCTGGTTGCGGACCGGATCGACCTGCAGCTTGCGGAGCAGAAGCCCCTCACGAACGTGTGGGTTGTCGAGTTCCCGAAGACCGCGAAGTTTGCCGTACGTCTCCTCGGCGATCTTCGGCTTGTTGAGCAGCACCCCCCGGGGCTCGACTCGCTTTTTCTTGCGGTCCTCGCCCGCCGTCGCCAGGCCCGAGAACGACATCATGGTCGAGACAACGAGAACCGTGGTACGAATCGAGGTCGATGTCAGCATCAGCTGGCTCCCCCTCCGCCGGTGTAGTGTTCGACAATCTGATCCGGAAATCCGACGACATTCTGGGGAATCGTCTTGTCGAACTCCCACTGCAGGTGCTGGATCGGATCCCAGCTGACCGCACTTTCGAAACCCGAATTCGACGTGCCCCGTCCCGTGAGGCGCTCGTCGTGGTTCATCTGAATCGACTGCGCACCGTAGATGATCGACTCGTTTCGCGAGACGATCGATCCGTTGATGTCTATGTCGCCACCCCAGTTGATCATCACGGCCGCAAGCGTATGGTTGGTATAGAAGGCCGCGTCGAGTTGAGAGAGGTAGAGCGTCGAAACCGAGGAGTAGCTGGCGTAAGACTGACTCAGGTTGCCGGCCCAGTTGGACGGAGAGAGTGACGCAGGAATATTGAACTCGCTCATCTGTGTGGTGCCGTCGTAGACGCCATCACCGTCGATGTCCTCGCCGCTACCGGGGATCACGTCGCCGACCGAGAAACCCGCCGGGATCAACCCGTTGTCGGCATCGTCCTGCGTGTAATTGCTGACCGTCCACTGACCATCATCCTCGAGGACGTCGTCGTCCGCGGTGCCTGGAACGCCGTCCAGACCGTCCCTCGTATTCTGGATGCCGTCGGCCCCGGCATCCTCTTCGGACTTGTTCAACGGGTGGTTGATCCAGGCGGAAACGTTGTTCTGCCAGACCGATTTCGTGTAGTCCCCGACGACGATGTGCTCCCTGGCAAAGAGCCCGAGTGAATCCTTGTCAGCCGATGCCGCCCGCCAAGCCTCCACGGTCGCCTGGTCGTTGCTGGAAGGACGGGATGTCGCGGGCGGATCGAGGTACTCGAGGTTCGATGGAACGTAGATGTTCCCGCCGGCGTAGATCGATCCCTGACCAGTCACGTATCCCGAGATCACGACGCTCCCGCGAACCACGACCGGACCGTCAAGGACGATGGGATCGTCCTCCGTACCGGTCAGAAAGAGGTGCTGACTCTCACCCCCGTCATCACCCAGAACCCCGTTGACGTACGTGGATCCATCGATCTCTATGGACGTGCCGTCGGCGATCGCCCGCTCCTCGTACCACGTGAGATCCGAGAGGTTCGGCATCTCGATCACCGGCTGCATCTCGTGCTGGTTCTCCGGCAGTCCGCCCATGCCCTGGGCGCTCTGCGCGTTGACGACACTCATGCCGGAGTAGACGCCGCCATCGCTGCCGTCGGTAACACCGTCGTTGTTGTCGTCGAGATAGCCGACGAGTTCCGTCCCCTCCGAGCCTTCGTAGCGCGGGCTGCCGTTTATGGTCGCCTGGTGTCCACCGAAGTCGAACTGACCGTTCGAGCGAACATTTCCGTTGGCGAAGATCGAGTCACCGTAGAACCACCCCCAGTGGTTGACGAAATACGCATAGTCGAAGACCTCGCTGCCGCGAATCGCGACCTCCGCGATAGTGTGGGCGTCGGCGCGAACAGCATCGGTCACTCCGGCCTCGTATTCCGCCTTGCTCGGGACGTAGGCTTGACAGGTGATCGTCACGTGCCTCGTGTCGTCGGCGACTAACTCGACGTCGATCAGCACGTCGTACTCGCCGACCGTCACGCCGACGAAGTCGACGAGCGCCGCTCCCGTGTAGGTTGCCGTGAAGCCTCCGATTCCGGTGTTCTCGTTCGAGTCCATCGCGTCGACGGTGTCGAACGGCGAGCCGACCGACGCGAGGTCGCGTGCCTTGCGAATGTCGTTGATTTGTCGCTGGACTCCGGACTGAGCAGCCAGCTTCGCGAGCATGCGATTGCGACCGTGGCGAACGTCTCGCTCGCGGTGGGTGACTACCGACATGCTCGTCAGCATGCTCGCCATCAGGAGCAATAGAACGATGACGACAACCACGAGAATCTGGCCGTCACGACCCGACGGGGCCGTTTCATGTCGGAGCAGAGCCATTGCATTCATGGAAGTAACCTCGAGACCTTCGTCGTGGGCAGATTCGCGGGAGTGCTCAATTCATCACGTGGACGGACGTCGTCAGCGTGTCGTCGTTTTCGACTCCGTCCGAGAAGGTGCGACGTGTCCGGATCCGAAGGACAAGGACGGGGCCGTTCTGCTCGACCTCGAATCCCCTGGTCGATCCGGCGACGTCAGCGACGTAGCGAACGAGAGTTACCGGAGCTCCCTGCACCGTTCCGAGGGCATCGAGCGTCTCCCGGACCAGTGTGGATTGGACCACGCGGTAACGCGCCGACCAGTCCTCGTTCCAGGCGCCCGACACGTCGACCGCACCCCATTCATTCTCGCCACTCCACGGTCCTGCCGTCTGAAGAGTCAAGATGTCGTGCTGACCCGAAGAGGAGATCACCGAGATGGTCGACGGTGTCGACTGACGCACCTCGTTCTGCAGAATGTCGAGCGCCCGTTGCATGTCACGTCGCCCGGTGGAATCGCTGACCAGATAGTCGGTCGATCCTGTCGTGGCAAACAGCACGCGACCGAGAGCCGCGAGGATCACCGCTGCGATGGCGATGGAAATCGCGGTCTCCAGGAGCGTGAATCCGTTTTCTCTTCCGGTCTTCGGGGTCATCCCTGAACGCATCCGCTCATTCCCTGTCCGCGACCATCAGCACACCACGCATGCTGACCGTCGGATCCGCCGGTGAAGTGACGCCGACCTGGATCGCCACCAGGTGGACATCCGCCAGCGCTGCCGAGATGTCGGCCCTGTAGTTGCCTTCGACCACGTAGGTTCCGTGGAAGCTCAACAGCGTGTCGTAGGGACTCGCCTGGATCTCCTCGAGAACCTGATTGAGGAGCATCTGGCCCTCGACCCGCGAGCTCGTCGCACGATGTCCGATCGCCGCCGTCGTCAGAGTCGCCGTGACCCCGAGCACTATGAGCGCCACCAACGTCAGACCGACAGCAGCCTCGATCAGCGACCACCCTGCGCGTCGCTCATCTGCTGCGCCCTCCGCCCCTGCGACGCGCTTGCGTCTGCCGGAGCGCAGCCACGGTGTTCCCGTGGACCGATATCTCGAGCTCATCACCCCGATCCTCCCGACTGATTCGCTCGTCGCCGAGCGAGACACGACCGGTCGCCCGCGCTTCCCGGTCGGATTCACCGGAAGCCGGACTACAACTTCCATTCCCGTTCCGAGGTCGGCCGGAATTCCCCCAAGCTGCGGGGTCTGCACGAAATCCCGGGGCTCCCGTATTCCGGATGCGACGAAAACAGGAGACGTTTTCTGTCCCCGGTGACGATTTGTGTCGTATTCGCCGACCTCCTCTGCGCCGGTTCACGAGCACTGTCATCAAGTTGGGTGGCAACCCATCCGATATCCTATCGAGGGAGTTCGAAGTCCATGCGTCGAGTCGTCTTCCTGGGGGAGAAGCCCCTCGGACACGAGTGCCTGCAAGTCCTGCTCCGTCGCACCGACGTCGAGGTCGTCGCGGTCGCGACCCGTGCTCCTCGACAGGATGTCTGGTGGGGACGCCAGATGGTGCGCCAGCTGGCCGAGCAACGTGGCGTTCCCGTGGTGCGACGAGCGGAGCTTGTCGACTTCGGGCACGTGGACTTCCTGATCTCGGTGCTCTACCCGTTCACCGTCGAACCGGAGATCCTCGCGATGGCCGGAGTCGCCGCGGTGAACCTTCACCAGGCCCCCCTTCCGGAGTACCGCGGCTGCAACTGCGCTTCACACGCGATTCTCAACGGCGAACGTGTATGGGGCGCGACACTGCACCTGATGTCCCCGGAGCTCGACAGCGGTCCCATCATCGAAAAACGGTGCTTTCCCATCCCGGACGACATCACGGCTCGAGAACTCTACGACGCCAACGACGTCAACTGCCTCGAGGTCTTCCGGGAAAACCTCGACTCGCTCCTCGATGCCAGCTTCACGCTGACGCCGCAGAGTCGCGCCGCACCGACGCGCATCTACGCCCGGGACTCGCTCCGCGACAAGGAAGCCGACGTCAGCTGGCCTGCGGAGAAGCTCGACCGCTTCGTGCGCGCGATGGACTTCCCTCCCTTCGAACCGGCGTACCTGCTCAACGGCGACAAGAAGATCTACCTGACGACGAGACCGAGTCGCTCCATCACCTCACGGGTCCTGGAGACCGAGGCAAGCGGCTCATCCCCTTCCAGATGCCGGTGGCCGAGCTGATCGATCGGACCGTGCCTGTGACCCGTTGTACCGACTCCCGAGACACCAGACGATGAACCGCTCACGGATTCCCGCCATCTCTCTCCTTGTCACCACCCTGGTCGCCCCGCCGGGCAGCGTCGCCGAGGAGGACCCCACTCGCCTCAGCATCGAGCGGATCTACGCGTCCGATGAGCTCTCCGCAAGGGGCTATCCGGCCCGCTGGCTTGCCGACGGAAGCGGCTACACCAGGACGGAACCGTCCGGATCACCGGTCGGCGGCAAGGACATCGTCCGCTACGATCCGGCCACAGGCCGACGAACGGTCCTGGTCCCTGCGTCGCGACTCGTCCACCACCGCGAACAGCCCCCGCTCTCCATCGACGACTACGCCTTCTCGAGCGATGCTTCGCTCGTGCTGATCTACACGAACTCCAGACGAGTCTGGCGACGGAAGTCACGCGGCGACTACTGGATACTCGATCGCTCCAGCCACGAGCTGCGACAGATCGGAGGCGACGCGCCAGCGTCGAGCCTGATGTTTGCCAAGCTCTCCCCGTCGGGGCGCGAAGTCGCGTACGTGCGAGCCAACGACATCTGGGTGGAGGATCTGCGGGACGGGTCGATCATCCGACTGACGGAAACGGGGTCCGACCGCTTCGTCAACGGCACGTTCGACTGGGTTTACGAGGAGGAGTTCGGCCTCCGGGACGGCTTCCGCTGGAGTCCAGACGGACGAAAGATCGCGTTCTGGAGTCTCGACACGCGGGGTGTCCGGCTCTTCCCTCTGATCGACAACACCGCCGGGCTCTATCCCCGGATCCAGTGGATCCGGTATCCGAAGGTCGGTGAGCAGAACTCGGCCTGTCGTATCGGAGTGATTCCGGCTCGCGGTGGCGCGACGGTCTGGATGGACCTGCCGGGCGATCTTCGCGACGACTACGTCGCACGCATGGAGTGGGTCGACCCACTGACGCTCGTCCTGCAGCGGCTGAACCGGCTGCAGAACACGAATCGAGTCATGCTGGCAGACGTGAAGACCGGTGCCCCCAGAGATGCCTTCGTCGACAGGGACGACGCGTGGGTACGAGCGAGCGACGACATGCACTGGCTGGACGGCAAGTCCCGGTTCACCTGGCTGACCGAGCGCGGCGGCTGGCGGCATCTCCACGTCGTGAAGAGGGACGACGGTGAATCGAAGAACGTTACACCCGGGGACTTTGACGTCATCGACCTCGTCGGAGTCGACGCGCGATCCGACCTCGCGTACTTCCTCGCCTCACCGGACAACCCGACGCAACGCTATCTGTACACGGCGAATCTCGACGGCTCGGGTGTGGAACGACGCACTCCGGCGGACGCCGACGGTACTCACAGGTACCAGATGTCACCGGACGGAAAGTGGGCGATTCACGAAGCGTCCAGCCTCGGCGTGCCGCCAACCTGGGATCTTGTGAGGCTCCCCGGCCACGAGAGCGTACGCATACTCGAGGACAACGCGGCGATGCGCAAGTCACTCGACAAGGTCACCCTTGCCCCCGGCAAGATGTTTCGCATCGAGATCGAGGAAGGCGTCGAGCTCGATGCATGGTGCCTCGAGCCGCCGGAGCGCGACCCGAAGAAGAGATACCCGCTGCTCGTCTACGTCTACGGCGAGCCGGCCGGCCAGACGGTCCTGGACCGCTGGGGGGGCAGCACCTACCTCTGGCACCAGATGCTCGCGCAGAAGGGCTACGTCGTGGTCAGCATCGACAATCGAGGCACGCCCGCGCCCCGAGGGCGCCACTGGCGCAAGATGGTCTACCGCCAGGTCGGCATCCTCGCGCCATCCGATCAGGCGAAGGCCGTTCGCAAGCTCCTCGCGACACGCGACTACCTCGACAAGGACCGCGTCGGAGTCTGGGGCTGGAGCGGAGGCGGCTCGATGAGCCTCAACGCGATCTTCAAGCACCCTGATCTCTACCACACCGCGATGTCGGTCGCCCCGGTTCCGAACCAACGTGGATACGACACGATCTACCAGGAACGCTACATGGGACTGCCTTCGACCAACATCGAGGGCTTCTACCAGGGGTCGCCGATCAACTTCGCGCACCGTCTGAAGGGAAACCTCCTCCTCGTCCACGGCACGGGCGACGACAACTGCCACTACGCGACGACCGAGGCGCTGATCAACGAGCTGATCCTCCACAACAAACGCTTCACCATGATGGCCTACCCGATGCGATCCCACTCCATCCGTGAGGGCGTCAACACGGCAAGGCACCTGCGAGAGCTGCTTACCAGTTACCTGCTCGAGAACCTCCCGGCCGGCGGGCGGAAACGGTAGCGAGTTGCCGCGCCCACCCGCGAGCGACACCGGGTCAGCTCCGGGGGATTCGGCCATCGCACCATTCGGCACTTGTCGGCGCGGCTCCTGGTATCGAGAATAGTGGCGATGGGGTGGCAACCTGCTGCCCGGGAGACTCCCTCCCTCACGGAACGCAAAACCTCGGATGGGATCCTCATGGTGTCTTCAGGACGACGAGCCGTCGCTCGGTCCGCCGCACTTCTGGTATCTGCGGCCGCAACGGTCGTCGCGCAGCGTGTCACGATCGCTGCCGATCCGGCGCCCGTGTCCTTCGACCGCGAGGTGCGGCCGATCCTCTCCGACAAGTGCTTCAAGTGCCACGGTCCCGACGAGAACAACCGCAAGTCACGGCTGCGGCTGGATCACCGCGATGAGGCGAAGAAGGTCCTGCTTCCGTCGGACGGCAAGACCGCGCGGTTGCTGCGCAGAATTCGCCACGCCGACCCCGAGAAGCGCATGCCGCCGGTTGACTCCAAGCTCTCGCTGTCCAAGGCCGAGATCCATCTGCTCGAGCTCTGGATCGGGCAAGGGGCGAAGTACGAGGGCCACTGGTCCTTCATCCCACTCGGCCGGCCTGACGTCCCCGAGACCAGAACCCGGGACTGGTCGCACAACGAGCTCGACGCCTTCGTCCTCGCCAGGCTCGAGCGCGAGGGGCTCAACCCGTCTCCCGAGGCGACGAAGGAAAGCCTGATCCGCCGCGTCACCTTCGACCTCCTCGGCGTGCCGCCAAGCCTCGATGAAATCGATGCCTTCCTCGCCGACGGGACGGCCGACGCCTACGAGAAGCTCATCGACCGGCTGCTGGAGCGTCCGGAATACGGAGAGAGAATGGCGGCCGACTGGCTCGACATCGCACGCTATTCCGACAGCTATGGCTACCAGGTAGATCGCGATCGCTACGTCTGGCCCTGGCGGGACTGGGTCATACGGTCGTTCAATCGCAACCAGCCCTACGACGAGTTCGTCACCTGGCAGCTCGCCGGCGATCTCCTGGCGAACGCAAGCGATGATCAGCTCCTGGCGACGACGTTCCAGCGACTCCATCCGCAGAAGGTCGAAGGCGGAAGCGTGCCGGAGGAGTTTCGAGTCGAGTACGTCGCCGCCCGCGTCCACACCTTCGCGACCGCATTCCTTGGTTTGACCCTCGAATGCGCACGCTGCCACCCACACAAGTATGACCCGATCTCCCAGACGGAATACTACCGACTCTTCGCGTTCTTCAACTCCATCGACGAGTCCGGGCTCTATTCCTACTTCACCTCGTCAGTGCCGACGCCAACCCTCCTCGTCACCGACGCCAAGAAGAAGAAGGAGATCGCGGACATCGAATCCTCGATCGCGGACGCCGAGGAGGCTCTTGCGAAGGTCTCTACCACACGCGGCGACGCCTTCGAGGCCTGGCTGAACGCGCGTCCCGCCGATCCGAAGATTCCCGGGCGCGTGAAGCACCTCGATTTCGAGGCTCACAAGGGGGGCGCCAACCGAAGCGTCGAGGGTAAGGTAGGCAAGGCGATCCAGCTCTCCGGCGACGACGGCCACGGCGTTGGCGTCGGCAACTTCCCCCGCTTCCACCCTTTCTCGGTCGCCCTCTGGATGAGGACGCCGGAAGTCAAGGAGCGCGCTGTGGTCTTCCATCGCTCACGGGCGTGGACCGACTCCGGAAGCCGCGGCTACCAGCTCCTCGTCGAGGAGGGCAAGCTCAGCGCGTCACTGATTCACTTCTGGCCCGGCAACGCGGTGCGCGTGAAGACTCGCGAGCCGATCCCGACGAAGACCTGGGTGCACGTCGCGATCACTTACGACGGCTCCAGTCGAGCACGCGGGCTACGGATCTTCATCGACGGCAAGGACTCGAACGCCGAGATCATCCGCGACAACCTCTACAAGAACATCACCGGCAGCGGTGGCGACAACATCACGATAGGGGAGCGCTTCCGGGACAAGGGATTCACCGGCGGCAAGGTGGACGAGTTTCAGGTCTTCGACCGCCAGCTCAGCGCCATCGAGGTCGCTCAGATCGCCGATGGCAAGAGCCTCGAGAGCGCGATGAAGGTTCCCCTCGATGCGCTCACCGACGAGGATCGCTCCGCTCTGCTGGCCTACTACCTCGCGACGACCGACGAGGAGCACAAGAAGGCGCGCGAGAAAGCCAAGGCCGAGCGGCAGCGTCGCAGCAAGACCGTCGACGGCATCCGCGAGATCATGGTCATGCGCGAGCTGGTGCCGCCGCGTCCGACCTTCGTGCTGCACCGCGGAGCATACGACTCCCCCGCCGCCCCGGTTCGTCCCGACACGCCGGCCGTGTTTCCTCCGTTCCCCGACAAGGCCCCCCGCAACCGGCTCGGACTCGCGCGCTGGCTCACCCACCCGGAACATCCGCTCACCGCTCGCGTCGCGGTGAACCGACTCTGGCAGATGTGCTTCGGCGACGGACTCGTGCGAACGCCGGAGGACTTCGGCAGCCAGGGAGAGCCGGCGACGCATCCCCGGATGCTCGACTGGCTGGCGCGCGACTTCGTCGATGGCGGATGGGACGTCAAGCGGCTGCTGAAACGCATCGTCACGTCATCGACCTACCGTCAGCGGAGCACCGTGACGAGGGCGCTCCACGCTCGTGATCCAGAGAACCGGCTCCTCGCACGCGCCGCCAGCTACCGGTTGCCGGCCGAGATGATCCGCGACAACGCGCTGGCGATCGGCGACCTTCTCGTCCGGAAGATCGGCGGCGCTCCGGCGAAGCCCTACGAGGTGGCGGTCTCCTTCAAGCCGATGGGACACGACAAGGGCGAGGGGCTCTATCGTCGCAGCGTCTACACGTACTGGAAACGCACCGGACCGGCTCCGGCGATGATGGCGCTCGACGCCGCCAAGCGAGACGTCTGCCGCGTCAAGCGCGAGCGCACCGCGTCGCCCCTGCAAGCTCTGGTGATCCTCAACGGCCCCCAGTTCGTCGAGGCGGCTCGTGTGCTCGGCGAGGCGATGGTGAAGAAGCACGGCGACGATGTCGACGCGATCCTCGAGGAGATCTTCCGACGATTGACGAGCCGACGGCCATCGCCCGCGCAGGCGAAGATCCTGCGGCGCCTCCACGACGAGCAGCTGGCGCATTTCGAGGCCGACCCGAAGCGCGCGGAGGCGTTCCTCGAGACAGGCAACGCGCCGCGCGACGCGAAAACCGAGACGACCAGAGCCGCCGCGGCCGGCGCCGTCGTCAACGTACTTCTGAGCTACGACGAATGTGTGGTGAAGAGATGAGAACCGACGCTGACAAGATGATCCAACCACGCTGCACCGGCTTCGAGCCGACCCTCGGAATGAGCCGCCGGCGCTTTCTCGACCGCTTCGGCATGGGACTCGGCGGCATCGCTCTCGCGAATCTCCTCGACCCGGAGGGCGCCAACGCAGGCGGTCTTCTGGGAACGCCACACGGCGGCACGAAGGCGAAGCGCGTCATCTATCTCTTCCAGAGCGGCGGACCGTCGCAGATGGACCTGTTCGACTACAAGCCGACCCTGAACAAACAGCACGGCACCGAGCTTCCCGAGTCCATCCGACGCGGCCAGCGACTCACCGCGATGAGCGGCAACCAGGCAAGCTTGCCACTGGCTGGATCGCCGTTCCAGTTCCACCAGTACGGTGAGAGCGGCGCGTGGCTCAGCGATCGACTGCCCCATACAGCGAAAATCGCCGACGAGCTCTGCTTCGTCAAGTCGATGTACACCGAGGCGATCAACCACGGCCCCGGCGTCACGTTCCTGCAGACAGGCTCTCAGTTCCCCGGTCGTCCGAGCATGGGCGCGTGGCTCGACTACGGGCTCGGCTCCGAAAACGAGAACCTGCCGTCCTTCGTCGTCATGGTGACGAAGGGCAAGGGAGGGCAACCGCTCGTGTCGCGACTGTGGGGCTCGGGCTTTCTACCTTCGAAGCACCAGGGAGTGCGCTTTCGATCAGGGAAGGACCCGATCCTCTACCTCGGGAACCCGAACGGCGTCGACCAGACGAGCCGCGGCCAGCAGCTCGAGCGGCTCGCGGAGCTCCATCGACTCCAGCTCGAGAGGAATTCCGATCCGAGAATCGAGGGCCGTATCGCCCAGCACGAGATCGCGTTCCGCATGCAGGCCTCGATCCCCGAGGCCACGGACTTCTCGACCGAGCCCGACCACGTCTTCGAGGAGTACGGCAAGGACTCCCGAAACCCGGGGAGCTTCGCCGCGAACTGCATCCTGGCACGGCGGCTTGCGGAGCGTGGAGTGCGATTCATCCAGCTATATCACCCCGGCTGGGACCAGCACGGCGGCCTGAAGAACGGCATATCCAAGCAGACCGCCGAGACCGATCAGCCGACCGCAGCTCTCGTGCGCGACCTGCGACGACGTGGGCTTCTGGAGGACACGCTCGTCATCTGGGGCGGCGAATTCGGCCGCACGAATTACTGTCAGGGCAAGCTGTCGAAGAACAGCTTTGGCCGTGACCACCACCCGCGCTGCTTCACGGTGTGGATGGCCGGCGGGGGATCACGCGCGGGAACCACCCACGGCGCGACAGACGAATACGGCTACAACGTTGCAGCTGACCCGGTACACGTCCACGACCTTCACGCGACGATCCTGCACCTCCTCGGCGTCGACCACGAGCGCCTCACGTTCAAGCACCAGGGCCGCCGGTACCGCTTGACCGACGTCCATGGCAAGGTCATCGAGAAGGTCCTCACCTGAAGCCAGACGTCGTCGCGGCGATGGCGCACTCTTCCGGCGTGGAACCGTCAGCGCAGTGACTCGAGATAGCTCAGCAAATCGTCGAGCTGCCCCATGCTCAACGTCTGATCCAACCCGCGGGGCATCAGCGAGGTGTGGACGGGTTGCATCGACCGCACCTCACCGCGCGGAATGCGAACCAGCGTTCCCGCACCTATGGCGAGCTCCAGATCCTCGTTCGTCGACGCGGTGACAACTCCCTGGTGCACGTCGCCCTTCCGGGTGATCACCTGCCATGACTCGTACCCGTTCACGAGGGTCGAGCTGGGAAAGACGATCGCCTCGAGAAGATCGCGGCGCGCGCGCAGCCCGCCGATCTTCGAAAGGTCCGGCCCCACCACCCCGCCCTGGCCGTCGATCCGGTGACATGCGGAACAGGCCGCGGTGCTGCCACGAAAGATCGACCGACCACGCACCGGATCGCCGCGTGACAGCTTCTCTTCGAGCTCCACGAGTCGCGCGGCCCGCGACACCGGGTCATCGGTGATCCGTGCAAGGACTCTCGCAAGTCGATCGCCCCGCGGCGGTCCAAGCTGCCCGAAAATCTTCTCGACGCGCTCGCGCCCGACGTTGCGAAGCCCGGGGGCCTTCAGCAAGGCGTCAGCGAGGGCCGTCGGCAGATCGGACGTCGACCGCTGCCCCGACTGCCGAAGAGACTCGAATGCGCGCAGCAAGAAAGGTAGCTCGAGCGGTCCGGCAATCTCACAAGCGTCGATGAGCCGCCGCCGCTGACTCGATGACAGCCGAGCGTTGCCAAGAGCCTGCGCCGCCGCGACTCGATCCAGCGCGAACGCGCCGTCGTCCAGCGAGTCGGTGAGAAGCGCCATGTCTTCCTCCTCGAGCACGCGGTCACCACCGAGAGACAGCCTCAACGCGGTGATGCGCAAGGCTCGAGACCGATCGCCCCGACGAGACAGAGTCAGCAGGAGATCGTCGAGCCCAGCGTCGACCGCAGGCTCCAGATAGAGGAGCGCCGCGGACTGAACCTCCTCGTCATCGCCACGCAGTATTTCCGCCAGAACGGCCCTCGTCCGTTCGTCGACATCGACGTGCGCGCCCTTCGCCAGAGCCTCGAGGATGAGGACCCGGACGCCCTTGGACGTCGTCTCCGACGCGAGAGCTCCGAGCGCAGCGCCCCGGATCTTCTCGTCGTCTCCGAGGCTCACGAGTATGGCGCGCGCTGCACCGCTGACCGTGCTCGCGTCACCGCGCTCACTCTGTCGCAGGAGGCCCGTCAGGCTTCCCACCAGAGCGTCGCTCCAGCCTCGTCGACGCACCAGGTCGACCGCGCGTGCACGCAAGGTCGCGTCCACAGCACCGAGAAATGGCAGCACGTCCTGACGCTGCAACTCTCCGTGCGCCATCTGATCAAGCGCGGTCAGGGCAGCAAGCCGCACGCGCACGTCGGCGTCACGCAGTCCGGGCAGAACCGATGCACGGTCATCGATGTCGATCAGCGCGCGGATATGCGTGTGGACAAGATGCTCGTCGTTGCCATCAACGCGAAGCGACACGAACAGCGCCGGCACGGAGCCCGCGTCGCCGATCTGTCCGAGCGCTGTGGCGGCCGCCGCCCGCACGGAAGCAGGGCCAGCCTCCAACATCGCGCGTAGCGGCTCGACCGCCTCCATGTCGACGAGGGACCCGGCACTACGCACCGCCGCCTGTCGCACACTCGTGCTTTCATCGTCAAGAGCCGACCGGATTGCCGCGCGAGCGGCCGGTCCTCCGATGCGCGACAGAGTCCACACGGCATTTCTTCGCCCTCGCGCGCTCGGCGAAGCGTCTGCCAGAACTGCCAGCACCCGAACCGTGCCGGCACCCCGCAGAACCAGCGCCTCGCGTGCTCGGTCTCGAACCGCCGGTCGCGGGTCATCGAGCAGCAGCGCCAGCCCACCGCTCGCCATCGTCTTCCATTCGAGCCTGTCGCCGCGAGGATCGGCAACGGGGGTAGCGCCCCTGCGTCGAATTCGGTAGATCGCACCGCGGATCTGCGGCCTGGCAACCTTCGAGAACGGGCAACCC
The DNA here is from genome assembly GCA_964390645.1 of uncultured Planctomycetia bacterium. Taxonomy (GTDB): domain Bacteria; phylum Planctomycetota; class UBA8108; order UBA8108; family UBA8108; genus CAYMLL01. The sequence continues at coordinate 10,873 of CAYMLL010000034.1, read as the reverse complement.
CAGCTCAGCCATCCGCCGGTGTCGATCAGAAGAAGGCTCCCATCGGCATCCTCGAGAATCTCCGTGGGGTGGAAGTCGACGCTGGACGACACCACGAAGTCCTCATCGGTCGAACGAAACGTCGATCCCTGACGCTCGACGCGCACGCGGATCACCCGGTGTGAGTTGAACTGACACGCGAAGAGATCGCCAGCGTACCCGCGACCGAACGCGGTGCCGCGATAACGCATCAGACCGGCCGGTGCGACCTGCCCCCAGCGGCTCAGCGGCGGAATCCGGATGCCGGTATCCGGCAGGTAAGCCGGACCGTAGACACGCGTCGTCATGCTTCCATGCACCCAGTGGATCAACGCGTCGTGCCTTCCACCGATACTGTCGAAGATGGCCGCCGTCGTGAACAGATCTCCCTCGGCGGAAAAGGCGACCTCGACCGGATTGATCGGGCCGAGCCCGAACACCCGCACGTCGTTCCCCTCCAGCGTGCAGGAGAAAACACCCGCCGTCCTGTGGCCGCCACCGGCCGTGCTACCATCGCGTCCGCGGAGATCGACGCCGAAGTGCCCGCCGGTGATGAAAAGCCTTCCGCCCGGTCCCAGAAAGGGCCCGTGCTGATTGGCGCGACCGTCGAACTCGAGGTACCCGAGCAGCTTCTCGCGCCTGTCGCACACGCCGTCATCGTCGACGTCCTCCAGACGCCACAGGTACGGGGAGGAGACGATGTAGAGCGCGCCATCGTGCCAGAGCGCACCCTCGGGCATCGTCATCGAGTCGCAGAAGATCGTCGAGCGATCGTAGCGTCCATCGCCGTCGACGTCCTCGAGCCGCCGCACGAAGCGAGGACGCTGACGCAGCAACTCGTCCTTCTTGAGGTTCTGCCCGTCGCTCTCGGCGATGTAGAGCCGACCCTTCTCGTCGAGGCAAGCGAGCATGGGATGCTCGACGAGAGGCGGCGCGGCGACGAGCTCGATGTCGAACCCGTCCGCGACGGTGAGCGGGGGAGGCTGATAGCCGTCGGCGAGGCCGAGCCGGCACCAGAGGAGAGCGACGATCGCAGGAACGCTACGAGTTGACACGGTTTCCGACCCTCCAACGTTAGAGAGCGTTCACTACAGCGAAGGTCCCGGGGCGTGTCAACGTCGGAGAAGCGGACAGATCCGGAGTCGGCGGAGAATCCGCCCCGGCCGTCGACCCGGACACTTTCGGACCCTCCCCGGAGCGGCTATGCTCTGACCGGGTCGCGGGTCGTCCCCCGTGCGCTCCCACTCCCTCGAACACCCTGCGGGATTCACCATGCTCCATCATCCTTCTCCCGGTCTCGCTGCCGCTGTTCTGTCGATCCTCGTGCTCGGCGCCACCGCCACCGCCACCGCTCACGACCTCAGGGTCAAGGTCACCGCGGGGAAGACCGCGCTGCGAAACACACCCGTGTCCATCGACATCGACAACCGGGACCCGGACCACGTCGTCGCGAAGGTCGACCGAAACGGCAAGATCTCGGCCGGACAGATAGTAGCTATAGGGAAGGAGGGCTCTCGCGTCTGGTGGCTCATCGATCAGCTCGCCTCTGGTGCGTCTGCCGTCTACGAGATCGAGCTCGGAACCGGTGAGCCGCCGAGCGACCAGGCACACTTCAGCTGGAAGAAGTCGTCGGGCAAGCACGGGACGTCTAACGACCTCGTCGCCGGTGATCGTCCGGTCCTGCGATACATGCACACCAGGTTCGATCTCGAGAAGAAGGAGCTCACCAAGAAGCCGTTCCACCACGTTTTCGCGACGGACGGCTCACGACTGATCACGAAGGGGGCGGGCGGGCTCTACTCGCATCACCGCGGCATCTATTTCGGCTACAACAAGTGCAAGGTGGGCGGTCAGTCGTACGACACGTGGCACGCACACAAGGGCGAGCACCAGCTACACGTCAAAGAACTATCGCGCGTCGAGGGTCCGATCGTCGGCGGGCACACCGTGGAGATCGCCTGGAACGATCGCGATGGCAAGCCGTTCATCGAGGAGACGAGGACGCTCCTGGTCTTCAGTCAGCCGCAGGGACAGCATCTGATCCAGTTTGCCTCGTCGCTGAGGTCGACCGTCGACACCGTGTTGGTGGACGGCGACCCGCAACACGCCGGCGTGCAGTTTCGCGCGGCGCAGTACGTCGCGGAAAACCAGAAGAGCACTCGCTATCTGCGTGCCGAAAAGTGGAAGGACCTGCCCGAGAACCAGCAGATCAACTGGCCGCAGAACAAACAGCACCGTGATATGCCCTGGAACGCCGTGCGCTTCAAGATCGAGGCGCAGGCCTACACGGTCGCGTATCTCAGTCACCCGAGCAATCCGGACGACGCGCGCAGCTCCGAACGCCTGTACGGGCGCTTCGGCGAGTTCTTCCCGTACACGCTGGAGAAGGACGGCAAGGGCCTGTCGGTGCTCTACCGCTGGTGGATCTCGAACACTCACGACACGATGCGAGAGGACGTCGAACAGCAATACCGACATTTCGCGTCGCCGCCGAAGATCGAGATCCTCGAGTAACGCGACGAGATCGAGTCCGTCGTCGCCAGCCTGGCCAGCAGCCCGGTGAAGAAGTCAAGCCGGCGAGAGAGCGGCCACTTCGCCCGGGTGCTTCGTCGGTCCTCCTCGCAGATACGCGTCCGTTATCGCGCCGTCGTCGCTTCTCGACCCCGGCGATCCTCGCGATCCCGGGCTCCCTGGAGAATGGCGAAACGCGGGGCGAAAGCCGTCACGCCTGGAGCGTCCACGGCTTGCGCATCACGCGAGAGCACATCGCGTTCGCATCCGCATCGCCGACGAACTCCTCCTTTGCCGGATCCCAACGCAGCTTGCGACCGAGCCGCATCGCGATGTTCCCCATGTGGACGAGGCTCGCGCAGCGGTGGCCGATCTCCGCGGGAAAGTACGGCTCCTTGCGTGTCTTGACGCAGTCGAGGAAGTCACGGTGCTCGCCCGCAGGGTTCGTATAAAGATGAACGTCGCCTGCTTCCGGCTTCCACTCGACCAGCTTCGCGTCGCTGGCGGTGCACCTCGCCGCGAAGCGTGGATTGCCGATCCAGCCCTTCTCGCCGATGAAGCGCAAGCTCGTGCCGCCGGACTTGACGTGCACCTCGACACCATCGGCGTAGCGCCAGCGCACCTCGTAGGTCACGAAAGTATTGTACATGCTGCCGGGATTGACCGTTCCGGACCCCTCCACCTCGACCGGGCCGGTGCGCTCCTTGTCCAGCGCCCACTGTACGGTATCTAGCTGGTGCATGCCCCAGTCGCTGAACTTCCCCCCGGAGTAGTCCCAGACGTGACGCCAGTGCTGACGCTCCGTGCGGCTCTTCGTGTAAGGTGCCAAGGGTGCCGGACCGAGCCACAGGTCCCAGTCGAGCCCTGCAGGCACCTTCACCGCCTGCTCGTTTGGAAAGTTCTGTCCTGCGGGCAGCTCGACCTCGACACGCCGCACCTTGCCGATCAGACCGTTGCGAACAACGCCGGCCATGTGGTGATAGCACGGAAGGCTACGGTCCTCGGTCGAGGTCTGGAAGACGGCCTTCCGCTTCTTCACGATCGAGGTGAGGATCTGCCCCTCCCGGATCGTCAGCGTCGGTTTCTCACAGATGACGTCCTTTCCGGCTCGCATGCCGAGGACGGACATCAGGACGTGCCAGTGGTCCGGCGTCGAGATCATCAGAGCGTCGACGTCCGGTTGATCGATGATCTTCCGGAAGTCCGTATGGGACGAGCAGCCCCTGGAGTCGTAGGCCTTATCGACGCCGGCGCGGGCCGCATCGCGGCGGCCGTCGAAGACATCACAGACAGAGATCACCCGCGCGTCGCTCTGGCGCAGCAACATCCGCAGGTTGCGGTTCACGCCGTGGCCGCCCATGCCGATGCAGCCGACGGTGATCTTCTCGCTCGGGGCATCCTTGCCGAGCAGACCGCGCGTGGCGATCGTCGGAGTCGCCAGCGCGGCGGCTCCGAGCGCCGTGCAACCGAGAAACTCGCGTCGAGACGGCTGCGTCCGGGTTCTGCACGTCGCGACCTTGCGTCCCATTCGACCCTCTTCCTCGGTCATGCCCGCAATCTGACGCCGAATCGACCCTCTCGACCGGCTGCCGGCCTCTGATCAGGCGTCCTTCTCGGCCTTCGCCTTCTTCGCCCCCTTCTCCTTGCGGGGCTTCTTCTCCTTCGGAGCCTTCTTCTTCGTCGCCTTGCGGGTGTAGATCAACTCCATCGTCTTGTGCTCCGTCCCGTCCTCGCCAACCATGTAGAACTGGTTGACGTGACGGTCCTCGCTCTCGAAATCGACCACCATCCGCATCTTGACAGGCTGGCCGCTGAGCGGATCGACAAAGCGCGACACGAAGGTCATCCCGTCGCCCTTCTCGTTCGCCGTCCCCTCGCTGGGCGCGATCATCGTCGCGCCGGTGTCCAGCCAGACACTGACGTACTTCTTCTTCTGCTTGTCATAGCCGATGAGGCCCAGGCCCTGAAACTTCGAGCCCATGAAGGTGCCCCGGTAGTCCTGCTGCGTGAAGCGACCCCCGAGGATCAGCTTCACCGACGAGGTCCCCTTGCTAACGGCCGGATCACTGCCCGGTTGCATCCACATCTTCGAGGCGACATTCCACTTGCCCACCAGGCGTTGGAGAATCTCGTGCTCCGCGGCGGGAGCAGCCATCGAGAGCATCGCCTCGACCGCCGGCGAGAGCGGCTTCTTGTTTCGTCTCTTCCGGGCCTTCTTCTTCTCCTGCTTCTTCTTCCCCGCGTCCTCCTGGGCGACCAGCTCCGACGAGCCGGTCACGGACGGAGCGACCCAGACCACAGTGAACAAGACGATTAGCGAGAGACTAAATGAAACGCGACGCATGACAGATTCCTCCTTGGAGACCGCGATCAGAGCCGCTAATCAAACCATCTTCTCCAGGCTGACTCACCAATGCAAGACCGGCGCCCCGATCAGCCTCCGCACCGCCCCATCGAGGAGCACGCCAGCGCGTCCTCCGTCGGGTCGATGCCACACTCACTGTGTGGGGGGGACGGAGGACTGTCGCCGCGATCGAAGAGCCAGGAGAGGAGGCCGATGGCGTCCGCCAGATCGACCCGACCGCTGTCATCGACATCGAGCGCGTCCTCACAGGCCGACGTCTCGACCGCGCCCACGAGCGTCCGCAAGATCAGCACCGCATCCCGAACGTTTCGACGGTCGTCGCCGTCGACGTCGCCACGGCGAAAGGTCTCGGTCCTCTCGTAGGTGAACGCGGGCTGCACGAACGCGGGGAGCCAGCCCGGACGTGTGTTCGCAACCCGCACGGCCACCGTCCCTGCTCCGGAAGGCGCGACAACGAGGAGCTCGGTGCCGTCTTTGCCGACCGCCTCCGTCGACACGGCCTCCCGCTCACCGAAAAAGACCCGAGCTCCCGGCCGGAAGTTGCGCCCGAACACGCTGACGGGAATTCCCCCGGCCGACGGTCCGACGACCGGGTCGATGCTCTCCGGCTGCGGTCGCAGCGTGACCTCGAACAGTCCGGAAGAAGTGAACGTCCGTCCGGAAGGCTCGACGAGGGTCACGTCCGGCCGACCCTCCATGCGAAGGTCAAACGGCAAACCTGCGACGACCAGCCCGTCCTCCACTCGTACTCCCAGGGCCTCCATACCGTTGAATCGCACCCTGAAACTCGCCGGGAATCCGATACCCCGGAGCCGGACGTCGACGACACCATCCGGGAAGACCCGGCGCGTCATGGCGCGAGTGAAGCGTGGCGTACGAAAACGTGTCGACCGCAACACGACGTCGCCGATAAAGCCGGAACGCCGCGCAGCAAAGGTCTCCAGAAAGGCGACGTTGGCCTCCCAGCGCGTGAAGGTCTGCCGGGCACGCTGAGTCTCCTCGTGCATGTCCGGAGCCACCGCCACGGCGATCTCCCGTACCCGCGCGAGCACGTGCTCCGGATGGAGGACCCCGTCCATGTGGCGCAGGAAGGTCTCGATGAAGCGACGCTCGAAGCGCGGATTCTCCACGACCGCGAGAAACACCTCGACGAGCCAGGAGCTGTCGTTGCCGTAGACGTTCTCGAGCGAGTTCGCCGTGAAGCCGGATGTGCGCCCTCCCATCCCCGCCTCGACGTCCCAGGTGAGAAAGATCCACTTGCCGTCCGAACGTCGAGGACGGGCGGTGAACCAGTTGTTGCCGGGCCAGTCGTGATTCTGGCACCAGATGTTGACCGTCATGTAGTCGATGATGTTGTCGACGTGGACACGGCGCGCCAGCTCGTCGGCGAGAGCATCCTCGGTGAAGTCGTGCTCGCGTACGAATTCGAGCAGCTGCAGCCACAACCCGAGGTCGTCCGTCGGCGCGACGTCCCACTCCTCACCGTCCTCGGGGAAGTTCGCGGCCAGGAGCTCGGTGCCGATTCGCTCGGTAGCGTTGTAGAGTCCCCGATACTCCATGTTGACGAAGAGATTGCACCAGGCGCCGTGCGATACGGCGGCACCCATGTCGCCGTGCAGGCTGCGGATGATCTCGTCACGGATCAACGTCGCGGTCGAGATCGTCCGGAAGGAGTCGTGTGTGCTCGCGCGCAGGACAACGACATCAAGGCTGCCCCCGGGCGCGTCGGGGATCAGCGGGTACTCGAGCCGCGGTGTGCCGTAGTCCCCGCGAAAGTAGAGCCGGTAGGACTTCTTCGTCTGAATTCCGCCCTCGCGACCGGCGTTTCCATGAAGGCGCATCCCGGTGCCGACGCCGAACAGGCGAACACCGTCCGCGTCGACGAGCTCGACGTGCGCCACCTTCTCGGACTCGCGTCCACGTCGCGTGAAATCAAGGTGCACGTCGCGAAAATCCCCCGGCGGCATCGCCACGGAGAGAATCGGTAGCCCGAAGCTCCACGCGGTCAGGAAATAGCTCTGAGTCTCCACGTGGCTGACGCGCTCCTCGCCGATGAACGCGGCAGAACGGATGACCATGTTGCGTGACACCAGGACCGGCTCGGTGTAGACCGGGCTCGATCCCGACGGTGGAGAGCCGTCAAGTGTGTACCGAAGAGTGACGTCGTCAAACGGCAGCGCCATCGAGACCCTCACATCCGACGGCTCCGCAAGCTTGCCGCCGCTCGGCGAGAACGTCGGACGCTCCGGGATAACATCGGACGACACGAGCGTGTCGTTCGGCGCGCCGCGGGTAGGACGCAGGTGGTAGACGAGGCGCTCGGGTCGATCGACCGAGCGGCCGTACGATCGATCGGCCGTCTGCTCGGGCAGCAGCAAGGCGTCCACCAGGACACCGCGCGGATCGGCCAGCGTCAACGCCTCGCCACCGGACCCGAGGCGGAAGCTCGAGTGCAGCATGCGCGGCACATGACCGAGCCGCCCGACGAAGAACGCGTCGTTCGAACCCGTGTCCCGGCCCGGCGTGCGGTTCACCACCGCGATGGCGAGCACATTCGCTCCGGCCTGGAGCGTCCCGTCCCGCAACCACGGGCCGAGGTCGAAACGTTCACGTACGACAGGCGGGTGATGGCTCTCCGCAACCGAGCCAAAACCAGGTGAATCGTCCGGTGCGACGTTCGACGAGATCACCCGGATGCCGTTGAGCCACACGACGATGCCATCGTCGTAGCGGGTCTCGAAGACGATTCCCGCCAGTGACTCCAGTGCCGCGACGGTGAACTCCGCGCGCAGGAGAATCGTCCCGGTAGTTCGGTCCAGCTCCGTCGAGAGTCCCGGCTCGCCGAACCCGATGGGCAGCGTCACCTCGCTCCATCCCGCGTCGTCGAAGTCCGTGGAGGTCCACCCCGGTGGGGTCTCCCCGCTCTGCGGCGACGAGGACAGATAGCGCCACGTTGCGCCTTCCTCCACCAGGTCGGCCACGAGGGGCAAGCGCGAGTTCGGCTCGACGATGCGCTCGGGGGGCGGCAGCTCGCGGTCCTTGCCCGAGCACCAGACGACCAGAAGCCCGCCCGGCTCCAGGTCGACCCGGGGCAGCCGCCACTTTCCGACGATCGCGAGGTCGTCGCTGAGGAGCCAGCCGTCAAGTACGACGGTCTCGTCCCCCGCGTTCTTCAGCTCGACCCAGTCCGAGCTGTCACCGTCCTCGTCCCGGGAGTCGAAGACGTTTTCCGCGAGAAGCTCGTTGATCACCACCTGCGCGCGCAGCCCGTGCGTGAACAGCGCCCCGAGCACGACGCCGGCGACGACAGGGATAATCCCGCGGATCCTCATCTGGACCGAACACTCCCGATCCCGCTGAATGAACGCGGCGCTACACGAACCGATCTACTTCTTCTTCAGCGCGTGCGCCGAGGGCTTGACGCCCCGGGTGAAGCTGTTGAAGCCGTAGGCGATCGGCCGGTACTCGCCGACGAGGTCGACGCTGGTGCCACCCTCGGGGATTTCGAGCCCGAGACACCAGTAAACGCCATTGACGAGCATGCGACGCGTGCCCGTGGCGACGAGGTCCGTCGACGATCCCATCGTCGTGGTGAAGACCCGGCCCTTCTTTCCACCGGGCACCTGGTAGGACTTGGTCCAGCTGACGGGGATCATCGGGTTGTTCTTCCTGCCGGCCACGGGCTCATCGTCGGTGGGCTTCAGGCCGAAGAAAGCGTCCTTCGTTCGCGGCCCCTTCCGCTTCGTCACCTGACCGAGGATGATCGGCCGGCTGTCGCCAGGCAGGGGAAGACGCACGCCGTACACGTCCGTCGGACCCCAGACATCACCGTCCTTGATGCCACGTACGATCGGATGATCCTTGGCATCGGGGGCGATCAGTCCGAGGGTGCTCTCGGACTTGTGGCCACCGTGATGGCTGATCCACTTCTCCCCGAGCACCAGGCGACCGAAGCCGCCTTTCCAGTCCTTCTTCGGCCCGTTGTAGCCGTCGCTGTAGTGCGCCCACGTCGATCCTCCGCCGAAGCGGAAGGCGTGGGTCGCCGTGCGCATGCCGATCACCGGCTTGCCGGTCTTCAGGTAGGCATCCACGTGCTTCATCTGGTCGTCGATCGGCTTGCGAAAGCGCGTGGCGATGATCATCAGATCGGCGGTCCCGAGTGCCTCGAGACCCGGGATGTTCTTCTGGTTGTTGGGGTTGATGCTACCGTCCGCGTCTTGTGAAAAGACGACCCGGCACTTGAATCCGTGCTGCACGGCGAGGATCTTGCCGAGCTGCGGAAGCCCTTCCTCGGAGCGGTACTCCTCGTCACCGCTGATGAGGACGATCTGTTTCCCCTTTCCGGGGCCGCCGAATCCGTCGTACTCCACCCACAGCCCGTCGCCGCCGCTCACGTCACGAGCGAACAGAGCCACGATCACGCTCACCAGGATCCCCGGGATCCAGCGCTTCTTGCACATCGTCCACCTCGTCCATTCTCGGGTTTGGGGTTCGTCTCTCGAAGCAGGAATTGTACTACGACCGGATGCGTCCCTGTACCAGTGATTCTCCCGAGCTGCGTTGCGCGCGGCGAACTGCACGCTGGCGTCAATCCCCGGAAGGACCTCGCAGGCAAGACTGCCCCGGCCGGACCGGTCGCACCCCGCGGAGAGGTTCATGGCGAAGGACGCGGCCGTCGTCCTCGCGGACTT
>CAYMLL010000034.1:0-1278 GCA_964390645.1 uncultured Planctomycetia bacterium | reverse complement strand
GGCACACGGTGCGAAGTGGCGACCTCCGAGCTTGGGGCGAGGAGATCGGGTCGTCAGCTTCGTCTCGGACATGTCAGTGGCGCGGACACGGGCCTCCACGGCGACCGGCTGCTAGCGACCGAGGTACAGACGCAGACACGGCATCCATCGCCCGAAGAAATCGACGGCGACGGGATCGCGCACGGTGCCCCAGACGACGTGCGCACCGACAGCGATGCCGCCAAGCGCGAGGTAGCCGACCGCGAGACCGCCCGTCGCGATGCCGCCGATCGCGACACCGCCGATCGCGACACCGCCCAGCGCGGCACCGCCAACGGCTGCCAGCAATCCGACCGCACAGCCGCCGAAGGTCACGCCGCCGAGCGCGACGCCTCCCACCGCGAGGCCTCCGATCGCCACGTCGCCGAACGCGATCCAGCCCCTCGCGACGCACCTCCGCTTGCCAGGCTTCGGTTTCCCGGAGTGCACGTGGACGAGCGGAATCCCGAGGAAGGTCGTCGTGGATCGGAAGTCGATGCCCTCGCCGTAGCTCGCGCGCCGGAGCGCCGCGCGCAGCTGCCGCAAGGTGCCCCCTTCCTCTGCTCGCGCATGAGTCGGTCGACCCTGCGAGAGCAAGTCGAGGTCGACCGCGAGGTCCATCGCGTTGCTGTAGCGCTCGTCCCGCTCCCGGGCCATCGCGCGACGAACGACCGAGTCCGCGTCCGAAGTAATCTGCCTGTGAATCGAGCGCAACGACGGCGGGGTGCGGGTCGTGATCGCCTCGAAGAGCTGGTAGACCGTGTCTCCCTCGAAGGGTCGCTTACCGGAGAGCCCCTCGTAAAGCGTCACCCCAAGACTGTAGACGTCAGTACGAAAATCGACCTGGCTCGCGGCGCGCGAGACCTGCTCGGGGGACATGTAGAACGGAGTGCCGAGAACCTCTCCCGTCAGGGACAGATCCGGATCCGTCTCCGCCTTGGCGAGACCGAAGTCTCCGATCACCAAGCGACCGTCACGTCGGATCAGGATGTTCGACGGCTTGAGGTCTCGATGGACGATGCCGACCTCGTGCGCGACGGCAAGCGCGCGTGCGACCGGCACGAGAAGCGCGACGAACGCGGCCTCGAACGTATCGTGAACGCGCTGGTTTTCCGGCATGCCGACCGCGAGGTAGAGCCCGGTCGCGCTGCGGACGCCGCTTCCACCCACCTGCTCGAGCACCTCGGCGAGGGTCGGACCGTCGACGTACTCGGTCGCGATGTAGTGATGCCCCTGCGCCTCGCCGACACGGTAGACCCG
>CAYMLL010000033.1:8361-36283 GCA_964390645.1 uncultured Planctomycetia bacterium | reverse complement strand
CGGTGACGGGGATGGAAGCGGTGTGGTGGAGCTCACCGACGCCGTCTTCCTGTTCAACTTCCTCTTCCTCGGCGGCGAGGCGTCGGCATGCGAGGACGCGGCCGACACCAACGACGACGGCCAGGTCGACATCTCCGATGGCGTGGCCGCTCTCAACTGGCTGTTCCTCGGAGGCTCCGAGCCTCCGGCGCCGGGACCGTCAGAGTGCGGCGAGGATACCAGCGACGACGGGCTCGCCGAGTGCGGGTATCCGGAGGGCAGCTGTCTCTGATCGTCCGGCGGGAGCTCCGGTGACCCCGGTTCGACCGCGGCGTCGCTTGTCGGCTGGGGGGGTGTGCGGGGGTCGCCGGTCGTCCTCAGCGGTCGGCCGGCAGCCCTCAGCGGGCGAGCGCCCCGAAGGGCGTCGTCAGGTCGAGCGTGTCTCCGACCTCCTCTTGCAGGCCGAGGAGACGCTGGAAGAGTCGCTTGCGAAGCGTCAGCGACTCCTCTCTCGGGGCGAGGTCGTTCATCTCCAGAGGATCGGCCTCGAGATCGTAGAGGCGGACCCGGCCGATTTTCGGGTAGAGGATCAGCTTGTGCTTGCCGACGATCACGGAGCGCTGCAGCTGCAGGTAGGCACCGTAGATCGCGTCGTACCTGGACTGTCGTGATCCTCCGCGAACGAACGGCAGAATGCTGTGGAACTGCACGTGCTCGGGCTTCTCGACACCGGCTAGCTCGAGGGTCGTCGGCATGACGTCCTGCAGGAGGATCCTGGTGTCCGCCGTGGCGCCTGCCTGCACGCCCGGGCCCGCGACGATGAAGGGAACGCGCGTCGAGTGGTCGTAAAGGTTCTGCTTGCCGAAGAGGCCGTGATGCCCGACGGCGAGACCGTGATCGGCGGTGAAGAAGATCCACGTGTCGTCCTTCTTGCCGGTTTTCTCGAGGGCGTCGAGTATGCGGCCGATCTGCGCGTCCATGTGCGTGATGATCGCGTAGTACTCCTGGCGGTGGATCTTGACCGCGTGCTTCGTACGCGGGAAGGGGCCGAGCTTCTCGTCGCGCAGGCCCTTGCCGCAGCCGATCGCGTCCTTGTAGGGGTACTCCGTCTGGAAGTTCTCGGGCACGTCGACCTTCTCGAGCGGGTACCGGTCGACGAACTCCTTCGGCGACTGGCGCGGATCGTGCGGCGCGTTGAAGGCGAGGTACATGAAGAACGGCTTGTCGTGTGCGGCAGCTCGGGCAAGGAAGCGGGTGGCGTCGTCCGCGAGCACCTCGCTCCAGTGCTTGCCGCCCTTCCAGAATCCTTCGAATGACGTGTCGAACGGAGACCACGGGTCGGGCTTGCCGGGCAGTGGCCGGTTGTAGCCCTTTTTCGTCTGGTTCGGCATGCCGGGTCGCACGTGCGAGACGAAGTCGAAGGCCTTCTCCGCCCTGGCGCGCACGTGCCACTTGCCGCTGAAGTAGGTGTCGTAGCCGGCCTTCTTCAGGTGCTCTGACCAGAAGCGGCCTTCTTGCCGCTCCTTCTCCGAAGATCTGTACACCGCGTGCGCCCGCCAGAGGAAGCGGCCGGTGTTGAGCATCGTGCGGCTGGCGACGCAGACGGCGCCGCTCCACGAGCCCTGGTTGTAGCAGTGCGTGAAGGTCATGCCCGAGCGGGCGAGACGGTCGAGGTTCGGCGTCTCGATGACGGGGTGCCCGAAGGCCTGAATCGTCTCGTAGCACTGGTCGTCGGCGAAGACGAAGAGGATGTTGGGCTTCTTCGACTCGTCGGCCGCCAGTCGCGACAGAACATTCGAGACGGCGAGCACGGTGAACACGACGGCGAGCCGAGGGGGGCGGCTCGAGATTCGGCAACGTTGCATCGGAGAGATCCTCGTCGGGGGGATTTCCGTTGTGTCGGATCGCGACCGCGATCCCGGCGGAGGCTCAGAGTAACGGATGGGCTGCTCGAGGTCCAAGCGCGGACCCCGAGGCGGTGCGCCGGCTCGGCGCGGTCGCTCGCTGTCAGGCGAGCAGCTCGCGGACGACGTGTCCGTGCACGTCCGTGAGCCGGAAGTCGCGACCGGCGTAGCGATACGTCAGCCGCTCGTGGTCGAAGCCCAGCAGGTGGAGAATCGTCGCCTGGAGGTCGTGGACGTGGACGCGCTTCTCGACGGCCCGGAAGCCGAACTCGTCGGTGGCGCCGTGCGTGATGCCGCCCTTGACGCCGCCGCCCGCGAGCCAGGTCGTGAAGCCCCAGTGGTTGTGGTCGCGGCCGTTGATCTTGCCCTGGTTGGCACCCTTCTGCGGCAGCTCGACGGTCGGCGTGCGGCCGAACTCGCCTCCCCAGATGACGAGCGTCTCGTCGAGCAGGCCGCGCCGGCGGAGGTCCGTGAGCAGTGCTCCGATCGCCTGGTCGCACTGGCCTGCGAGTTTGCGGTGGTTGACCTCGATGTCGTCGTGATTGTCCCAGGGCTGCCCGGCGCCGTGCCAGACCTGCACGTAGCGGACGCCCCGCTCCACGAGACGACGAGCGATGAGGATCTGGCGAGCCTGGACGCCGCTCCCGTACATCTCGCGGATCGACCGGGGCTCGCGCGAGACGTCGAACGCATCGGTGGCCTCGAGCTGCATACGATACGCCAGCTCGAAGGACTGGATGCGGGTCTCGAGATGCGCCTCGCGACCACGCCGCTCGGCGTGCGCCGAGTTGAGGCGTTTCAGGAGATCCAGCTGCGCGCGCTGCTCCTTCAGCGTCAGCTCGCCGTTCTTGACGTTCCGGATCAGCTTCTCCACGCTCTCGTGTCGTGTGTCGACGTGTGTTCCCTGGAAGACGCCCGGCAGGAACGCCGACTGCCAGTTCTGGGTCTCCTGGATCGGATAGCCGCCGGGGCACATGGCGATGAAGCCGGGGAGATTCTGGTTCTCGGTGCCGAGCCCGTAGGTTACCCACGAGCCCATGCTCGGCCGGATCAGCCGTGCGTCGCCGCAGTTCAGCAGCAGCAGCGACGGCTCGTGGTTCGGCACGTCGGCGTACATCGAGCGAATCACCGCGAGGTCGTCGGCATGCTTCGCGACGTGTGGAAAGATCTCGCTGACCTCGATGCCGCTCTCACCGTGGCGACGGAACTCGAATGGAGACGGGTATGCCGCCCCGGTCTTGCGCTCGGTGCGGAGGTTCTCGGTTGGCAACATCTTCCCGGCGTGCTCGCGAAGCGAGGGCTTGGGGTCGAAGGTGTCGACGTGCGACGGGCCGCCGTTCATGAACAGGTGGATCACGCGAGTCGCCTTCGGGGCGAAGTGCGGGGCGCGCGGCTCCAGCGGGTTGATGTCGGTGGCGGAGCCCGCCGTCGCGCCGAGCCCGAGGTCGCCGAGGAGGCTTGCGAGCCCCAGCGCTCCGAGGCCCATGCCGGAGCGACGGAGCAGCTCGCGACGACTCATGCCGTGATCAGCGCTCGGGTGTGCGGAGTCCATTCTGCGATGCGAAGTCCACAGGGTGGCGAATCAGTCGACGAAGACGAGCTCGTTCGCAAAGAAGAGCGTCTGAACGTAGGCGGCCCAGGTTCTCTCGGAGGGATTGGCCGCCACGAAGGCCTCGCCGCCGGCGAGCTCGTCGGCGTCCGGCTTCCTCGCCAGGAGCCGGCGGTAGACGCGAATGATGCGTTCGCGAGGCTCCGTCACCTCCCGGATCCCGCCGGATCCGACGAGCCGCTTCGCCTGCTCGCGCGCGAAGGCGCTGTTCATCAGCCACAGCGCCTGCTGAGGCACCGTTGTCCGGTGTCGTCGGGGAGTCGACGTGTCCGGGCTCGCGAAGTCGAAGGTCCGCAGGGTCGGCGGCAGGTTCTGCCGGTCGATGAAACCGTAGAGCGTGCGCCGCCGGCTGTCGGCCCCTCCGTACAGAGGCACCGCCTTTCCGCCGATGCGCGCGTCGAGCGTGCCGGCTGCCTGGAGCAGCGTGTCGCGCAGTACCTCGAACTCGATCCGCCGCGGGTTGGCGCGCCAGAGAAGACGGTTCTCCGGGTCGGACTCCTTCTTGCGAGCGTCGACGACGCTCGACTGCGCGTAGGTCGACGACAGGACGATGCGCCGGTGCATCGCCTTCAGCGACCAGCCCTCCTGGATCAGGCGGCTCGCGAGCCAGTCGAGCAGCAGCGGATGGGTCGGCGGGTCGCTGCGTCGGCCGAAGTCGCTCGGCGTGCGCACGAGGCCTTCGCCGATATGGTGCATCCAGAGTCGGTTGACCACGACCCGGGCGGTCAGCGGGTTGCGCTCGTCGATGATCGCGCGTGCGAGCTCCAGGCGGCCGCTGCCGTCCGTGAAGGGCTTGCGGTTCTTTCCGGCGAGGAGGCCGAGGAAGCGTCGCGGCACGGAGTCGCCGGGGCTCGATGGCTTGCCGCGCAGAAAGACGCGCGGATCGTACGGCTTCGACGCGTCCGCGAGCGCCATGGCTCGTGCCGGTGCGCCCGCGTGCTCGACGTGGACCTTGTCCACCTTCCTGGTCAGCTCGCGAAGACGATCGCGCATGGCGCGGTTGAAGAGCTTAGACACCTCGTCGATCGGAACTTCAACGGGTGAGTCGTCGGCGAAGAGGACCTCGCGCAGCTCGCGTTCCGCGTCGTCTCTCGCCGTCGCCTTCGCCACCGATGAGAAGAGGCGGCTGTAGACGCGAGCGACGTCGAGCGTGGACTTCGGCGGTGTCTTCGTGATCGCCTCTCGCACGAGCCGGTTCGTCACGACACCTCCGGCGGCGTCGTTCCAGGTTCCGATGAGCTTCCGCGCGCGCTGTTCCACGTTGTCTCGATCCGCGAGGAACGTCTGCCAGGGTCCGAAAACCGCGTCCTCTGGCTTCGCGCGTCGCGAGAGGTATCGTCGCCAGCGCGCGAGCACCTGCGGGCGGATCTTTCCCTTGCCCGTCGGGACTCCGAAGTCCTTCGGCGGCTCTTGCGCCGCGGTGGCCAGGGCGACCAGGTACTTCGGGGTGGTCTCGCGGATCTCGCCGACGATCTCGCGGTGCGCCTTCTCGCGGTATTCATCGACGCTCTTCTGTCGCTTCGCGATCTCGTCCTGGAACCTCTCGTACGCGTCGGCATCCTCCGGAGCGCCGATCTTCGGCAGCTCCGAGGGCTCGACGGAGCTCGCGAAGACACCGTAGAGCGAGTAGTAGTCCTCCAACGGGATCGGATCGTACTTGTGGTCGTGACAGCGGGCGCACTGCACCGTCAGCGCCAGCAAGCCGCGGGTGACGACGTCGATGCGGTCGTCGATGATGTCGTGCTGGTTGTTGAGGAAGCGGCGACCCAGCGTCAGGAACCCCATCGCGGCGAGCGGACGTGGATCGTCGTGGAGATCCAGCCGGTCGGCGGCGATCTGCTCGACGACGAAGCGGTCGTAGGGGAGGTCCTCGTTCAGCGAGCGTACGACGTAATCACGGTACGTGAATGCGTACGGGAAGCGCCGCTCTGCCGTGAACACGTAGCCCTTGGTATCCGCGTAGCGCGCGACATCGAGCCAGTGCCGTGCCCAGCGCTCGCCGTGTCGCGGAGACGCGAGGAGGCGATCGACGACCTTCTCGCGGGCGTCGAGCGAGTCGTCGTCGAGGAAGGAGTCGACTTCCTGCGGTGTCGGCGGCAGCCCGGTGAGGTCGATCGTCACGCGACGGATCCAGGTCGTCCCGTCGGCGGCGTTCGCGGGCGCCAGGCCCTCGGTCTCGAGGCGGGCGAGAACGAAGCGGTCGATCCGGCTGCGAACCCAGGCGCTGTCGGTCTCCGGTGGGGCCGGGTCGCTGACCGGCTCGAAGGCCCAGTGGGAGTCCGCAGCCGTCTCTTTGCCTTCTGGCGGCTTGCCGTCGAATGAACCCGCGCCGCCCGCCGTCGAAACGGTCAGGAGAGAGAGGAGGACGACGGAGATCCGGGCCCCGTTCCTCATGCAGACTCTGCGCCGCCCGCGAGCCAGCGGTCCGGCGGGTGCTTGAGGGGAGCGGGTGCGCGAGCCGTGCATGACGACGCATCGTATCACCCCCGGGAACCGCACCCAAGCATGGGATGTGCAGAGTCCGGTGGCGGAGCGGCTCACGATCGCGTACTGTCCGGGACGGGACGAGGGTCGTCGGGATGAATCACCCGCTCTTCGGAGGTGCGCGTCATGCGACATCGCGACGTCGGCTCGGGGTTGTCCCGGGGGCTGGCGCTTCTTCTTGTGTGCGCCGTTGTCGTTGCTGACGACGCCGTCGACCGCGTGATGCGGGTTCACGACATCGGCTTTCTGACGCGGGAGGTGCCGCAGTATCCGCTCCGCGTCCGGCCGCACGCCGGTGGCCTCGGGATCGGGGGGGAAGGTGGCGGACGATGGGGCCGGCCCGACTGGTCCCTGAGCTTCGAGGAGGAGTCCACGCCGCGCATCGCCGCGGTCGTCCAGCGGCTCCTCCGCGCCAGTATCGCGGAGGACTCCTGGTCCAGCGAGCGCAACGAGATGGTGTTCGTCGATCATGGCTTGCACGTGCGACAGACCGCGGAAGTGCAGCGGACGATCGAGCGCGTCCTGGGGCGCCTGCGCGTCGACCGGGCGAAGATGATCGCCGTGGACGTCGCCGTCGTGCCTGTCGAGGCGCTCGTCGATCAGGGCGCGATCGCCTCACCGTGGATCGACGTGGCACGCTTCGACACGATCCTCCGGCGCGGTGCAAGGTCCGCGAGTCTGGTGTCGCTCGCCGCGTACAACGAGCAGACGATGAGCGGGCTGAGCGGACAGTACCGATCCACCGCGGTCGACACCGAGATCAACTCGACCGGCGTGATACCGGTCAGCAACGTCGTCGTGCAGCGCATTCCGATCGGCGTCAGTGTCGAGATCCGGCCGCAGGCGATCTCGGGCACGGGCTGGTACCGAGTGCGTCTTGTCGCCGCTCGTCTGCGTATCGGCGGAGACGTCGTGAAGCGCGAGACGCTCTTCGGAGACCTAGAGATGGTGCCACTGCGTGAGGAGTCACTCTCGGCGGAGCTTCTTCTCGACGAGACTCACGCGGGCATCGCCGGGCTCTTCGACGATATCGCGGCGGATGGCACGCGCTGCCGCTTCGCGGTGATCGCACGTCTGCGAACCGTGGAGATGCCGGGGGCGATCGTCGCTCGTGAGCCTGCAGCGGACGGCGGTGGAGATGTCTTTCGCCTCGAGGTCCACGACGTCTCCTTCCTGCTCGGGAGCCTCGGTCCCCGTCTGCCTGTCTACGACCCCGTCGTGCTCGTCGAGCTGCTGCGTCATCGGGTCGACCGCGATTCCTGGACCGACCGCCGCGCGGCGCTGTCGGTGGAGGGTGATCGCTACCTTCTGGTGACGGCGCGCAGTGCGACCCGAGCCGCGGTGCGCGAGTGGCTGTTGGCCGAGGCGCGTGAGCGAGCGCGCGTCGCTCGTGTCACCATCCGGGAGATCGAGGGCCCGGCCGACGCCCTCGCCCGCATCGTCGACCGTGCCACGGACGGACTTCACCTCGCGAAGGCATGGCGGGAGACGGACGACGGCAAGGCCTGCCGCACGATTTTCGACGCCACGACGGCCGGCGCTCTGGGGTCGCCGATGCTGGCTCGCGGCCTTCGCGCGCGCAATCACGTCGCCGACGTCGAGACGATCTCCGGGGGCACGGGATTCACGGTCACGGAGATTCCGGACCCCGTGATCGCGTCCGCTGGCACCGGGTTCGAGCTCACGGTTCACGCCCGCTGGCTGCACGACGGCGGCAGGGTCCGTCTCGGTGTCGATCTCCGGCGCTGTGTGACGACGTTCGAGAACAGCGCCGTGTTTCTCGCCGCCGTCGACCTGAACTCGACACCTCGGGGCGCGGCCGGCATCTCGGTGATCGAGACCGCGGGCGGCAGGACGCGAGCTCGCCATCCGTACCGGATCGACCTGCCTTCGCAGGATTCCATGCGCTGCTCCGTGGCGCTCGCTCTGCAACCGGGCAGGGAGGTGGTGCTCCGTCACGAGCGCTCTCGCGGAGGTCGCGGGCGGCTGGTGACGGCCCGTGTCGACGTTTCCAGCGCCGTCGAGGAGAACGGAGGTTCACGATGAGCGGGCTCGTCCGCCGTGTCGTCCCGGTCGTCGCCGTTACGGGCGTCCTGTTCGCCGCCGCCCTCTTGCGGGCGCAGTCCGCGCGGAGCGACCGCGTTGTCGAGAGCTTCGAGATCGGTGCTCTGATCAGCGTGCCGGGGGCTCCGACGGGTCCCTTTCCGCTGCCGCCGGCGTTGCGGCACGCTTCCTACCTCTACCTCGACGCTGCCAGGGAGCCCTTCGCCGGCGCAGGTCGGATCCCGTTCACCGGTGAATTCGAGGACAGCGAGGGCAGTCAGCCGGCCTTCGTCGACCTGATCAGGAGTCTCATCGCGGAAGACTCGTGGAGCAACGAGCGCAACCGGATCGACCGCATCGGCGACCACCTTCTCGTCGTGCAGACGAAGGGCGTGATCGACAGCATCGGGCGGTTCCTGACCGTGCTGGAACGCCGCCAGGAGCGTCGCTACCGGCTCGACGTCGCGTTCGTGCCACCGTCCGCGCTCGCCGGGACTGACGAGCCCTGGCTGTCGAAGGGCGGGTTCGGGCGCGTCGTGACGGCGGGGGGAGACGAGTCGGCGGTGCTGTCGGGCCTCTACCGGGCCGGCGTGACGCGGACGATGATGTCGGGCGGTGGGGAGATGCACTTCGTTGACGTCGAGGTCAACCAGACCAACGTGTTGCCCGCGCTCACGGCGTCCGTCGGAATGGTGCCACGCGGGCTCTTCGCCCGGGCGTGCGTCCACCCGGGACCGGACCCCGGCCGGTGTCGCGTCGATCTCGAGGTGGCCGACGTGTCGATCTCGCGCGAGATCGAGAAGCGTCGCGTTCTCGGCAGCGAGCTGGAGCTCCTGACGCACACCGGCGAGTATTTCGGCACCAGCCTCGTCGTGCCTCTGGATCGCCCGACGCTGGTTGGCCTCTTCGATGTCGGCGTGGGAGTGGACCGTGATGCGGCCAGTCCCGGCCCGGCGAGCGTCGCGGCCGTCATTCGCCTGCGCGAGGTCGGAAGCCGCGATGTGGTACCCGGACAGGCCGGGGTGCCCGCGGTGATCGATGCGGGACTTCTTTGCGCCCCCTTGCCGGAACGCGAGGTCGGCAGCTCGTTTCGTGGTGCCGAGGAGCCGGAGTACGGCGGCTACCCGTCGGTGCTTCTGGACGCCGAGGATCTGTCCCATCTCGTCGAAGGGAAGCGTCTCGTCGAGCGGGCGGAAGCGCTCCTGCCCGCCGGTGAGCGGGCGAAGGGGCGGGTACGGCTCCTCGATGATGCTCTCGTCATCGGCGTCGATGAGTCAGCCCTCGGGCCCCTTCGCGAGGGGATCGAGGGACTGCTGCGCTCGCATGTGCGCCTCGTCGACGTCGAGCTCTGGCAGGTTTCCGTGGCGACGTCGGAGCCGGGAGGGCTCTTGCGCGCGGGCTCCGTCCTGCAGCCCGGCTGGCTCGGTGAGATCACCGGGGATATCGAGATGCGGGTGAGGATCGTCGGGCTCGGTGACCGCGACCTTCACGTCACCGCGACGCGGTCGACCGCTGGCGTTCGCGACGTCGAGCTGGTCAGCGGTGGCACGGAGAAGCTGCAGGTCGTCGCGGCCGACCCCATTGTCGCCACCATCGGGGGCGGGCTCGAGCTTCAGGTCAACGTGTCGCTGGACCCCGGGAGCACCTCGGCCCGGCTGGAGCTGCGCGGCGAGGTGGCGCGGCCTCCGACGACGAGGCGACAGTCGCGAGCGTGGGCGAGCAACGACGTCGACACCGGGCACGACAGCCGGAGCGACCGGGGCCTCGCCGCGACGGGTGGCGCCATCGACCTCGACCTGACCGACGAGGACAGTGACTCGTGGGGACAGCTTGTCACCGTGCCCCTCGACCGGGCGATGGTGCTCCGCGTGCTTTCCGACCGTGCCCGGCCCGGCCGGTCACGGGCGCTCGTCGCGCGAGTCAGCGCCCACACGTACGACGGCGACGCGGAGAACGAGCCCTGACGTCGGGACGGGGCGTTCTCCCGTTCTCGACGGGCTGCCTCCTCGAGTTATCGCTGCCGGGCCGCTCCGGGGAGGGGCGGCCGGGAGCCCGTCGACGTCCTTTCAGGGCAGGCAGATCCGCAGCAGCTCCTGAGCACTACCCGGCACGTCGATCGAGGCGGAGCAGGCCGGCGGGCGGTGACGAAGCTCGAGGCTAGGCCCCACCCTCCAGCAGCGGCAGCAGGAAGGCGAGTGTCGGCACGACGACGATCATCGCCAGCGTGGTGAAGAGCCAGAAGGATCCGACCAGCTCGTCGTCGAGGCGGTAGAGAACCGAGGCCAGGACTGCCATGAAGGCGACGGGCATCGACGCGCATATGGCGATCACCTGCACCGACATTCCGTCGAGCCCGGCGAGCGTCGCCAGGCCGACACCGACGACCGGCATGACGACGAACTTGATCGCCGAAATCGCCAGGCAGGGCCGCAGATTTCGCGCCGGGCTCGACCGGCGCAGGCTGATCCCGACGGTGAGCCCCAGCAGCACGACGTTCGTTTTGACGAGCCCATCGGCGAGGCCATCGAACGCTTCGGGACGCTCGCTCTGCGAGAGGTTGAGGACGGCGCCGACGACGATGCCCGTGACCGGAGCCATCCGCGGGCTGAGCAGCGTGCGAGCGATGGCTCGGCGACCCTTCGGTCCGGTCGTCTCCCCGCGGCGCGAGATCGCGGCGGCGACGGGCCAGACGACGAGGAAGTAGTAGGGCATCTCGCCGAGTCGGTAGACGGCCATCTGGCCGAGCGCCCTTTCGGCGTGCGGATCGAGCTCGCTCGAGAGAAGCAGCACGACGGTGATGCCGCCGAAGGTCAGGACGTTGCTGCACGCGCCGCCCAGAAGGTAGACGCCGTGGCGCGACACCGGCTCGCGGAGCGCCCGGGCCGCACCCCAGCCCGCGAGCCCGCCGACCACGTGCACGGTGACCCCGATCAGGGGCAAGAGCACGGCGTTCCCGGTCGGAATCGGCGCCACCCAGACGACGAGGATCATCAGAGGGGTCGCCACCAGTAGAAGCGCCGCGCTGCCGAGCGTTCCCGCCAGGCTCGACGCGAGCTCCTCGCCGCGCTGGCGTTCTCGAAGGACACCGGCCCAGATCGCCCAGCCGCCGATGACGGGAAGCCCCATCCACGCGAGGATGCGCAGGCTGTCGAGAAGTGGAGAGTGTCCGCTCAACGTCGCTCCCGGGAAAGGGCGCGGGCCGTCGCCGGAGGTGGTGAGCGTCGGCTCGCCGTCGCGCCCGCGCAAAGGCCGGGAGGGTAGCGCACCGCAGGAGGATGGGCAAGGCGCGTCGTCCTCGCTCTCCGATGGCGTCGGCTACGAGTCAGGCGTCGACGGCTATCGCGGATCCGTTCCCGGAGCGAGGAATACGTACGCCGTTCCACCCCGGCGCAACCAGACCGCCTCGAGCTCTTCGCGCGAGTAGGTCGTCACGCCGGTCGCCGCCGCCGGCGCCGCGGGGTCGTTGACCTCCACGTCGCCGCTCTCGTCGAAGCCGCGCAGAACGAGCAGGTGGCCGCTCGTCGATCCGTACGGCGCTCCGTGGAGCTCTCCGTCCTCGACCCGCACGCTGATGACGAGGGGGCAGCCGCGCGTGATCAGGCGCTCGACGCTCTCCCAGCGGTCGAATCGCGCCAGGCGGCCGGGTACTCCCATCGAGTACGCGGTCTGTACCGCGCGGGGCCAGTTGCCGTAAATGTCGTGCCGGGGGTCGTAGGCGAGGGCGGCGACCTCCTCCGTCGGTCGATCGACGCCACGGTACGCCATGACCATCGACACCGAGGCCGGGCTGCAGACGCGGGAGCCGATACCGGCGACGTCGCGCTGGCTGCGGAACGGGACCGCGATACGTCGACCCCACGCGGCGGGGCGTTCGCACGGATTCAGGCGGCGCTGGGGGCTCGTCGAGCCCGTCGTGTCGGTCGTCGTCAGCGCGATGCGCTCGAGACTCGGGAGCTCGCTCTCGTCGTCCTTCGCGAAGAGGCTGACGCGGACCTGCAGGCGGTCGTATCGCTCCTTCGAGCGAAAGAAGTCGACATCCACCTCGCCGCCTTCCCATGTGACGACGCGCCGGCGATCCGGCGGGGTCTCGCCCCACTCGCCGAGCTCGAGGAACGGAGACCAGGAGCCGGGGTGACGGCGTCCGACGCGGATCTCCACCGTGAACCCTCCGCCGTCCGGTGTCTCCACGTTCCACGACACCAGAGCCTCGTCGAAGGGCGGGCAGTCCGGCACGTCGATGGGATGAAGGATGCGCCGAGCCCGCGACGATGTCGCGCGCGACGCTTCGGGCCAACCGCCGGCGGGCCGGGCGCGGACGTCGTGGTTGTGGTGCGCGAAGGGAACCGGGCCGCTGCTGTCACCGGTCGATGGTACGTACCGGCAGCCGGCGGCGACCATCGTCGTCAGGGTGACCGTGAGCAGCTGGAGCGGGAGTCGCGAAGGACGCATGTGCGGAAGCCCTCCTGGCCGCGCGCAGGATAACCGGATGACCCGGCGATTGCCCGGATCGCTCGGGGGTGGCGGCCGGAGCGGACCTCTTTTGGCTTGGCGGCGGCAGCTCCTCGGCGCAGAATCGCTCTGCGCTTTCTTCATGGCCAGGGTTCTCCACCTCGCAATGCCCGTTCTTCTCGTCTTCTCGCGCCTGAACGGTTCGTGACCGTGAGCGAAGCTCCGCGAACTCCGCTGCTCAGGAGGACCGACGCAGGTGTCTTCTGCCCGCGAGGGGGCTTCCACATCGATCCGCGCCGCGCCGTCGATCGGGCCGTCATCACACACGGTCACATGGATCACCTGCGGCGTGGCAGCGGCGAGTACATCACCGCGCGCTCGGGTGTCGAGCTCGTCCATCACCGCATCGGCCGCCAGCATCGCGTCTGCGGCGTCGACTTCGGCGTGCCGGTGCGGCTCGGCGATGTCGACGTCTCCTTCCACCCTGCGGGCCACGTTCTCGGGTCGGCGCAGGTCCGCGTCGAGCACGCGGGTGAGGTCTGGGTCGTGTCGGGCGACTACAAGCGTGATCCGGATCCGAGCTGCGAGCCCTTCGAGGTCGTGCCGTGTGACGCGTTCGTCACCGAGTCGACCTTCGCCAGGCCGTGCTTTCGCTGGCGGCCGGGTGAGGACACCGTTCGGGAGATCCTCGACTGGTGGGAGGAGAACCGTCGTCGCGCCAAGGTGTCGGTGCTGTTCGCCTACGCGCTCGGCAAGACACAGCGCATCCTCGCGGATCTGGCACGCTGGACCGACCGTCCGGCCCATGTTCACGTCGAGGTCGAGCCGTTGATCTCGTGCTACCGCCGGGCGGGGATGGAGCTCCTGCCGACGATCGCGCTGCCCCGCAAGGTGCGCGGTGTCCGCCTGGAGGGAGAGCTCGTCATCGCGCCGCCGAAGTTCGTGCAGAGCTCGTGGTGGGAGCGATTCGGTGACGTGGAGACGGCGTTTGCCTCCGGGTGGATGCAGGACGCTGCCTCCGCGCGCAAGCGGGGCTTCATGCGCGGCTTCGCGCTCTCCGACCACGCGGACTGGGACGATATCCTGCGCACGATCCGGGAGACCGGCGCTCGCCGCGTTCTGGCATACCACGGTGTCACCGAGGCTCTCGTCGAGCATCTGCACGGCCTCGGGATCGAGGCCGGGGAGCTCTGACGAGCCCCGCGTCCAGGTTCCCCGGCCTCGGATCGCCATCAGGGCAGGGAGATGCCGGGACGCGGGACAATACCGGAACCTCTCGGGCCGGCGTGAAGCCGTCGACGCAGGTTCGCTCCACTGCCTTCCTCCAGGATCTTCCCTTTCGCGACGCGAGACGCTACAATCCGGGGCTTTCCACGATATGGGCTCACTTTCGGACGGACAGGAGTGCGTCGATGCGCAAGAAGCACCGCGGGCGCCGCAAGCTCGGGCAGAAGAAGCGAAGAGCGCGCAAGAAACGCCGCATGAAGAAGTGAGGGCAGGAGGCCTCGTCGAGCGCCGTCAATCGGTGGCGCTGGACGGAGTGCCGTCCCTCGCGCTGGCCGACTTCCTGTTCGCGAGCTGGGAACGGGATCTCGACACGGGTCTCGTCGCGTACGGCCTCGAGGATGTCCGCACCCTTCGACGCGGGCCTTATCGTTTCCACTACCTCCCGGGACGATCGGCTCGACCCGGGAGTCAGAACATCGTCGACGGGCCGTCGGAGGGGATCTTCGTTCCCCATGGTCCCTGCCCCTTCGACGAGGACGATGTCGCCGAGGAGCGTGAGATCGTGCGCGTCTGCCGTGACGGGCGCGAGCACCGGCTGATCTGCAACCGCTTTCCGGTGACCACGCGGCACTTTCTCGGCGTGCGACCGGTGGAAGGCGCGATCGACGAGCACCTGCGGCAGCATCTCCACGGTCCCGAGGAGATCGAGGATCTGCTTCTTCTCGTCGTCATGCTCGGACCGTCGATGCGGGTCTTCTTCAACTCGAACCGGGGCGCTGACGGCTCGAGCGCCGGCTCGAGCATCAACCACTGGCACTTCCAGCTCTTTCCCTTCGACGAGGAGACTCCGCCGGCGCTGCGTGACGGCGAGCTGCGTGTCGACTCGAAACGGGGCGGCGTGTCTTGCGGGTGTCTCGGCGGATGGCCCGCTCGACATGTCGTGGTAGACGCTCCACGCGAGTCCATCCCCGAGGCCGCCGCGCTGCTCTGGGATCGGCTCCTGAGCGTGCACGCCCGGTCCGCGGCCTACAACATCGAGCTCATGCTCCGCGACGACAACGTGCTGAGGGCCGTGCTCTACGCACGCTCGCCGGCGAAGCCGGCTCGCATCGCCGACGTGGGGGAGCTCCACACCGGTTTCGGCGGCTGGGAGCTGTCCGGTGACTTCGTCGTGCCGACGCGCCGACTCTTCGAATGGATGGAGGCTCGCCCCGAGGAGGCCGAGACGATCTCGACGCGGCGTCTGAAGGAGACGACGCGAGCGTGGTGAGCGAGGCAGTAGCAGAGTGACCGAGAGCATCGAGGTGATTTCGTGAAGCGAACGACCGGGCTGATCGCGGCCGCCCATACGCCGATGACCGACGATGGCGGCCTCCACCTTCCCGTCATCGAACGGCTTGCAGAGCGCTTTGTCGGACACGATCTCGCGGGTGTCTTTGCTTGCGGCACGACCGGCGAGTTTCCGTCGTTGACGCTCGAGGAGCGCAAGAAGGTCGCCCAGCGCTGGGTCGAGGTCGCGCAGGCGCGCCTGTCCGTCCTCGTCCACGTCGGCGGGACCTGCCTGCGGGACTCTCAGGAGCTCGCCCGGCACGCTCGAGACGTGGGCGCGGACGGCTTCGCCGCCATGGGGCCGTACTTCTTCCGGCCGCGAACCGTCGCCGAGCTGGTCGACTACGTCTCGGAGATCGCGGGAGCCGCGTCCGAGCTGCCATTCTACTACTACCACATCCCGGTTCTCAGCGGAGTCCAGCTGCCGATGTACGATTTCCTCGCGCAGGCTGCCGATCGGGTGCCGAACCTCGCCGGGCTGAAGTTCACGGACGTCGACCTCCTCGACGCGCGCATCTGCGCCGACCTCCACGGCGGCAGGTTCGACATTCTCTACGGTGCCGACGAGCAGCTGCTGGCGGGGCTCGACAGCGGCGCGGTCGGTGCGGTCGGCACCACCTACTCGTTCTGCGCTCCGCTCGGTACGGGGATTTTCGACGCGTTCGGCAAGGGGGACCTCGAGGAGGCTCGCCGCCTGCAGCTGCTCAGCGCCAGGCTCATCGCCGTCTATCGTCGCCACGGCGGCCCCCGGGCGATGAAGTCGGTGATGAAGATGGTCGGCATCGACTGCGGTCCCGTGCGCGCTCCGCTGGCGCGGTTTGCGCAGGACGAGTACGCGGCGATGCAGGCGGAGATGGAGACGCTCGGTTTTCGCGACGTCTGTTGATCCGGCTATGACCTGCGCCGCTGTTGCAGCTGATCGACCGCGGCGGCGGCGACGATGATCGCGCCGATGACCACCTCTTGCAACGGGTTCGGCATGTCGTACATGACGCAGCCGTTGCGCAGGAAGCCGATGATGAACGCGCCGATCAGCGTGCCGAGAACGCTTCCCTTGCCGCCGGAAAGGCTGCCGCCGCCGATGACGACCGCGGCGATGATCTGAAGCTCTTCCGCCTGCGCGCCGCTCGGGTCGCCGACGCTCAGCTTGGAGAACTCCATCAATCCCGCGACGCCGACGAAGAGCCCCGCGAGGCTGTAGACCAGCACCTTCGTGCGGTCGACGCGGATGCCGCAGAGCCGCGCGGTCGACTCGTTCGAGCCGATCGCGAAGATGTGGCGACCGAAGACCGTGAAGCGAAGAAGCAGCGCGGTCAGTATCGCGAGAACGACGAAGATGAGGAAGCCCGGCGGCAGGTCCCAGAGGGGGGCGTCCGGGTCCTGGTTGACCGTCAGCAGGTCGTTGATCCACGTCGGATCGCCCGAGTTGACCTTCTGCTCGCCCGAGACCCACTTGGCGACGCCGCGCGCGGCGCTCATCATCCCGAGCGTGACTATGAACGGCACGATGCGCAGTCGCGTGACCAGCGTTCCGTTGATCATCCCTATGATGACCGCGACGGCGACGCCCGCCAGCAGCGCGATGATCGGCGACGTCTGGAGGATCGTGTCCTCGCTCGTGAAGGGGATGTGAAAGCCGCGCAGGCAGAGGGCGATCGTGACCGTGACGAGAGCGATCGTCGAACCGGCGCTGAGGTCGATGCCCCCCGCGATGATCACCAGCGTCATCCCGAGCGCGCCGATGGCGATGGCCGTCGTCTGAGCCGCGATCGTCTTCAGGTTGACGTACGAGAAGATGCGGCCGAATCGCTCGAGCCCGAGTGTCTCGAGGAAGCTCGTCGGGAAGATGCCGCGCGGGTAGCGCGCCCAGTCGGCTTCGGTGTTGACGTCGCTGCTGCTCAGTGCATCGTAGAGCGCGAAGACGAAGACGATGAAGATCAATCCGAAGAAGGGGCTCAACGCGTGAAGCAGGCGTCGTACGCGAGCCGAGCGTTCCTGTTCCGTCTTTCCGGGCATCGAGTCGCTCATGCGGCCTGCTCCCCCCCGGTCGCGGCGAGCAAGATGTCGTGCTCCGACCAGTCCTTCGCCTCTTTCAGCGCGACGAGCTCACCGCGAGACAGCACCGCGATGCGATCGCAGACGCCGAGCAGCTCGGGAACGTACGAGCTGACGAAGAGGATGCCCTTGCCCGAGGCCGCCAGCTCGCTCATCAGCAGGTAGACCTCGGCCTTGCTGCCGACGTCGATGCCGCGCGTCGGCTCGTCGAGCAGCAGCACGTCGGCCTCCTGGTGGAGCAGTCGCGCGATCGCCACCTTCTGCTGGTTGCCGCCCGAGAGGTCCTCGACCGGCTGACCCGTCCGCAGGCACTTGATCTTGACTCTCTCGATGAACTGACGCACGCGCCGGTGCTGCCGGGCTGGTGAGATCCAGCCCCATCTCGAGATGGATCGCGTGTCGGACATCGTGACGTTGTCGGCGATCGAGCGGATCAGCGAGAGTCCCTCCTCCTTGCGATTCTCGCTGACGAAGCCGAGGCCCTGTCTCACTCTCCGGTCCGGTCGCTGGTGGCGAGTCGTGACGCCACGGATTGTCACCGTGCCGTCGAGGACCGGATCGAGACCGTAGATGGCGCGCAGCAGCTCGGTGCGTCCGGCTCCGACGAGCCCCGCGACGCCGAGAATCTCGCCGCGGTGGAGCGTCAACGAGACGGGATGGGAGAGGCCGTGCCCCCCCAGGTGGTCGATCGCCAGCAGTGGCTCGCCTGGCTCGTGCGGCACGGACGGAAAGAGCTCCGCCAGGGAGCGGCCGACCATGAGCTCGATGATGCCAGCAGTCGTGATATCGACGGTCTTGCCGCTTCCGACAGTCTCGCCGTTGCGCAGCACCGTGTAGCGGTCCGCGACGCGGAAAACCTCCTCGAGGAAGTGGCTGATGTAGATCACCGCGACGCCGCTCTTCGCGAGGCGATCGATGATCTCGAAGAGCCGCTTGGTGTCGTTCAGAGTCAGCGAGCTCGTCGGCTCGTCGAGGACGAGAATGCGTGCATCGCTCGTCAACGCTCGCGCGATCTCGACGAGCTGCCGGGCACCGATCGACAGATCGCCGACGATCGTTTGCGGGTGGATGTCCGCGCGTCCGAGAAGCTCGAGCGTCTCTCTGACGCGCCGCTGGTGCTCGCGACCGCGTACGACGCCCCACTTGCTGTCCTCGACGCCGAGAAGGACGTTCGCCTCGACGGAGAGGTCCGGCGCGAGGTTGAGCTCCTGGTAGATCATGCCGATTCCGGCGGCGCGACCGTCGAGCGGACCCGCGGGCGCGTACGGTTTTCCGTCGATGCGGATCTCCCCCTCGTCGGGTGAGTGAGCGCCCGATAGTACCTTCATCAGCGTGCTCTTGCCGGCGCCGTTCTCGCCGATCAGCGCGTGCACCTCGCCGCGGGAGACCTCGAGGTCGACCCCACCCAGCGCGACGGTCGGACCGAAGCGCTTGACGACGCCGCGCATCTCGAGAAGAGAAGGCGTGGCCGCTTCACTCACTCCTTCAGCCACCTCGACAGATCCGGAGAATGGAGCTCCATCATCTTCGGCTGACCCATGTTGTCGGGAGTCGCCACGACCACGCCCGTGTCGACGTACTCGGGCAGCTCCTTGCCATCGAGCGCGGCCATCAAGGCCTTGACACCCTCGTAGCCCATGCCGATCGGGTTCTGCAGGACGAGCCCGTGGATCTTCCCTTCCCGCAGTCCCTTCACGAGCTTCTCGCTGGCGTCGAAGCCGATGAACTTGATCTTGCCTGCCATGTCGGCCTTCTCGAGCGCACCGAGCATTCCTGCAACGGACGACTCGTTCGGGCAGAAGATCCCCTCGACCTCATCCTTGTAGCGATTGAGAATGTTCTGGGACTTCTCGAAGGCCTCCTGCTCGGTCGCGCCGGCGTACTGATCCGACGAGATCAGCTCGACGTCGGGGAACTCCTTCGCGAGCGTCGCGAGGAATCCCTTCTCGCGCTGCTCGGTGCTCTCCGAGCCGACCATGTACTTGAGGATGATCGCCTTGCCCTTCTTGCCGAGCGCGCTTCCGAGATGCTGTGCGGCGAGCACCCCACCCCGGTAGTTGTCCGTCGCGACGTAGGTCGCGAAGTCGGTGCCGGGCTCGCCGTCGAGCCCGCTGTCGATGATGACGACCGGACGCCTCGCTTTCTTCCACTGCGCGACGGCGCTCTTCAGGGCGGTGCGGTCGAGCGGTGCGAGCACCATGCCCTGGACGTTGCGGTTGAGGAAGATCTCGACGATCTCGATCTGGTCCTGCGTCTCGTCCTCCCTCAGCGGGCCCTTCCACACCGCCTCGAGCGGCACGTCGCGATCGCCGGAGGCGTTGATCTCCGCCACCGCCTTCTCGACTCCGGCGTGGATCATCTTCCAGAACTCGTGGGTCGTGCCCTTGGGGATGACGACGATCTTCCGGGTGGCCGGCCGCCGCTCGCCGCCGCCCCCCGGGGCCGGCGCCGCAACGAACAGCAGAAGCAGAGCCCGCAGGGACGGGGACCCGTCACGCCGTGTCGCCATGTGTAGCTCCGCAATCGAGGGTGAGTGCCGTGAGGGAGGGGCATTGTAGGAGAGCGTTCGATAGCGGTCAAGGCGAGGCGGGGGCCGTGCGTGCGCGGACTTCGATTCTGGACATGCGGTCGGCCGACTTTACAATGATGGCTCGATGAAGCAAGCCGGGCTTCCCAGGTCCCGGGTGCAGCAGGAGTTGCACGAAAGGCGGTCTCACCCCACTGCGCGGGAGCATTCCAGTGATACGTACCGAACTGTCTCGTTGGCCGGCGGTTCTCTGTTGCGGTTTGCTGGTCGCCTGCACGGTTGCGGCGCCGGTCCTCGGTAACGAGAAAAAGAAGGAGCCGCCGAAGACGCAGGACGACGAGATCAGTGACGCCATCGACGCCGGCATCGGCTACCTCCTCGACGAGGTGACCCGGCAGCAGGTCGGCAAGCACGCTCACGGTCAGGTGGCGCTCGAGACCTACGCGCTGATCGTCTCCGGTGTCAGCGTCAAGCACCCGACGATCCGTCGCAATCTCGGGTACCTCGACAAGAGCGTGCCGCGCGGCTCGACCCAGCGTCCGACCTATACGCTGGCGTGTTACATCTTCGCGCTGGATGCGGCGATCTCGCAGATCGAGCAGGATCTCCTGATGCTGGCGCCGTCGAGGCTGCGCAAGCGGTTCCGCGACGATCCTCGCATCGGCAAGGAGTACCGTGGAAACCTCAAGACGGCGGTCACCACGCTCGCCGGCCTGCAGGGAAACCACGGCGGCTGGAACTACGGCGCGCCGGCGGCGCGATTCGACAACTCGAACACGCAGTTCGCGGTGCTCGCTCTCGGCGTCGGCGCCAAGCGCAACGTCCCGATCGCCCGGGATGTATGGATCAAGATCATGGATCAGTTTGTCGGTGGGCAGCAGAAGAAGGGCCCCGAGACGAAGGACCGCATCACGCTGATGAAGCCCTCGGACAAGGAGGAGTGGAACAGCGGTGTCAAAATCCGTGCGACGAAGGAGAAGGAGGGGGAAGGCGCTGACGCGAAGAAGGGCGCGTCGCGCGGCAGGAAGAAGGGCCGTACGGTCGTTACTGCGCCGCGGCTCCCGGAGAGTCCCGAGCTGGGGTTCGAGGGCATCAAGGTCTTTCGACGCGGCTTCGATTACACGAATGGCGGTGGCGCGAACTGGAACATGACCTGCGCCGGTCTCTCGTCGCTGATTCTCGCGCGTCAGAATCTGGACCGTCGTGTCACCGTGAATCAGCGCAATGCGCTGAACCAGGCCGTCCACGACGGGTACGGCTGGCTGATGGGGCACTGGAATCCGCACAGCAGCTTCTACGGCATGTACAGCCTCGAGAAGGTCGGCGACCTCGGCGAGGTGAAGCTCTTCGGTACGCACGACTGGTACGAGGAGCTGGCTCGAAACCTCGTCCGTACGCAGCGTGATGACGGCATGTGGCCCGGCGGTAGCGCGCATGGCGAGAAGGACGAGCCGCGCGTGTCGACGTCGTTCGCTCTGCTGATTCTCAACCGTGCCAGCTCGCTGCTGACGCGCAACCCGCAGAGCCGCATCGTGATCTCGGGCCGCAGCTCGAACGACGATCCGAACGATCGTTCGTGGGTCTACGTTTCCGAGCTCGACACGACGATCCACTATCCATCGTTGATGCGGAGCATCCGTCTGCGACCGTCGGCGAAGCTGGTCCGCTTTCTGAAGAACATCGTCGAGAGCTATCCGCCGGAGTGGAAAGGCGAGCTGATTCCGGACATGGCGCGCGTGCGCGACTCGATCCGCAACAAGACCGTGCGCGGGGTCATCGAGCAGTACCTGGTCGGCATCACAGGCTCGGACTACGACGAGTGGGAGAGCTACCTGAAGTGGCACCGTCGGTGGCAGCGTGTGCGTGAGATCGGCGAGAAGGTGAGCAGGAAGCACATCCCGGACCTGATCACGTACTACAAGAACACCAACAAGAGCGTGACGCTGAAGCAGACGATCATGTGGGCGCTCGTCAGGTGCCGTGCGAACGACGCCCTCCCGCTCTTCCTCGACGACCTCGAGAGCTCGAGCGCCACGGTGCGCCAATCGGCCTACACGGCGTTCAGGGCCTTCTTCGCGGACTTTCCGCCTCCGTTCAGCCCCACCGCCAAGGAGTCGCTGCGCGCGACGCAGGTCGTCCGGATCCGTGCCTGGTACGCGAAGCAGCGGGGTACGGTCAGCGGCTAGCCTCGGTCTCGTCCATGCCGCTCAGCCGCGGTGGACGACCTCCTCGCGTTGCGCATCCCAGAAGAGGACCGCGTTCTCGCGGTAGGCGCGCACGCTCATGCCGATCGCGACCATCGTCTGGTAGCCGAGATCCGGACCGCAGTTGAGGTCCTCGGCCCTGCGCGAGCGTACGCAGTCGATGAAATTCGTCATGTGAGGGGCCCGTGGCTTCGGCGCCATTCTGATGACGGTCTTGCCGCCGTAGCGCCGCCGGAATTCCTTCTCGTACTCCTTCTGTGCGGTGATGGTCACCGAGGCGCCAAAGGTGAGTGTCGCCTCGTGACCGCGGATGACGTCGGGGAGCCCGTCACGGTTCGCCAGCGACGACGCCAGGACGACGCTGTGGCCGCCCGGGTAGTCCAGGACGCTCATCAGCGTGTCCGGCACCTCGCGGGGAGAGCCGTGGCCGCCGTCGTCGTGCACCCAGATGCCGCCCGCCGATGTCACGCGTCGCGGGAAGCCGCCGCCAAGCGCGAGCAGGAGGGCGGCGAGCTTGTGGTAGTGCAGGTCGGTCGCGATACCTCCGGAGTAGGCCCGGTACTTGCGGAACCGGAAGAAGTGCTCGCGGTTGAAGGGCACCCTCGGCGCGGGGCCCAGGAAGGCCTCCCAGTCGAGGTTCTTCTCGCTGCACTCGGGGTCGATCGGGTCGTTCCACTCGCCGCTGCGGGAGTTGCGGCTGTAGCTCGTCTGGCTCCACACGAGTCCGCCGAGCCGGCCGCTGGCGATCGCCTCGCGCGCGGTCCAGTAGGCGCCGAGCGCCGTGTGCTGGGTGCCGATCTGGCAGATACGGTCACTCGCCTTCAGGGCTCGGTAGCACTCTCTTGCCTCCTCGACGGTCCGCGTCCACGGCTTCTCGCAGTAGATGTCCTTGCCCGCGGCGATGGCGTCGAGGGTCATCTTCGCGTGCCAGTGGTCGGGCGTGGCGATGACGACGCAGTCGACCTTGTCGCTTGCGAGGACCTCGCGGTAGTCGCGAAAGGCGGCGGCGCCGGTGCTCCGCGCGGCCTGCCGGCGTCTGGGGTCGTAGATGTCGCAGACGGCCGTGATCGACACGCCGCTCGTCGGGGCGGCCGCGCGACGGGAGAGGTCACGCAGATGCTGACCTCCACGGAGTCCGCAACCGATGACGCCGAAGCGCAGAGACTTCACCGCGCCGCGTGGTGTGGCGAGGACTCCGGGCGCGACACCGAGCGTGGCGATGCCGCAACCGGTGCGCGCCAGAAACTGGCGGCGGAGGAACGCGCGTCGAAGGTGCTGGGTCATCTCGAGAGACTCCGGGGTGCCGGGTGCCGGGGTGACGCGCGATCGCGGGATGGAATTCCCCGGGAGCGCGGCGGACTCACTACCGGGGGGATCGTTATCGAGCCCATTGTTCGTCGCCTTCCGGGACCTGGCAAGGTCGTTCCCGGCGCGATAGCATGGGTCCCCTTGTCGTCAACCCGGATGAACCCATCGACGCGAAGAGTGGCAGTGAGTACGAAGAGAGTCGTCATCGGGGCCGTGGTCGTCGGGACCGTCGCAGGCGTCGCCGTGTACTTCGGGATGCGAGAGGACGGTCCAGGCACCGATGTCCTCGGTGGGCGCGAGTCGCCCCCGCAGCGCCCCTCGTTTCTTGATTTGACGGGTCCGCCGATCTTTTCATTCGGAAGTCTCTACCTCGAAGGTCGCAGCAGCTGGTGTCTGCGGCAGTTCCGCGAGGACCGGGTCGACTTTGTCAGCGTCGAGATCGGCGACCGGGTCGACGTCGAGGTGAAGATTCTCCGGGAGCCCTTCACCGACGGGAAGTGGGTTGCCGAGCTGTCCGAGGACGAGGCCCGGTTGCGCGAAGAGACCGAGTCGCAGGCCGTCAACGTCGAGGTGACCTTTCGTGTGCCGGGGGTCGGCGCCGTCGACCTGCTCGTCTTCATCCTCTGCTCGCGGTTCCGTGTGGACCTGCGGGTCTACGCGGCGTCCGGCAACGACTGCCTCTTTCCGGGGGAACCGTTACCCGGTGACTGTCTTGATGATCTCCCGGAACTGTCCGGCAACCACATGATGGCGCGAGAGCACTGGCCCGGAGGCTTCCAGAAGAAGGCCTCGGATATCTGGTACCTCAACAAGGTCGGGCGCGATGGCGATGCGTACTTCTACGTCTACGAGGCCTGGAAGAACTGCCCCGGTGAGGGCGACCGGGTCAACGTCAAGATGTCGACGGGACAGTACGCGATCAGCGAGCGTGACGGCGACTGCGTGGTGCACGTGCGTAGCTTCTACAGCGGACAGTCAGTTCCGAGGATCCCCTTCGTCGGCCGCATCGTCTCGCGTCGCACGAGGGAGTTCTACGAGGGGCTTGCCGCCACGCTCGCCGAGCAGTCGCCGGACTGGAACCCGCACGAGCGGGCGAGGCGCTGGCAGGTCGGGCTGCGGTTCTGAGAGCCCGGGGATTCAGGCGGCCCGGGGCGCGCCGGTTCTTGCGGTGAGCCGTCGGAAGACCGGGGGGCTTCCGGGTGAGCCCGCTCCGGTGTCAGCCGCCGCTCGGGCGCAGGCCCGTGCTCCGGGTGCCCGTGCTCCGGGTGCCCGTGCTCCGGGTGGGTGAGAGCCGCCCCGAGCCCGACCGCACACCGGGTGGAGTCGCGCGCCGTGCCGCGCCCTGCCTCTCGTGCGCAGGCGGGATGTAGATGAACAGGTGGTTGGTCTCGGCGCTCGGGACGATGAACGCCCCGGGGCCGAACTGGGTCTGCAGGAGGGGCTGCAGCGTCGCCGCGAGGTCCTCCGCGCGGAGGTACTGACACGGGTAGATCAGCGTACGGTTGACGCGCAGCGCGTACTCACCTCGCACGAGACCGAGGCGGTCGATCTCCTCCTGCGTCGCGGTGCGCAGTCGCGAGCGATCGAGCTGTCCCCGGCTGAGAAAATCGTCTGTCTCCCCTGCGGACACCGACTCGGCCTCGTGCTGCGCGCGGCGCTCCTCGATCGTCGAGCAGCCGAGCCAGGCGGGAAGAACGAGGCAGAGGGTCGCCTTCGGGACTGTGCGGATCACTCCGGACCTCCTTTGCGGGACGGGCGTGGCCATCCTACGCGTCTCGTGCGCGTTGTGCCATCGCGGTCTCGACCAGCAGGGCCACGAGGATGACCCCGCCGCAGAATGCCAGAATCGATCCAGGCCAGTCGGGTGAGAGCTCGGCGACGAGTCCGCAGGCCAAAGGACCGAGGGTCGCCCCGAGCGACAGGAACAGCTCGTGGTTGGCGCTGTTCGTACCTTCCCGCGCCTCGACTCCGAGCCCGTAGTAGAAGCTCGACGTGTACGAGAGCCCGGCGAACATCCCGAGCGCGGGAAGCAGGAGGAGGAAGGCCGGTACGGTCTCGAGGAGCGACAGCCCGATCAGGGAGACCGCGGCGATCGCTTGCAGGGTCGCGAGCCAGCGGAAGGAGTACCTCCATCCCTCGAGCCGGCGCAGGGCCAGGAAGGTCGCGAACCGTGGCAGGTTGATCGCCAGCAGAAGCATACCCATGCGCTCGATCGTGAAGCCGAGTTCGGTCCTGATGTGAGCGAAGAGATAGCTGATTCCCTGAGTCGCGAAGTAGGCGGAGAAGTTCGCCGCCCACCCGATACGCAGGAACAGACGCACGCGTCCGGAGGAGGGGGCGTCCTCCTCCCCCTCCTCCTCGCCGTCGGACCTGGTCGCCGGGTCCAGCCGGGTCATGGGTGCCAGGAGGATGGCGAGGGCGGCGGCCGTCAGGGCCGCGAACACGGCGGCTCCCCAGCCGAAGCCGAGGCGCTCGTAGGAGCTCGTGCCGCCGAGCCCACCGATGCAGATTCCGGCAGCCCACGTGCAGTTGAAGGTGCCGACCGAGCGCGCCAGCGTCCGGCGCTGGCTGAGGAGCGAGAGCTCGCGCTCCAGCGGCGGCCAGAAGAGCCCCAGCGAGATGTGGAACAGGATCGATGCGACGAAGAGAAGCGACAGATTCGGGGCGATGTACGCGGCGGGGATCGAGACGAAGGCCAGACCGCCGAGTCCGCCGAGGTAGAGTGGACGGGACCCGATGCGATCGCTCCATCTCCCCGTGAACACACAGGTGAGCGCGTACGTGAGCATCGAAGTGGTACCGAGGGCTCCCAGCGTCGTCGGCGCGGCGTCGAAGGTCTGACGCGCGTGCACCGGGAGCAGGATACCGAAGCCGAAGTAGACGGCGTCGACGGTGAAGGACGCGGCGTAGAGGCGGATCCGCGAGCGCCGAGCCGCACCGAGAAGATCAGCGCGTGGTTTGGCACTCGCCGGTGGTTCGGTCGTGGTCATCGCGAGGCCCGGCGTCCCCGCTCAAGGAGCGCAGGCTGCCGGGCAAGTGTCGAGCGCGAGGCAGCGGTCGAGTCCGAGGGCGGGAGGCGCACCGCGGGTGAAGAGGTAGTTGAGGACGCCGATGCCATCGGTGAGGTTGACGTTGGGGTCACCGTTCCAGTTCAGCAGAGTGACGTTGTCCGGGCTGTTCAAGGTGCCGTCGCCGCAGGGAAGCCGGTTGTTCTCGTCGCCGACGAAAAGGTAGCCGAAGAGACAGACGGCGTCGGTGAGCTCGACTCCGCCGTTCGCGTTGCAGTCCCCGGGGACGCTCCGCAGGTTGACGCCGCCGCAGTCGGCAAACAGGGTGTACTCGCCGACCTCGTCGTTGAAGAAGCTGGAGACCCCGATATGGTAGCGGCCCGGGCCGAGCTCGATCTCGAGACACGATGCCCGGGTGTCCTCGACGCAGTCGTCGTTGCGCAGGATCTCGTTGCAGTCGCGGTCGAAGAGCACCAGGACCGGGTTGAAGGCCCCGTCCGTCGACTCGAGCTCGATCCTCGTCGCTACGTTCGCCCCGATCGGGATGTCGAGTCGCCAGTAGTCCACCGGGCGCCTGTCGTCGATCGTGCACGGCTGTGCGCCGAGCGTCGCGGTGAGGATCTCGTCGCAGTCGATCACGCCGACTTCGCAGTCCTGGCAGGGAGGCGTCTCGGGTTCGCAGCCCTCCGTGCCGAGAGTCAGCGTGTAGGCTGCCGGCTCGCCGGGCCCGGAGCTCGCGACGAAGACGTAGTACGAACCCGCCTCGAGGTCGAGCGTCAGGCAGCTGGCGGCGGGCACCCCTCCCTCGCATTCGGCGCCGCTGCCGAGCACGTCGACGCAGTTGCGCGCGACCACGGTCAGGGAGGGATCGACGGCCGTCGAGTCCAGCTCGACCGTCACCGGTCCGTCATTCGGCACGTCGAAGCTCCATATGTCGAGGAGGCCGCCGTCCTCGAGTACGCAGTCGCCTTCGGCAAGGGTGCCCTCGGCCGGCACCGCGCACTCGACGGAGCCGATGAGGCAGTTCTGGCAGGGAGAGATCGGCTCGCCGCAGTCGAAGATCGTCAGAGTGTAGGAGCCGACCCCACCCGCACTCGAGCCGTTGACGCCGATGAAGTACGTGCCCGCAAGCGCGTTGACCGTGAGGCACGAGCGGACGGGGTCGTCCGGTGTACAGTCGTCGTTCATCGCGACCGTCGTGCACCGCTCGTCGAGGAGCAGCAGGGTGGGATCGAAGCTCGCCGAGGTGAGGTCGATCCTCAGGTTGCGCGTCGCGGTCAGGGTCAGCTCGTAGGTGTCCACGAACGAGCCGTTCGACTGGAGCGTGCAATCGCCCGCGCCGAGGCTGCCGCGTACGGTCTCACCGCAGTGGGCCAGCCCGTCCACACAGGCGGGGCCGCAGATGTCGTCCGCGGGCCCACCTCCGTCGCAGACGACGGTCAGCTCGTAGCTGCCTCCTTCGTTCGGAGCGAAGGTGTTGGGGACGACGTAGTACACTCCGGGGTCGAGGCTCGCCGTGATGCACGAGAGGGAGAGATCGCCCTGGGTGCAGTCGTCGTTGAGAGCGATCAGCGCGCACGTGTCGTCCGTGAGGAAGAGGAACGTATCGAAGACCAGGCTCGCCAACCGGACGGTCACCTCGGCCGGCCTCGCGATCTCGAATCTCCAGGCCTCGACGAAGGTGCCGTCCGTGAGGATGCAGTCATTGCCGCCGAGGAACCCCGAGACGGGCTCGTCGCAGACCACCCTTCCCGAGAAGCACGCGTCGCAGACGGTCCCGGCGCCCGCGCCCCCCC
>CAYMLL010000033.1:0-8351 GCA_964390645.1 uncultured Planctomycetia bacterium | reverse complement strand
GGCGGGGGGGCGGGGCCGGCGCCCGCCCCCGTCTCCACCCGCCGGGGTTATCCCGGCTGCGGCCACCGGGTCCAGCCTCAGCGAGTCGCCCACACGCGGCTTGGTGGTCGGTGCGCGCTTCGCCGCCCTGCGGCGTTCACGAATCGCTTCGAGAAGCGGTCGGCGCTCACCCGCGGCGGGCGCCGGAGGTCCGTGGGCGAGCGCGGGAGCGTTCCTGCCGACGATCTCGCGGCGAGGAGCTTGTGCGTGTGCCTCTTCGATCGAGACCGGCATTGTCGCGGCAACGATCAACAGCCCCGCCACCACGGACAGAGGACGACCCGGCATCGTTCGTGTCCCTCTCGCATACACCTCGTTTCTCCGTTCGACGTCGTGTCGCACGGAGGACCTTTCTAGGATCCGGCCGCAGCCGGATATCACAAGCCAAAAAGTATGTCCGGGAACCGTCAGGTACTCGACGAGACGTCCAGCGTTCGTCCGGACGCCGTCTCCGGGCTCTCGTGTCGCGTTCAGCGGCGGCCCATGCTGCCAGGCCCGTGGACTGGCCGGCTCATTCGCGACCGCACCTGAAGCGGATCTGACCACTCACGGACTCATCCGGGCCCTGACAGGGCCCGGACAGGGCCCTACCAGATGCGTGTGCGGAGCTCGGTATCGACCTCGAAGACACGTCCGCCGAGGCGGATCCGCTTCGGACCGAAGCCACGGTAAAGCCGGACTGACTCCGCGCGCAGGAACATCTTGCCTTCGAGCGACCGCACGGTGAAGAAGGCAGGCTCGTCGTACGACAGGCCGCCCGCCTTGATCGCGTGGAAGGCGCGGAAGAACGGATGCCGCACGAGGAATCCGTACTTCGGCAGCACGGTATCGGTCTCCTCGTCCTCGTACTCACGATCGCCGAAGTTGACGAGGACACGGAGGTCAGGACCGAAGTAGGACTCCTGCACCGACCCGTCGCTCGAGAGCGTCCGGTGCGAGGTGAGACGATAGCGTGCGACCTGCCGCGCGAGCCAGGACGAGACCTCGAAGGTGTTCTTGACGAAGACGTCACGCGGCGAGAGCCCGCGGCCCTCCGTCCAGCCGCCCGGGCGTGCGAAGCACCAGTCGGCGCCGTCGCCGAGCTCGACGTCCTCGCGCTCGTGATAGGCGTGGAGCGGGATCTCGTACTGCGCCGCCTGCCCGAGAAGAAGATGTGCCAGGAAGCCGGCCGCGTCGTCGGGTCCGAGCGCCAGCTCCGGGCTCGAGGTCATGCGCGCGAGATCCCCGAAGCAAGCCGGATAGAACGGAAAGATGGCGGGCGATGTCGGATCGCGCAGCCGGCGATCGAGGATTCCGTCGACGAGGACCGAGTGCTCGAGATCGTCGAGGAGCGCGGGGCTTCGAGCCCAGAGCCCGAAGACTTCCGTCGCGTGTCGCGCCACGGCGTCCCGCGTCGCGTCGATGGCGCTCGTCTCCTTCAAGCCTCGCACCGATGCGTCGCGATCGCGAACCAGGAGCAGCTGCGGCGCGCAGAGGTCCTCGAGGGCCTCGAAGCCGTCGGCCTGAGCCGCGAATCGCAGCGCGGATTCCCACGTCGCCGCCGGTGTCCCGACGCTCTCGCCGGGCGTGGCGAGCTGCTCGATATCCACGCTGATCCCGAGGAGATGGCCGGCGCCGCGAAGGCGCGCCGAGAGCTCCTGGAGCCCCTCGTTGCCGCCGCACTCCGGCGCCGCGACCCAGGACGGGCTCGTCGGTCCGCCGCCGCTGCCGATCCAGTCGTCGAGGACGAAGAGCGCCTGGTCGATTTCGAGGTCGCTCTTCCAGTGCTCGGCGATCGCCGCGACCTCGGAAAAGGTGTAGCGAACCTCGCCGCGGGCATTCAGAGGGCCGGGGGGCTCGGTCATCCGCAGTCGCGCCAGGGCGGCGCCGACGAGGCCGCGCAGCTCGGGTGAGTTCCCGGTCTTGAAACGGAGTGTCGGCAGGCGTTCCGTCGCCGTGAGGAAGCTCCTCAGGATGTTCGGCAGCTCGAGCCACTCCATTCGCGCGTCGGTCGGGACAAGGAGCTTGACCTCTCCGGAGGAGCCGTCGAAGTCGACGCTGACGAATACGCCGCTCCTGCCCACGAATCCGGGGCCGGTCTCCTCGCGGCGCGTCACGGTGACGTGTGCGCGCGGGTCGTCCCAGTAGAGGACCAGAGGCCCCTCGCCGCGCAGGATTCCGATCGCGGGAAGCGTGCAGGGCACCGGCGATCGCGCCTTCCGGTCGTCGCGATCGGCCACGGTCTCCGTCCGGTATCCCAGCGTGACCTCCAGTGGCGCGCCCTTCGGCTCCATCCACTCGCCGAGGTCTCGTGGGAGGAGGACACCTCCGCCGTCCGCGTCGCTGACCCACAGAGCTTGATCGAGCAGCCGCACGCTGCGCACCGCGTCGCGAGCGTCGTCCGCGACCTCGAAGCCGATGGAGAGCCCGCTGAAGTTCTCCAGAGGGCGCATCTCGATCGTCACCCGGGGCAATTCGCCCTGGCTCGACAGGGCGCGGAAGCGTAGCCGCTTGTCGCGGGAGTCGAGCGCGGCGACCCGGTCGATCGGCCGCACGGTTCCGTCGGCGAGGACGACCGAGCAGAAGCCACGACGGTGGGCCGAGGAGAAGAGCTTGACGCCCGAGCGCCTTGCGCGCACGAAGAAGCTCGAGTCGCGGCGGTCCATGTGCAAGTTCCAGCCGTGGGCCTCGAGAGCGACCGGCTCGAAGGTCCAGCTCTCGAGGTTCTTGCGCCGTTCCTCGAGGTCCGTCGGAGCATCCGCGGGGAGAGACTGCTCGTCGTCCTGTGCGAGAAGGACCCCGGTGGACACCGACACCAGCGGCGCGATGATGAGGGCGAGCGAGAGCCTCGCCGTCGGTCGCGATGTCGCGGGCGTCGATCCGAGGCGGGATCGACCCGGACCGGCGGCGTCGCGGTCTCGCTGACCCCGGCGTGGCGCGACGCGAGCCGCGGGAGGCAGCCGTCGCAGTCCGTGGAGGCAGCGGGTCATCGGCGTGGCAGGCTCCCCTCAGTCCTTCTTCTTGCCGCCGCCGAGCCCCCGCAGGAAGCCGCCGGCTTTCGTGCCGACGGAGTCGATGATCCTGCCCGCGCCCTCGGCGCCTTCCTCGCTGCCGGGGAGGACGCCCTTGACGGCGCTCTTGATCGTTTCGCCCACGCCGCTCTCGCGGAGTGTCGCTTCGGCCTGCGGGCCGAGCTTCTCGCCCAGCTTCCGGAGGCCTCTCTCGACCTGCTCGCGCGCCAGCGCCTTGCCCTTCTCGATCCGGGCGTTCGCGAATGCGAGGCCGCCCCGGGTGACGAGGTTCCTCACCGTGTCGCCCCATTCGAATCTCGGGGAGTCGATGGTGCCGGTGATCCTCAGGTCGGCGATCTCGAGGCGCTCCTCCCCGAGCGCTCCGGAGGCCTCGTTGAAGGCCTTCACGAAGGACCCGGCATCGAGACCGGCGACCCTGTCCTCGCCCGGCTTGCGTGCCAGCTTGACGCCCTGGAAGAAGAGCCTGGGGGCGATCTCGATGCCCTTCTTGTCGTCGAGCGTCAGCGTCGCCGTGACACCGATCTTGCCGGACGCCAGTGACACCGGCAGCGAGTCGCCGATGAAGGCTTCGACGACGGACACCGGCAGGCCGCCGGAGTCCAGCTCGATCCTGTACCGGGTCGTCGCGCCGGTGAAGTCGAGGGTCGTCTCGAGACGCAGCGTCGCGCCGGCCAGGTTGCCCGCGAGCGTCAGCCGGATCGGCTCCTCGTGGACCGCCGGGTTGCTCGACAGGTCGGTGATCGCGATGACGCCATCGGTCAGGTTCGGGATCTCGCCGTCCGTATCGCCCTCGTCGGCGAAGGAGACCTCGAGCTGCTCGGCGTGAATCCTGCGTACGACGCAGGTGGGGCGATCGCGGAACGGATACTCGACCTCGCGCTGCCAGAGGTCGAGCTCCTTCTGGCGCTCGCGTTCGGTCTCTGTTTCGTTCTCACCGCCGCCGGTCGGCAGCTTCTCGCGCACCTTCTGGAGCTTCTCGTACCACTCGATCGCGGAGCGTACCCAGTCGTCGGAGGTCTCCCTCCGAGGCCGCTCGACGTCGGAGTCCTCGATGTCGGAGTCCTCGATGTCGCCGATGTTCGTCGACCCGTCCTCGCGGCGGCGCATCTCCAGGCGAGGGTTGACGAGCCCCATCTCGTCGATGACGAAGCGCTTCTTCGACAGCTCCAGGACGCTGAGCCCGAACCGGACCTCGTCGGCGTTGAAGACCTTCTCCTCGCCGGCGTCGGAGCCCTCGGCGGCAGCCTCCTTCTCGAGCCTCCTCGCGGCAGAGACGAGCAGGTCGAGGATCTCGACGTCGCCGGCGAGGAGGCCGAGGCCGACCTCGGCGACGCTCCAGCGCGCGCCCGTGTCCTTCGAGCCGAGGCTGTTGATCTGCCACCGGGTGAGCGGGTCGAGCCCCAGCGTGTAGAAGAGGCCGAGGATGACGCCGAGCGCGATGACGACCTTCCAGCGGACCCAGTTGACGGGGTTCATGGGGTGCCTCCGACGAAGACCCACCTCAGCGCCTTGATGAACCAGAAGCTGGTCAGCCACTTGAAGAAGCGGTTCTTCGACACCTTGTCGTGGGCCCAGCGACGGTACGCGATAACCAGCCGGCGGACCGGCATGAAGAGGATCGTGCCGAGCCCGAGTCCGAAGACGAAGCCGCCGAGCACCGCCGGGTAGCTGAATCCGCACCATGCGACGAGCGGTGTGTTGAGGAGCGATGTCCAGGCGTCCCTGAGCGATTCGGCGTAGAGCAGGCCGTCGCCGATCGCGTAGAACGCGGTGTCCGCGAAGGCGAGCGTCAACGCCCGGCCGATGATCCAGAAGAGGACTCCCGTTGACACCTGGACGCGAAAGACGAGCAGCAGCAGCAGCAGGAAGAGAAAGGCGCCGCTCGTTACCGGCACGCATCCGGCGGTGAGCCCGAAGACCGCGGCGATGGCGATCGACGACGGGGATGCGTCGGCGCTGAGCACCTTGTAGATCTTGCGTATCCAGGTGAGCAGCAGCATCGAGCTCCTCGGGTCACCTTGTCGTGCGGTTCCGTGATCGACCGTGTGATGGGACGTATTGTAGGAGCTGACCGGGGGCAGTCAAGCAGCGCGGGACGCGGTGCGGGAAGGCTCAGTCGCCGGGTGGGATGACGCCGATGGTCAGCAGCAGGTTGGCGTAGATCCGCCGCTCCGCGGTGTGAATCGCGAGGCCGACGTCGTCTTCGCAACCGGCATCGTAGAACGCGAAGCGATCGAGTGGCTCGAGCTCGCTCGGTGCTCCGGCGCTGTCGAGGAGCTCGCGAAACTCGGCAAAGATCGCCGGCTCCGGCCCCTCCTCCGGCCTCATGACGCACGCCGATTCGACCGGCACGGCCGCGACGATCGCCTCCAGCGCCTGCGTCGCGGTGACGACTCCCGGCGACAGGTTCAGGTAGACCTGCGCCGCG
Source organism: uncultured Planctomycetia bacterium (assembly GCA_964390645.1). GTDB lineage: Bacteria > Planctomycetota > UBA8108 > UBA8108 > UBA8108 > CAYMLL01. The sequence goes on along the minus strand of CAYMLL010000033.1, from coordinate 2,873 downwards.
TGTCCGCTGCGTGTCGCGATCGGGTAGTTGCCGTCGCAGATCAGGATGCGTGAGCCGTGGCCGAGCGTGCCGAGGACGCCGAGGATCTCCGGGTGGATGAGCTTGCCGTGCAGCATGTCGTCAGCTGGCCGCGCTCTTCAGGGTCTCGAGCGCGGTGCGCGCGACGGTCCCGGAATCGGGCTCGTAGTCGAAGGGTTCGGTCGAGACCCAGACGTCGTCGTCGACGGCCGCGCCGTAGCCGCTCTCCTTCAGAGCCCCCAGAATCGGCCGGAAGTCGACGTCACCCATCCCGGGGCCCTTGCCGCTCGGCTCGTTGGCGTGAAAGTGCCCTGCCTGCGCGCCGTGCTCGCGGATGGTCCCCTCGATGCCGGCGGGCATGCCTGACATCGCCTTGCAGTCGAGCATGAAACCGACGCCGGGGCTGTCGATGGCGTCGCGCAGCTCGATCGCCTCCTCGATCGTCTTCAGGAAGTTCGTCTCGGTCGGGTTCAGAGCCTCCAGGAGCAGCTTCACCCCCCGCTCGACGCAGGTGCCGCCGACCTGACGCAGGCCGTCGGCCGCACGCTCCAGGGCGTCGCGCGGATTCTCGCCCCGGGGGATGTTTCGCTGCATCGGTGAGCCGAGGATCATCACCTTGCCGCCGAGGTCGGCGCAGAAGTGGGCCAGCGACCGGAGATAGCGGGAGGTCGTATCCCGCACCGTGTCATCGGCGGTCGTCAGGTGGAGCCCCTTCGGTGACACGAGCAGCCAGTGCAGACCGACGATCGTGATGCCGGCGTCCTCGGAGACCTTGCGGATCTCGGCGCGGCGCTCGGGGCCGACATCGTCGACGGAGCCGGCCACGTTGAAGGGGGCGATCTCGACGCCGTCGAAGCCGATCTCGGCCGCGGCGCGGATGGTGTCGTCGATCGGGGTCCTGTAGACCTCGCTGCAGAGTGCGTACTTGAAGCTCATGGGTTCCGGCTCGTCCTGGGTCGTCGCTCGTGGGCCATCCTGCTCGTGGCGATGGAGCGGCCATTGTAGACACCCGTCGCGCCAAGGGGAATGGCGCTGAGCGCGTTCGCAGCCTATACTCCCGGTCTCGCGGCCTCGGCCGCGGCCTGCTTTGGTCCGGGATCTCGATGTTGTCCAGCTCTACCCCGTTTCCCGACTCTCCTTCTCCCGACCGCGAGCCGTCACGCTCCCTCATGGACGCCCCGACGGTGAGTGGGCTCGGCGATGCCGTCGACGCGACCCAGCTGCTGTCGTACCACGATGTGCTCGGTTCGCCGCTGCAGCCGCTGCGGCCGCGTCGGCCGATCGAGGTCGTCAAGGAGATGAGCTGGAATGCGCAGTATCGCATGATCCGCCTGCTGGGAAGCGGCGCCCAGGGTGTGGTCTACCTCGCCAATCGGGAGGGCGTCGACGGCTACAGCACCCGCGTCGCGGCGAAGATTTTCCCGCGGGACGTGGACGTTGCGGGAACCACCTACGAGGAGGAGATGCGTCGCATCGCGGGTCAGGCGCAGAAGGTCAGCGAGCTGCAGCACGACCACCTCCTCGACATCCGCGACTTCGTCTCGCTCGGCGAGACGCGTGTCATGGTGATGGAGTACCTCGACGGGATCGACCTGCGACGGCTCCTCGATCACCAGACGCTCGACGCGCTCCACGACCGGCTGACTTCCGACGACCGCAATCACTTCGAGGAGAGCATCGTCACTCGCGGTCACGATCACTGCCGTGTGCGACCTGGGGTCGCTCTGGGGATCCTGCGTGGCTGTCTGTCGGGCCTTGCTGCGCTTCACGAGCACGACATCGTCCACAGCGATCTGAAGCCGGCCAACATCATGATCAAGCGCACCGGAACGGTGAAGCTCATCGACATGGACAGCTCGGGCTCTCCGCAGCGCGAGGGTCGCGCGGTGATTCGCGGCACTCCGTACTACATGGCTCCGGAGCAGCTCGTTCAGCACCACGTTCGCTTCCGCTCCGACGTTGCCAGCCTCGGCTACATCTTCATCGAGATGCTGTCGGGTCGGATGATCTTCCAGTCCTGCAAGACCGTCGACCGTCTCGTTGACGCGAAGCGGTCGCTTCTCGGGATCCTCTCCGACCTGCTGCCTGACGAGTTTCAGGAGAACCGGGAGCTCGTCGACCTCTGCAAGACCATGGTCGCGTTCGATCCGGAGAATCGCTTCCCCGACGCCACCGCCGCCGACATCGGGCCTCACGGGGCCTGGAGCTTCCTGCGTGAGCTGGTCCAGCACGACGGGCTCGAGGACTTCGACCGCGAGCTGGCCTGGTGGGCGGACGTGGCGCTGCCGGGCGTCTGAGCGGCGGTTGAAGCCCCGGTGCGGCGGGCATCTCCGGCGTCGGATCCGGCTTCGTCATCGCTGCGCGCTGTCACTCGGTGTCGACGTGGGTCAGGACCCGTCGGCGGAAACAGCTGAGAACGCGCGTGGTCTTGTTATGATGTGGGGGCGCCGGTCCTGCCGGCCTGCGGTCCCCGAGAAACCCCAATGTTGCGAGACCATCATGAGATCGATTGCCAGGCTCACCCGTCGTTCGCCGCTGTTCGCCGCTGCTGTTGCCTTTCTGCTGCAGTTCCTGGGGCCGTCTCGGGTTGACGCCACCACGCCGGCAGCTGACGACGACAGGAAGCCGAAGATCCTCTGTGTCACGGCCACGGGTGGCTTTCGCCACCGGGACGGGATCGCGGCTGCCCGCAAGGTGCTCCCGGAGATGTCGAGGACGTCGGGCGTCTTCGATATCGAGATCTCGAACACCACGGAGAAGATCAGCAGGGAGGGCCTCGCCGGGTTCGACGCGATCTTCTTCTGCAACACGACCGGCGATCTCGGCAAGTTCCCGCTGGACGAGGCGGGGCGCGA
>CAYMLL010000032.1:0-37109 GCA_964390645.1 uncultured Planctomycetia bacterium | reverse complement strand
TGGTCGGGGTGGCCGGATTCGAACCGACGGCCTCCTGCTCCCAAAGCAGGCGCTCTGCCAGGCTGAGCTACACCCCGAGGCTCTCCGAGAACCTGCGCGAGAGGAACCCGAGCGCAAGGATCTTGCGGGTGCGGCTCGATGTCGTCAACCGCAAAAGACAAAAGCCACGATCCCGCGGCTCCGGTCCGGAGGACAACACCCGCTGCGGACAGGCCCCCCGGAAAACGAATCTCGAGGTCAGAGACACGTCCAGGGGTCGTTCGGATCCGCGTCCAGCCCCGCGTTCGGATACGGCACGTGCGGAGACGATCCCCCCGTGAACAGGAAGTTCAGGATGTAGATCGCCGCGCTGATGTCGATCAGCCCCCTGTCCGCGACATCCGCCGCATCGTTGCAGACCGGCGGCCTCGCACCGGTGAAGAGAAAGTTCAGCAAGGCGATTCCGTCCGTGATGTCGACCGAGCCGTTGCCGTCCACATCTCCGCGCACGAACATGCCCTCCGCCTCACCCGGATCCACCACCGTCACCCTGCCCGATTCGAGCACGGGCAGCTTCGATGAGTTGTCGACCGTGAAGATATTGAAGATCTGGCTCACGTCCCGGTTGTTCACCAGTTCGATCTCCGTCACCGCTCCGATCGGAGACTCGGGCGAGACGTTGAAGATCATGTTGACGATCACCTGACCCACGCCTGGCAGCAGAACGCGGCCGTCGAACGGCGGCACGAAGTCGAAGATGCAGCCGATCTCGACGCTGCGCTCGAAGATATTGCACTCCCATATCTCCGGCACGAGCTGCACCACCGCAGATCCGCGCTGGGTGCACTCCGCGAGCTCGAGAATGTTCGAGTCGAACACCGCGTGGACCTGGAACGCCATCACTTCATCCCGGTGCCCGGCGACCACCGGAAAGAACACCCCTTCCTGCCCCGGCAGCACCCGCTGGTCCGGAATCTCCATGGTGTTGAACGGCTCCTGCACGACGACGAAGTCCTCGTGCTCCACCGTCGACTCACGGTCGGCCGTGAACACCGAGAGGCGCACCGAGTAGGTTCCCGGCTCGTTGTACGTGTGCGTCGGGTTCCGCATCGTCGCCTGCGAACCGTCGCCGAACTCCCAGAGCCACGCCTGGATCTTGCCCCCCGACAGGTCCTGAAACTGTACCGTCAACGGCACCTCACCCACCGCCCCCGTCGCGCCGAACTCCGCGGAAATCTCCCCGGCATCGTTCGTGTAGAACACCTCACCGTCCCGCAAGAACGCCACGTGCGTGATGCCGCAAGGATCCACCTGGTGCGTCGGCCGGCTCTCGACCTCCTCGGTATCCTCGACGACGAATACCGGATCGAGCCACAGGCCCGCCAGCCCCTGGACGAGACGCAGATCGCCGGCCTTCGCATAGACGACGCTCAGGGCCCCGGTCCGCCTCACCTGCAGCTCGGGCTCGAGCACACCGCCCGCGTCCACGAGCGCCGGCGGCGAGAACTCATCCCCGGGCTCCCTCGTCAACATGTAGAGCGATCCGAGACTCGAGTACCCGACCACCAGCACACCGGCGACCGTGCTCCCGATGCGAACGCTGAACTCCGGCTCGGTAGGCGTCGCCACAACCTGAACCTCTCCCTCGAACGCACCCGACCCGTTGTGGATGTAGAAGATGTCGTTCGCCCGGGTATAGAGAAGGTGCACGACACCGGCGTCGTCGACCGACAACGACGGATAGCCGCCCTCGGCAACGGCGACCGTCGTCCCGGCCTCGTGATCATGGTAGACGACCGTCGTCGTCTCCGACTCCCCCACACTCCGCGCCCACGCGATATGCGGGTTGCCCACCGCATCCAGTACAAGACTCGGCGCGAACTCGTCGAGCGGACTGTTCGAGACCCGGACGGGCTCGACGAAGGCCCCACCACCATTGTGGGTCAGGTAGATGTCCCGACCGATGCCGCCAGGATCGATGTCGAGCTGACTGAGCGCGATATACGCCTCACCCACGGCTCCCGTTGCCACCGACGGCTCACCCTGCCCGATCCCCTCACCAGGGATGTCGACCGTCGCACGCAGGTTCGGACCGACCAGGTCGACCCGGAGCTGCTCGTCGACGACGCTGACGACGTAGACGTTGTCCGCAACGTCGAACGCCAGCACGGCCTCCGTCGCACGCCCCGTACCACCCGTGAGCCGGATCGGCTCGTTGAAGTCGGCGAACGCCGGTCCGCAGACGAAGGCCGATACAGCCGCCGTCAGAAAAAGCGCCACCCCGACCACCGACCTCCCGTGAGCATCATCGCGGATTGCACACATGACTGCGGCACTCTCCTCGTTATTCCTCGCACACCCGTCCGGGGTGCGACGAGAACCGAGACCCTCGGCCCGACAGATCGCTCGAGTCGGGCCCCTCGCCCCCCCGATTTCGACTCCTACACGAAGAGCCGTCCCCGAGAAGATTCCACCGACACCGACGCGAATCCCACGGCCAGCTCGGAGGCCGATCCCCCCGGACCGAAAACCCGGCCGGGACGCTCGAAAGAGGCGACCCCACGAAGTGACGGCGAGCCTCGTGCAGCCGGGACGGACGTCGAAAGTCGTGCAGGAATCAGGGTCTATCGATTGTACTCGGGGCACCGAGAGCGTCAAGGGAGCGTACTGACGCAGCGGGAATCACCGCCCCGCGAGCCTCGATCAGCAGGTTCCCTGAAGGCTTCCACGCCCCGAGGACCCCACAAGCCCCCGAGGACCCCACAAACCCCCGAGGATCCCACAAACCCCGGGCCGAAGGTGCCCACCGTCGCCGGGCTTCCGCGTCCACACTCGCGCACCGGGACGGCGCCGCAAAAACCCTCGGAGGCCGTCAGCGACCGAAGAAATCGAGCGAATCGACGAAATCGTTGCGCGGCGGAGGCTTGCCACCGCTGAGAACCGCACGGGGAGTGTCCACGATGTCGTAGATCCAGCCGGTGAGATAGTAAGCCAGACCGAGGACACCGACGGTACCGCCCGAGCCGTAGAGACCGTACGCGTAGCCGTCGGGCACATCCTCCTCCTCGTCCAGGAAGTGGCCGCCCACGATCAGCCCACCGCCGACGGCGGTCAGCGCGATGCCGAGCCCTCCGACACGCCGCAGCTGCGCGGAAGTGCGGTAGTCACCCGCGTAGTAGTGACCCAGGCCCGGCACGATGGCGCCGGGAACGATCGCGATGAGCTCCGCGAGGAGCACATCGCCGAAGTCGGCCTCGCTCTCGCGGTCGACCTTGTGCCAGTCGATGCCCTCGCCGTCGACCTCCGGGAAGTCCGGGTCGTCCTGTAAACCCCGGCGCACTCCCTCTCGAAAGGCCCAGCGCGCCTTCGCCGCCACCGCGACGTCGATCACCTCGTAGACCTCGTCTCCGCCCCCACCCATCGAGGAGCAGCCCACGGCTCCTGCGAAGCAAACGATCGCCAGCAGCGCGGCGACCGGTCGACAGCCACCCCGCAAGAACCCGGACGTCGAAGCGCAGCTGGTCGTCGAGTCCTTCATGGCGTGTAGCCTAACGACTGCGCCCGACGAATGCTACGGTCACGCTCCGACCCACCCGGACGACAGCTGCCGGTTCCTCACGTCGCCTCAGTGGCTCACGAGGCTCACGACCTCGAAGCTCTGCAGGCTCTCGTCGAGCACCGCGAATTCCGGGTCGCCCTCACCGCCGGCGGTGAAGGTCGAGACGAGCCAGACACGCTCCCCGTCCGCGACCATCACCTGACGCACGACGAGCGTGCGACCGTTCGCGGTGGCCGACCCGAGCACCTCGAAGGCCTCGTAGCCGCGACCGATATGACAGGGGCCCTCGCTGGCGGTCTCGAAGCTCTCGAGCGCCGAGACCCTCGCCTCGGCGGCCAGATCGACACAGGCTTGCCAGTCGAGGCCACCGCGATCGAACCCGACGACGTTGAGGCTCGGCCGAAGTCCGTCCACCGTACCGGCCGCCACCTCGAAAAACTCGTCCGACTGTCGAACGCTCCAGCCTTGCGGCACGTGCAGGGAAAACGAACCGTCGACACTCTGCACGCGTTCGCCGAGCAATACCCGCGGCACCCGGCCGACGAGCACGTCGGCGCCGTCCGTCAGGTCGAAATCCCGGGAGCCGTCGACGAAGGCATCACCGGAAGCCCCCGAGTCGACCAGGAACGCTTCGATGTCGGTCCCGGTTCCCGCCAGTCCGACCTCACGACCTTGCAGCTGGATGAACTCCTCGAGCGAGCCCGGCAGCACCTCGGTGCTCGGCTCGACCCGCCGCCCGGCGAGGGTCTCGCGCACCGAACGATCCTCCTCGGAACGCTCCCGCTCCCACTCGGCGAGGCGTTCCTCTTCGCCAGGCTCGTAGACGACCAGGTCGACGAACCGTCGGTGAATTGTCACCTTGCCGTTGTCCCAGCCGACCACGAAGGAAACGAGACTGCGCTCGACCACCGGCCCGCGAATCACGTACCCGTTCTTCATGAAGACGCTACCGGCCCGGAGCTCATCGCCCGCAGACAGGCAGACGACGAAAGCCAGCACGGACAGCACAACGCGGGCCTCGACCCGGGAGCACAACCTCACGTTCCGGTCACTCATTGGAATCCTCGACCTGGAAGCCCAAGTTCAGCGCCATCACGACGCGATCCTGCAACACGACAACCGCACCGTTCGCAGCTCCGTCGACAAACGCCCCGTCACCGACCGGCGGGACCCCGTCGCCCGGTGCGAAACCACCCGGAGGCTCGAGTTGCAGCCCGACTGCTCCCCCCTCCGCCTGGGCCGATGGGCCCGAGTCGGAGAAGAACATGCTGTAAAGGGAGAACCCACCGATACCGAGAACGACGAGGGCCACCAGGGACAGAACCCATCGACGACCGCCGGCCGCACCCGTCGCCACGTCATCCTCGAGATCCAGCAGCTCGCCGTCCTCGAACCCGGCGCCTTCGCCTCGAAGGGCCTCGTCGTCGAGATCACGCGCGATCTCATCGAGGTCCTCCTCGTCGTGGATCATGAACTCGCCCGTCGCGGGATGATCCTCACCGGTTCCCGGGTCGAGGTCGACATCGTCGAGCGTCACGGTCCTCGAACGAGCGTCGAGCTCCTCGTCCGCCGGCTCGAAGGCCCGGGTCTCGACGACCGGGATATCCTCGCCCATCGTCTCCGGCAGTATGACGAAGACCTCCTCGGTGTCGTCGCTGTCCGTCGACGTCGTGCCGTAGTCGGACCCGCCCTCCTCCCTCCAGCCACAGTCGTCCGTGACGCCCCCGACAGCCGCACCCGCGCCGTCGACCACCTCGGAAGCCGAGCTCCCGTGGCCGGCAGCGGCGGAATCCAGCGCGTCCAGAGCATCCAGAGCCTTCCCGGCCTGGTTTCCGACGGCGCCCTCGGTCGTGCGACTCGACAGCAGGCTCGGTTCGGTCGGGGCGAAGTCCTGGTCCGTCAGCAGACTCGAGTCCCCGGAGGGCTCGGGCCCGCTCTGTAGCCCGGTGTCGACGCCGTCGCTGTCACCGACAGCGCGTTGTTCCTGTTCCTGACAAGGTTCGTCCTTCATCGGCTCGTCCCCTGCGCCGCATTGCGGCATATGCCCCATCGTGTTAGACTCCCGCCGTCCGCCCGGGACGGATTCGCCCGCAGAAGAGTACCTTCAGCCGCCGGCGCCGTCAAACGCCACCACCCGCCACCGCACTGAGCGTAACTCATTACGGGATCATGCATTCCGTAAATCCTCCGAGGCCCGACCAGGCATGGTTTTCGGGAGCTCGCCGACCACGGAACGCAACGGTCCGGACCCCAGCATCGTCTGTCCCGGATGGGTGCGAAGCACCGCCCGGGATTTCGAGATGAGTCAAACGACCCCCGAACCGACCGACGCCGCGCTGATTGCGCAGGTTCTCGACGGCGGCGATCGGGCCGTGGTCGAGTCGGCCTATCGCGTCCTGACCGAGCGTTACTGGAGGGTCGTCCTCGTGCTCTGTCGATCCCGGGTATCGTCGGATCGAGACGCGGAGGACCTCAGCCAGGAGGCCTTTCTGCGCGCGTTCCGTTCACTCGGCCAGCTCGAGCAGCCGAAGCTGTTTCTCGGCTGGTTGCTGCGGATCAGCCGGAACCTCGCGACGGACCATCTTCGCAAGCGCAAGCCGGAAGCCTCGCTGGAGGGGCTCCGCGACCGCGGGATCGACGTCCCGCAGGCGAAGGTGCACTCCGCTCGCGGAGTGCAGGAGACTCTCGAACGCGAGGAGGAGATGAGACGCGTGATGACGGCGGTCGACCGGCTGCCCGAGAAGTACCGCACCGTGTTGGTACTTCGCTACCTCGAGGGCTTCAGCAACCGCGAGGTCGCGGATCGGCTGGGAGAGCCGCAGGGTACCATCCGCAACCGCCTCTTCCGCGCCCTCGGAAAGTTACGCGGCGCCCTGATCCCTCCGTCCGGTCCGTGCGCGGAAGTGCCGAGCACCCTGGATCCCGATACGAGAAGCAGCCCATGAGCCCCGACCACGACTCCACCAGCGAGAATCTCGACACCCCTGTGGACCGCAACGATCCGCGTCGCATGCTCCCCGCTGACGTTCTCCCCGAGGACATCGCCGCGGATGAGCTCGAACGGCTCGACGCGATCCTCCAGATCGGGTTTCGTGAGCTCGACACGGGGACGAAGACCGCCCCGGTCGAACGCGTCGACGCGATCGTCCACGAGCTGCGAGTCCTTCCCGACCACTCGGCGTCTCGCCGGCTGCGCCGTTCCGTCCGCACGCTGCTGTGGATCTCGGCCGCCTTTCTCGCCGTCGTCGGAACCTACGCGCTGATCTCCCTGGCGCTGCGCGGGCTCGAGAGCTGACCGCAGCTCCTCGCTCCGGCGTCACGGCGAACCTCCGGCGTCACGGCGAGAGTCGTCACGACGCGATCGACGAACCACTCGCGAAGGGAGCCTCGTCGAAGCCCTGGAAACAGTACGACCCGCACGACATGATCCCGCCGGGCCCGGTTCGCCTCGACCCGATCACCGGGAAGTTCGAGACGGTGTGCCCGGCACCGGAGATCCGGACGGTCGGTTGCCCAGCGCCTGTCCTTCGGGCGTCAACGGAACTCCATCCGTCGACGGCTCGCCGGAGCCACCGGCTCCGACCTGCGACTCGCCCTCCGACTCGAGGACGGCGTCCATGATCATGGAGTCCAGGAAGGCGGGCTGGACGAGCGGGACCCCACAATCCGGGCACCGGTACGTGAGCCCGTCCTCGAACCCGATGATACGGTAGAGACCGTCACACCCGGGACACCCGAGCACCCTGCGCCCCTGCTTCGACAGGACCGAGAGGGTCGCCTCCGCCTCCATGGCCCGGCTCGTGAACAGAACCTCCGCGAGGCTGACGCGCAGATGGAGGCCGTCGAGACGCTGCTGCTCGAGAATCGCGTCCTCGAGCACGCCGATATCGATCAGGCCTTGCTGTTGCGCCAGCACGCCGAACTCGCAATCGGCCTTCCGAGCCTCGTCGAGGTCGCGCCGGAGGACGCGCGCCTTCTTGCGACCGATATCATCGATCTGGTCAAACTGCTGACGCGACAGGTAGCCCTTCTCGAGAAGCAGGTCGCCGATGTGCCACCTCGAGCCGGCCGAGCGTGAGGGAGCGACGCACTTCCGGAGCTGCGCCATCGTGACGTATCCACCGAGAACGGCGATACGGCCAAACAGGTTCTCGTCGAGCTTCGCCATGGATTCCGCCTCGAAACTCGGAATCGACCGACGCACGATGTCGGTTCCCCGGGCACGGTGCCTCGCTCGAAAGCTACGATGCGGTCGAGATCTACGGCAAGTCCGCAGGCCTGATAAGTCGCCGACGCCGGCCGGTCCGTTTGAACGAACGTGACCGGCAGGGTATGTTTTTGAGCCCTTCAGTGGCCAGGGGTCCACGACGGGACAGGTCGATCGACAGACTCCAGGCTCGTCCGCGATCGCACGAAGCGCGGTCAAGGCGAGAACTTGCACGAAACACGGCGTCCATTCGGTCACAGGTTTCCGATGTTCAAGGGGAATCTCTCCGGGTTCAGTCTGGGCGAGGTCTTTCAGTCACTCGCCGTCAACAACCACACCGGGACGCTGACCATCCGCGCGCCCGATGGAGCGACGAAGCTCGTCTTCTTCGAGAACGGCGAGATCAAGCTGGTCTCGCATGAAGCTCCCGTCGCGCCACGTATCGGCGAGATTCTCGTACGAGAGGGCAAGCTGACGCCGGAGCAGCTCGTCGTGGCGCTCAAGGCTCAGAGGACCGGCGGAACGATGCTCGGGAAGGTCCTCGTCGACGAGGGCCTCGTCAGCGAGGAGGATCTGCTCGAAGCACTGCGAAACAAGGTCCTCGAGGAGATCTACGACCTCTTCCTGTGGAAGAAGGGCGAGTTCGAGTTCGAGCTCAACCACTGTCCGGAAGAGATGTTCGATGCGCTCCTGCGGTCGGTCGACCTGACGATCAGCCCCAACGGCGTGATCATGGAGGGCCTGCGCCGGCTGGACGAGTGGGGCATGATCGGCTCGCAGATCCGGACCTTTCACGAGATCTACGCGACGACGGGCAAGAACCCGCCGGAGGAAGGCTCCACCGAGGCCGACGTCCACGCCCTCATCGACGGCAAGACGACCGTCGCCGACGCGTGCAACGAATTCTCGGGAACGCGATTCGAGTGCTGCAAGGCAATCTACGACCTCCTGACGACGAGGGCCATCCGGCCGCTTTCTCTCCACGAGCTTCGCAACCATGCCGAGCTCGCGGAAGAGGAGAACGAGCTCGCCAAGGCGACGAACTACTGGCGCTACGCGACCGAGCTCTGTCCGGAAGAGGCACAGTTCTACGTGCGCCTCGGCGACGTGTACACCAGGTTCTACCAGGAGGAAGCGGCCAACAAGGCCTTCCTCTGCGCGTTCCGCCTGCAAGCATCGAAAGGTGACTGGATCCACGCGGCCGACCTCGCCGAGCGACTCCCGTCAAGTCTGCGGCCCGGAGCTGACGACCTGCAGCTCCTGGTGAGGTCCTTCGTCGAGGTGAAGAGCGTCAAGAAAGCGCTCTGGGCGGGAAACCTGCTCGCGGAGAGTCTGCACGAAGTCAACGACCCCGAGAAATCGTCTGATCTTCTCTGCTCGCTGACACGACTCGACCCGGACGACCTCAATCTGCGAATCAACATAGCGACTCTCGTCCACAAGGCCGGTGACACGGCGCGCGCCACGGAGTACTACGAGGAGATCGAGTCGGCGCTCGAGCGGCAGAAGAAGGTGAAGGACCAGATCAAGATCCTCCGCCTCATCCTCCAGCTCGACCCGGAACGCGCGGACGTGCGACAGAAGATCGCCGTGCTCGTCGTGCTCTGCAGGAAGCTGGAGCGGCGACGCAATCGTCGCCTGACGGTCGCGGGGATCTCGCTGATCTTCCTCATCGTCTGCACGGTCGTGCCGCTCGTCTACGAGCTCAAGGCCCGCGAAGCGTTCGTCCACGCACAACGCATGGAGGAGATATCGCTGAGCTCCGGTCAGTTCGGTCGCGCACGACAGGCCTACGAGGGACTGATCACGAGATACAGCTGGAGCTTCAAGACAGCCGAGGCGAAGCTCGCGCTCGAGCGGATCAGCTCCATCGAGACGAATTTCGTCCAGAAGAACGAGGAGCTCGCGAACCTACGACGGTGGCAACACCGCCAGAACGAACTGGACACCAAGCGGACTTTCGAGAAGCTCCTGGAGGACGGACGCACAGCGGAGAAGGCCGGCGACTTCAAGACTGCCCACGATCTGCTCTCGAAGGCCGTCGCGATGGGCAGCACCTTCACCGCGGATCGAGAGATCCTGCTGCCCGTGCAGTTGACATCGAGCCCGAGCGGCGCCCAGGTCGTCTGCGGGGAGAGCGACCTCGGTGTCACTCCTCTCGTATTTCGCCACGCACCGGGTGTCGAGGCGAGCTTCCGGGTCTCGCTTCGAGGCTGTGAGGACCACGTCGAGACACTCCGGTTGACGGAGCAGAGCAGCCTCCACTTCCGACTCGAGCGCAAGCCGAGCTGGGAATACGTCCTGCGCAGCAACTTCCGCCAGTCTTTCCACGAATCTTCGGGGCTCTTGATCGTCCCATCGCGCGACGGGAACATCTACGCCTTCGATCCTGAGCAGCAAGATGTCGCCTGGACCCGCAAGGTCGGACGCTTCGGTGACCGCTTCTCCGACCTTCACGTCCGTGGACGCAAGATCTACGTCAGCACGGTCGTCGGAGAGCTCGCCTCCCTGGACGGCCGAAGCGGCGCCCCGCACTGGATCCGCGCTGTCGTACGCGGACCGGTACTGGCCGCTCCGATCACATCGGAGGACGGCAGCCACGTCGCGGTCGCGTCGCTTCACGGAGAGGTCGCCATCGTCGAGGAGGAGACCGGCGTCACCGTCGGTGCCTTCATGACCGAGAACGAGATCGTCGCCAGCCCGATCTTCCTCGGCGAGCTGCTCGTCGTCGGCAGCACTGACAGCCACGTGTACGGCTACTCGACGATCCGGCGAAGCCTCGCGTTCGTACGCGAGCTGAGCGACGAGGTCGTCGTCGATCCTCTGGGCGTTCCCGAAGGTGTCATCGTGCCGACCAGGGACGGCTTCCTGCACCTGCTGTCGGCCGGGTCGGGAAGACTGACGTGGTCGACACGCGTGACGGAGGGAGCCATCCACTCCCTGCTTCCGTCTGCCGGCGGACTCTACGTCGCCTCCGAGGCGAGCACGCTGACACGCGTCGACGTGACGGCGAGGAAGGTCGGCCCGTCGTTCAGCCTTGGCACAAACCGTCTCGGCGGCATCGCCATGGCCTCCGACCGTCTCTACGCCACCCAAGCCGATGGACTGCTGTCCGTGTGGGACCTGAAGACGTGCGAGAAGCGGTGGTCATGGCGAGCGGACTCGCCGGTCAGCGTCCCTCCGGTGGTAACGAAGGATCGCATCTTTGTCGCCTGCAACTCCGGAGCGATCGAGATTCTGGAGATCTTGGAGTGAACCCACACCGACAACCTCGCGCCCCGACGGTGACGATCGGAGCTCTTCTCATCGCCGGAGCGCTGCACGCCGCACCCGACGACGCCAGGACCCTCACCTTCGAGGAGATCGAATCGGAGAGCATCCCCGCGGGCGAGCTGATCCGCGTCTCGGGAGCCTACGTCGAGCTGCTTGACGATCAGGTACGGCTCTTCGAGAGCCCGGTCGACTTCAGGGTACGTCGGCCGGCTCCCCGACGCGGGATCCTGTCGATCTCCGCGGACCACCGCAACCTCACCTTCGACGCGATCTGCGTCGAGAGCGCGCCCGACTCGACCGCAGACCCCGCGGAACCCACGTCCGAACACTGGCCGGTGTTCGAGGTGATCCGGGTCACCGCTGCACCCGAGTCCAGGGTGCTCTTCGCCACCGAGATCGACCGCCTCAAGGCCCAGGACATGGTCGGCAGCGACCGTCTCTTTCGCCTCGCGGAGCGGGTGATGAAGACCGCAGCGCACTTCGGTGAGCCCGAGCTGAAGCGCCTCGCCGGTCGCGCCATCTTCGAGGCCATCGGCCTCGAGACCACAGGCCTGGACAGCGGCGACGTCGCCGGAAGGCTCGAGCTGGCAGATCGCGCTCACCAGATCACCGCGGACACCCGCCTGACGGTCAAGCTTCTCGCCGATCTCGACGAACGCTTCCCACGAAACGGGCAGATCCTCCGGAAGCTGCACTCGCTGAAGAGCCGCAAGTTCCGCGGCGAGTGGATGACCCATGACGACTTCAAGACCCTGCAGGGCTTCGAGAAGCACGGCTCGGTCTGGATCAGCAGCCGTGAAAAGGACTTTCTCGCGGTGATCTACCGGTTGCAGACGAGCGGCGAGCAGGATCTGCTGGTCCGCAGCTACACCGCCGAGCAGTACGCCGTGTTCGCGTCCCGCGGTGAGGTGGTCGGGGGGATGACCCCCCAGGAGGTCGTCCAGGCGCTGGGCTACGCCGATCGCGTCCACGACCGGGAATTCGCGGGCAAGACTTACAAACAGTGGGTCTACGCCGATCGCTACTGCTACTTCGAGAAGAACAAGCTGCGTCGCGTGACGATGAGGAAGGCCGGAACCTAGTCCGGATTTCTCTGCGAACCATCGCGCGGACGATGACTGCGGCCTCCGTCAGGTCGATGGGGTGCTCCCTGCGCAGGCTCCTGGCCCGAGGAGCCGTCCCGCGTCTCCGGACCCGACGACCCCGCTCCCGGCCCGACGACGTTGTCGAGATCGACCCTTGGCCCGACCCCGGTGACCGGCTTGCCGGCTCTCGCGGGCTCACCGGTTCGCGGGCCCGCACTCACCGGAGGCTCGACCACGGTCGGGGCGGACGCTGCCTCCGCTGCCGGCTCCTCCCCCACGTCGCTCCCCACGCCGGTCCGGGAGCTCACCGCGGCCGGCGCATCAGTGCCCCCGGCGGCCAGGGCGAGCGACTCGCCCGCGTGCACGACGTGCTCGTCGTAGATCCTGCCGTCGACACCGGGATGCCCGAAGGCCACCTTGCCCTCGGTGACCGTGAGCTTCGTGCGGTGCCCGTCGGTCTCGAGGACGAACTCCGTGCCGATCACCTTGATGCCGTGGTGCCGGGTCCTGACGACAAAGCTCTCGTCCACCGAGCGCGTGGCTACGAGCGCACGCATCTCGCCACGCTCGAGATGACCGAGGAACTCCCCCACCGTCGAGTCTCGCGGAATCCGCAACTCGGCCGGACCGACGATCTCGATCTCGGCCGCGTTGACGAGGGCGACGCCTTCGCCGAGGTGTAGCTTCAGCGTCGTCCTCGCCGGCACGACGAACCGCATCCCGGCGTGAAACGGACCGCTCGGCTGGGCGTCGGAGTGGATGCCGCCGGAGCCGTTCTCAAGATCCAGGACGCGGACGAAGCCCTCACCGTCGACCCTGTATCGACCGAGGGGCGCAAGACCGCTGCCGGTGAGGTAGATACCGAGAGCGATGACCGTGGGGATGAGCAGGAATGCCGCTGCGACCGCGAGCTTCCGATACCGTCGCCGCCGGCTCGATCCGCACTCCGAGATCAGATCCTCGAAGACCTCGTCAACGCCCCCGGCGCCAAGAGCCGCATCGCCCGAGCTCGCACCCTCGGCCTTCGTGCCGCCGAAGAGACGAAGGATCGAGCCGATTCGACGGCGCGGATGCACCCTGCCGAGCCGCTCCTCGGCCGCTCTCTCCCGGAACCTCGCCACGAAGCCCGTGCCGCCGAACGGTGTCTCGGAGAACGCCATGCTCAGCAGACGCGACTGCCTCGCAAGCTCCTCGTACACGCGACGACAGTCCTCGCAATCGCGAAGGCCCGCGCTGATCCACGCCATCTCACGAGCGGGCATCTCGCGATCGACGTACCGCCAGAGCGCCGCGCGCGTCGTCTCGCAATCGTGACCGGAATCGTCCATGACTTCGTGCTTCGTCCTTCAGGAGCCCGGATCGGGATCGCCCTTCTCGAGGAGGCGCGCGAGCTTCCGCTTCAGCGCGTGGCGTGCCCGAAAGAGCCTCGACTCGACGGCTGCAACCGTGGACCCGGTGACCTCGGCGATCTCCTTGTACGAGAGTCCGTCCATGTGCTTCAGAACGACCACGGCACGGTCCTCCTGCGAGAGGTGCGCAACGCAATCGAGGACCTGTCGTCGCTCCTCGCGACGCACGAGGCGCTCGATTGCCGGCCGCTGCCCTGCGTCGTTCGAACGGCGCGCGTCGCTCGCCAGAGAGCTCGACCTCGGGCTCTCGCCTCCCGGATTGTCCGCTGCTCGCTCCGCAGCATCGAGGCTCGAGGCTCGCTGGATGGGTCTGCGTCGCTGACGGAGAACATCGATGGACCTCTTGCGGACGATTCCGGAGAACCAGACACGAAACTTGCTCGGCTGCTGCAGCGCCGCGAGCGACCTGTACGCCTTGAGGAAGGCGTCTTGAACCGCGTCCTCGGCGAGCTGGAAGTCTCCGAGAATCCCGAAGGCGATGGCCCCGCCGAGGCGCTGGTACTTACCCACGAGCTCCTCGAACGCCACACCGTCTCCCGACAGCACTCGCTCCACGAGTTCCCGGTCGTCAGATCTCATTCGCATCGGGGCATCGGCTCGGCTGACTCGACCGCCCGCCAGCAGGACGATCCGGATCCGCCGGATCTTGCGCAGAAAACGCCTCCGGAGGGCCAGCTTAGCACCTCGCCGGCCCGCGGTCCCAAGGCATTTGGCTGCCGGGACTTGGATCGCAACCCGGGATTCCGGCGAGGAGTTTCCCCGGCCTTTGCCCCTCACAGGCTCTCGAGGATCTGCAGGTAGTTTCCGTACCGCCGCGCGTCGATTTCACCCGCCTCCAGAGCGGCGAGGACACGGCACCCCGGCTCCTCGACGTGGATGCAGTCCTTGAAGCGGCACCCACCCAGCAGGGGACGGAACTCACGGTAGAAGCGGCTGACGTCCGGAGCCTCCAGGTCGAGCAGCCCGTACTCCCGGTAGCCGGGAGTGTCGACCAGGTAGCCGGTCTCGCCGAGCCGGTACGAGGTGACCGCCGTCGTCGTGTGACGACCCTTGCCGGTCATCCGGTTGACCGCGCCGGTGCGGATGGCGAGCCCCGGAGCGAGCGCGTTGAGGAGCGTCGACTTGCCGACCCCGGAATGACCCGAGAGCACCGTCATCTTGCCGCGCAGCCAGTCGCGCAGCTCGTCGATGCCGGAGCCCTCCACCGCGCTCGAGCGAAAGACCGCGTAGCCGAGGCCACGGTAGAGCTCGAGCCACTCCTCGAGATACTCGGCCTCCTCGGGCTCGTCCGTCGTCTGGTCCCACTTGTTGACGCAGATGCCCGCGTCGACCTCCTCGAGCTCGGCGGAGATCAGGACGCGATCGGCAAGGGTCCAGCGCGGCGGCGGCGCCACGGCGGCGAGGACGAGCAGCACCTGGTCGACGTTCGCCGCCACCACGAGCGCACGACCGCCGGCCTTCCCGCGCCGCGGATGTCTGCGGCGACCCGGACCGTCACGCCCGCCCTGCGCCCGTGCGCGGCGAAGCTCGGTTCGTCGCGGCAGGATCTCCTCCAGGACGCCCTCGCCGTCGGCCGTGGGGGTGATGATGACTCGATCGCCGACAACGACCGGCGAACGCTTCCTGTCCGCGTCGCGAAACTTGCCGCGCAAGGAGCAGAGCAGGACGCCGTCCGGTGTCTCGACACGGCAATTGCGGCTCGACTTGAGGATGACGAGCCCTTCGAGTCGCGAGACGCTCAAACCCGCAGGTCCCAGGACCCGCCGTCACCGCCTCCGGCCGCGGACTCGGCCTCGCGCACCCGATCAATCGCCGGTGTCACCTCGTCCCGGAGGAACGACTCGACCTGCTCGACAGAGCGGCCGATGTAGGCAGCTGGATCGGAAACCTCCTCGAGGCGGTCCTTCACCGCGGTGAAGAGAGGGTCGCCGGCGAGCCGCTCGAGGAGGCTGGTTCCCTTCGCGCCGGTACGCCTGGCGTGCGTGACCTCCATCGCATGGTCGCGAATACGCTCGTGGAGCTCCTGACGATCGCCGCCGGCGCGAACGGCGAGCATCATCAGGTTCTCGCTCGCCATGAACTCGAGCTCCTCCTGGAGCGTCTGACGCACGACGTGAGGATAGACCACGAGCCCGTCGACGACATTGACCGTGAGGATGAGGATCGCGTCCACGCCGAGAAAACTCTGCGGAATCGACAGGCGACGGTTCGCCGAGTCATCGAGCGTGCGCTCGAACCACTGCGTGCCGTGAACCCACGCGCCGTTCTGCGCCTCGCAGATCACGTGCTTCGCAAGCGACGCGATACGCTCGCTGCGCATCGGGTTGCGCTTGTAGGGCATCGCGGAGGAGCCGACTTGCTTCTCGCCGAAGGGCTCCTCGAGCTCACCGAGCCGCTGCAGAAGGCGCACGTCGTTGCTCATCTTGTGCGTGGACTGAGCGATACCCGACAGCGCCTGGAGCACACCCTCGTCCTGCTTGCGCGAGTAGGTCTGACCGGTGACGCGGAACCGCTCGGTGAAGCCCATCTTCTCGGTGACAAGACGGTCGAGCTCCTCCACCTTCGCAGAATCGCCGTCGAAGAGGCGCAGGAAGCTCGCCTGTGTTCCCGTCGTGCCCTTGGCCCCACGAAAGCGCAAGCGAGACAGACGGTGCTCGACTTCCTCGAGATCGAGCAACAAGTCCTGCGCCCAGAGCGAGGCCCGCTTGCCGACCGTCGTCAGCTGCGCCGGCTGAAAATGCGTGTAGGC
Organism: uncultured Planctomycetia bacterium; assembly: GCA_964390645.1. Taxonomy (GTDB): domain Bacteria; phylum Planctomycetota; class UBA8108; order UBA8108; family UBA8108; genus CAYMLL01. Next base: position 20,848 of record CAYMLL010000032.1, on the reverse strand, counting down.
GAGTGTCGGCAGCGAGCGGTGCCCGTTCGCGAAGTCCCGCAGACACTCGAGCGAACGGGCCAGACGGCCACGAACGATCCCGAGGGCCTGCCGCAGCAGGATGACGTCGGCGTTGTCGGTGACGAAGCAGCTCGTTGCGCCGAGATGAATGATCGGCCCGGCTGTCGGACTTACCTCGGCGAAGGCGCGGATGTGCGCGACCACGTCGTGACGCAGGGCGCTCTCGTGCTCGGCCACGCGGTCGTAGTCGATGTTCTCGACATTCGCCCGCATCTCCTCGACCTGCTCGCGACGGATTTCGAGGCCGAGCTCGGCCTGCGCCTCGGCGAGAGCCGTCCACAGCCGCCGCCAGGTCCGGTAACGGTTGTTGGCCGAAAACACACGCAGCATGTCCTCGCTGGCGTAGCGCGCCGCCAGCGGGTTCTCGTAGCGATCGTGGGGGTCTGGCATCGCCGTATTGTCCCGAGCCACGCGCCGTCAAGTCAAGTCCGGCGGCAAGACGGGCGATAAAGAAGAGGTGGACCCGATGAAGAACGCAGGCTTTTCGCTTCCCCTGCCCCCCGCAAGCTCCTTGCGCCTCCCGTTCGTCGCGCTCGCAGCGCTTCTGGGTGTCGCGGGCCCCGATGCCGTCCACGCCGACGTCGTCGTCCTGCGGAACGGAGCCGAGATACAGGGCCAGGTCCTCGAGGAGAACGAGGAGCGAATCGTCGTACGCTTCCCCGGCGGCGTCCTGGAGCTCAAGCACGAGCAGGTCTCCACGATCCGCCGCCAGAGGCCGAGACAGTACCTGCTCGAGATCGGCGAGAAGCAGATCCTCCGGCACGACTACGCCCAGGCGGTCGAGACGCTGTCGCGGGCTCTCCGCGAGCACCCCGGGTTCAAGCCCGTCGAACGCAAGCTCTCCGAGGCCCGATTCAAGCTCGCCGGCGAGTTCACGAAGCGACGGCGCTACGCCGAGGCGCTCGCCATCTACCACCAGCTCGAGCGCCAGAGCCCGGGGAACGAGGCGGTCCGATCCGGGATCGACTTCATCGAGGACGAGCGCGCGGACGGACTTCACGAGGAGCGCCGGGGTCGCGCCGAGATCGAAAGCGGCGACCTGGTGAGCGGCGTCTGGCGCCTGCAGAAAGTCCGGGACACCTTCCCCGATCGGCGTGAAGCTCTCACGAACGTGCTCGCCGGCGGCCTCATTCTGCAGGCCGAGGCCTTTCACGAACGCTCACGCTTCGAGGATGCCGCCGAGCGGCTCGACGCGGCCCTGGCGATCAAGCCGACCGTGGTCGACAGGATCCGGGACGTCTACGTACAGTGCAAGGTCGAGCTCTGCACCACGCTCGTCGAGCAGGACCGCTTCGACGAGGTCGATAAGCTCGCCCGGCAGGGTCTGGAGATCGCGCCGTCCGACCCGACGCTCAATTTCTTCCTGGCGCTCGCGGATGACGCCGGCGGCGAGACCGCACGTGCCGCGGTCCGCTACGCAGCCATCCTCGGGGAGCCCGCGCCATCGAGACCGAGGCAGGTCATCGACGATCTGAGGCGACGCGCGGAATTCAGCACCGTCAAGCAGAGGCGGTCCGGCCCTCGTCTCCGTCAGGGTGCTGTCCTCGACAGCGTCCAGGGCGAGTTCCGCAAGATCCGCACCCCGCACTTCGAGGTGCAGCACCGCAACCGACAGATCGGGCGTCAGGTGGCCTTTGTCGCCGAGCAAGCGTACGGTGAGCTCTTCCGTCAGCTCGGCTGCACGACGCACTGGCGGAGCCGCTGCACGATTCGCATCTTCCCCTCGAAGGAGGAGTACGTCGCCGAGGTCGATGTAGGTGAATGGTCCGGCGCAGCTCACCGCGTCGACAGCAGACGCGGCGCGCTCAGCGAGCACCGGATCTGCACCTACCAGGGGCAGCCACGACTCGCCGACGGTCTGCTGAGACACGAGATCGCTCACGCTCTCCTGCTGCACCGTCTCAACTACCCGCGGGACCTGCCGCTGTGGGCGAACGAGGGCTTCGCGGTCTTCGTCGAGCCGTCGTACATGCACCGGCATTACGACCGCATCTGCCTCGACGCAAGGAACGAGGGGCAGCTGATACCCCTGCGCGATCTGCTGAGAAGAAGGTCGTACCCCGCGGGCGAGGTCGAGATCTTCTACGCGCAGAGCTATTCGCTCGTTCGCTACCTGATCGAGAAGAAGAGCGTTGCGCGCTTCATCGACTTCCTGCGCGACATCACCGCCCTGGGACTGACCGTCGAGGACGCACTCGGCAAGCGCTACCGGACCGGCGGTGAGACGGCCCTGGAGAACCGCTGGAGAACCTCGCTGAAGGCGAGGGGTTGAGCGAAGGCGGCGAAACTGCCCGTTGATTCCCGGTGGGCGGTTGTGATCCGCTGTCTGCAGACCAGGAGCCTGAGGAGACAGGCTCTCCAGCCGCTCCCACCGGAGAAACCCCGATGCGATACCCGCTCCCCGTTCTCGCCGTCTCGACCCTGCTCGGCTGCACCATCCCCCCCTCACCGTCGATCGACAGCCGCCACGAGTCTCTGTTCAACGGACGGGATCTCTCGGAATGGAGCATCGAGAACGGCGCCCGGTTCTCCGTGCGCGACGGTGTCATCCTCGTCGACAAGGGCACGGGGTGGCTGCGGTCGAAGCGTGAGCTCGGTGACTTCGTGCTCGAGCTCGACTTCCGCTTTCTCGAGCCAAAGGCGAACAGCGGCATCTTCGTGCGCACAGGTCCCACCAGCAGGGACGACGACAACGGCTGGCCGGACAACGGCTACCAGGTTCAGTGCATGGACGATCTCGACGGCGCGAGACCGCTTGCCACGATCATCCCGTACGACGGTCCCGGCCTCGACGACGACGATCACGAGTCCGATATCGCGAAGATCCGCGAGGTCTACCTCGGCGTTGACCACTGGAACCACTACGAGATTCGTTGCGTCGGTGAATCCCTGTCGGTGCGACTCAACGGCGAGCTCGTGACGACGGCGCGCAACGTCAAGAACGCCCGCGGCCACATCGGCATCCAGGCCGAGCACGGGCTGCTCGAGTTTCGCAAGCTCCGTGTTCGAGAGCTCACGCCGGGAGAGTTCGCGCACTGAGCCGGATCGCGCGCACCGTCTCTTCTTGCAGACGGACGCCGTGCGAGATGCGCTCGCCGACGACCCAGACGATCTCGTCGCCCGCGGTGACGACCGGCAGTCGATCACGGGCTTCACGCTCGACGCCCCGCTCCCGCAGGAACTCCTTGAGCTTCTTGTGCCCGGAGCTTCCGAGCGGCCAGAATCGGTCGCCCTCCCGTCTCGAGCGCACGCGCAGAGGCCCCCCCAGCGCCTGCTCGTCGATCCACTCCTCGAGCGGATCTGCCGACGGACGCCAGTCGGCGCTGCTCGACGCACGAAGGCCCCAGCCCCGCCAGTCGAGCTCGCCGGCGTCGATCCTCAGCTCGAGCGAGTCCGGAATCGAGCTTGCGGGGCCGACCGACTGCTGCGCCGGACGCCGCAGCGAAACCCGTCCGGCCGACACCTCGACTTCGAGCCCTCCACCGAGATCGAGTCGGCCCCGCGGCTCGCTGCCGGTGTCGAGGAGCCGGTTGAGGAGCGACATCCTGACCTCGCTGAGCCTCGTGGGCGAGCCCGGCTCGAGCCGCCGCTCCGCATGCCGCAGGATCGACCGGCGCACCGTGTCCGGAGCGTCGAGGAGAACGTCTGCGCGCAGCGCGATCGCGAGGTCGACCTCCTCCACGAGCGCTCGCTGGTAGAGAAGCCCGCCGATCCACGAGAGACCCGACTCGACCCGCGCCGCCTGCGCGCACAGACGATCGAGGGACCCGCGGACGCCGGGATGGACGTGCTCCTCCAGGAGGGGGAGCACCTCGTGCCGGACTCGATTGCGCGGCACGGAGAGATCGTCGTTCATCGAGTCGTGGCGGTAGCACCGGCCTCGCGTCTCGAGAAACGCGCGAAGCTCCGCCCGCGTCACCTCGAGCAGTGGACGCCACAGCTGCGTCGCGCGTCCGGCGCCGTGAAGCGGACGCATGGCGGAGATCCCCGTGAGCCCCTCGACGCCGGTGCCCCGACAGATACGCAGCAAGATGGTCTCGTGCTGGTCGTCCCGGTGATGGGCGAGAAGGATCGCATCGAGAGCGTGCTCCCGCGCCCACCGACGGAACACGTCGAGGCGCCGCTCTCGCGCCTCGGTCTCACTGGCCCGGCCCGGCGACAGCCGCTCCACGAGCACCCGCTTGCCGAGCGATCGACCCAGCGACTCGACGAGCGTCGAGTCGGCGTCGGCCTCCGCGCCACGGATGCCGTGGTGAACATGGCCCAGCAACACCTCCGGCGCATCGTCGCCGGCGCGTGCCGCCGCATCGCGGACGAGAAGGGCCAGAGCGGTCGAGTCAGCGCCGCCGGAGCACGCTACGAGGAGGCGGCTGAATCCGCGAACGCGGTCGAGGGGCCCCCGGAGACTCTCCTCGAGGACGGACAACGGGCTGTGCTCGGAACCGGCCATCGAAGACGGGCGTCTCTACCTCCCGACCGCGAGCACGCCGCCGGGCTCGAATCACTGCAGCTTCTCGCCGAGGACCTGAATCACTCCACTCTGGCTGATCAGGTAGATGCGACCACGCTCCATCAGATTGCGGCCGCTGTCGGCATGATTCGTCGGCACGAAGTTCCAGCCCTCCAGATCCAGGCGGAAGCTCTCCTTGCCGGTCTCGAGGTCGAGGGCAGCGAGGATTCGCTGGCCGGAGGAGCCTGGCTCCATCAGCACGTAGAGGTTCTCGCGTCCGATCGAGACCACCTTGCGCACGTCGTCGACGGTCCAGGCCGGCTGCCCTCGATTCGCGGCGTCGCTGCGCGGCAACGGAATCGCCAGCAGTCTCCTGGGGGTATCGCTCAGCGAGTCGCGATCCGAGATCACGTAGACGAAGTCCTTGTTCGGACGCGCACGGTAGACGACCGGCTCGTCGACGATGCGCGACTCGGCGACGTGGCTCCACTGCACCGAGCCGTCCAGCCGCAGACAGTAGAGCTTGTAATCCTCGGAGCCGATGAAGACCCAGCGATCGAACACCGCGATGTCCGCGCGCACACGTGCGCCGGTGGCGAAGTCCCACGAGCGAATCGTGTCGAAGCCGGTCGGCGGAAGGAGCCCGAGAATGTGGCCGTCGTGCGACGCGAAGACCACCTTGTCGCCGGCGAGAACGGGCGCCGACTCGATGCGGCCGCCGGTGACGTAAGTCCACGCCTCGACCGTCCTTTTCTTCGGAATCGCGAAACACTTCTTCAGGTCCGAGCCGGCGAAGATCATCGTCTCGTTGGCAACGAGGGGTGTCGAGATCGGGATCGAGAGGTTGGTCGACCACATCTTGCGACCGCTGTCGAGATCCAGGCAGATCACGTTGTCGCCGTGCGTGTAGAAGAGCTCAGGATCCTTGCCGGTCTCCCGCGGGTAGTGGTACGCGAAGGGCCGGAACTTCGGAGAGCCCGGAAGATCCTCGTACCAGATCGCCTCGCCACTCTGACGGTGAAAACGGATCAAGTGCCTCTTCGCCTTCGCCTTGGCGGGCGTCGTGACGATAAAGAGGCCTTCCGGCAACAGGTGGGTGGAGTGGACGCCCGCGTTGCCGCGGTGCGCCGCGATCTCGCCGAGGTACCAGATCTCCTCGAGACCGTGGTTCGCCAGGGTCGACTCGGTCAGGCGAAGCCCGCTGCCCGGGACGGACGAGATCGCCGATGAAGCCTCGGCGGAACCCGGCGCCTCGAGGGAGTTGCACGAGGTCCCACAGAGCGTCAGAGAGCCTGCTGCCACGAGACAAACCGTCGCCGCCACGAAGCTACGCAACGCTGGACTGGACACGCTCATCGTTTCTCCTTTTGCGAACCCTGCCGTGCTTCCGGAAACCCGTACGGACTCTCGAGAGAGCCGCTCGGCAGAGCCGTTCCTCCCAACCTGATCGCTTCCCGTTCCTCTCGATCGAGTCAGTTACCTCTCGATCGAGTCAATTGCCGGCCGTTCCGGCTCCCGACAGACCTTCCCGGGGAAGGTATCTCCCGAGATCGACCCCGGTATCGGACTCGTAAGATCGCAGCTTCTCTATACGCAGAAGATCTTCATCAATTCGGGTTTCGAGCTTGAATACATGAGGCTTTCCCGCCTTACGGGCCCTCAGATCGACCATGATCTCTTCCCAGGAGCCCTCGTAGAGAAGCTCCCTGAGGGCGACGAGGTGCTGCTCTTCACGCGAGAGCGTACGGAAGTAGACCTCATGCGCGTCTTGCATCGACGAATTCTCCCGGCCCCGAGCACCTGCTCCGGACTCGGCTGCGGCGAGCCTCCGAGCTCGCTCCGCCGCGTCCCTTCCCCGACGCTCGAACCGCGCGTGCTACCGGCGCGCGACCGCGATCAGGAATCACCCTTCGGTATCTCGGCCGTGGTTGTCTCCTCGATCCACTCCGTCCGCATCCGCTTGAAGGAGTCGCCGCCGAACTCGTACTCATCACCCGGACGTCGGACGTGAATAACGCGAACGCGCTGTCGCAAAACGGTATCGCTGTCGCCTCCTTCGCCACGCAGGACCTCGACATCGTTCGTCAAACCCTTGACTCGGATGGTGAGGTTCTTCGAGTCCGGATCGAAGCGATTGAAGACCGCGACGCAGAGACGCTTCTCGCCGGCCTTGATCGTCTCGTACGAGTACTTGCGATCCGTGTGCTGGCGAGCCTTGAGGATCTTGTGAAACTTGTCGGTCTTGCCCCACAGGATGACCTTCTCCTGGTACTCGACCGCACGCTCGACGGACGGCAGGAAGAGATCCGAGTAGCTCTTCTTGCGGTCACCGGAAGCGCTGATGGCGAGGTAGAAGTCGTGGTCCTCCTCGGAGCGATTCTCGAGCTGGTAGACCAGGTACCAGTACGTCTTGCCCTTCTGCGGACCGCGGTGCGGCGTGACCATGCGCACCTTCACAGGCTTGAATTCGAGCACCCACGAGATACGCTTCGCGACGTTGGCGTCGTCGAGGATCTCCTCCTTGAGCTCCGCTCCGGTACCATCTTCCTGCGCCGAGACCGGAGAGGAGAAGGCCGCTGTGAGGCCGCATGCGACGACGAAGCCGAGCAGCGCCCCACGACGGACCCCGATACGATCACTTGATTTGCGGTGCATGTCCTGGGTCGCTCTTTCCTGCGCAGCGGGTTCCTCGAGCCTGGAAGTCAAGCCGACCCGAACCCTTCCGGACGACGAGAGACAGCTTCCCCGTCCACCGAACGGCGGACACGAGAACCGCGGAAATCTCTGAAAGCGCCTGGAAGATCAGGAGGGCTCGTCGATTCTGCTACCGGAGCGTCGTGACGCCACGGGCACAGACCGATTCTAGCACGCGATTGTAGGCAGCATCACCCCCCTTTGTCAAAGAACCGGCAGCCCGGAGCCCCCGGTTCCAGCGTCAACTGGCCGGATCAGGCGTCAACTTGTACGCCAGTGTGGGCGGTGTTATGATACCGGCGGTCCGTCCAGCACGTACCGTTCGTTCGTCGTGGCTCCTGCGATGGCGCTCGACATTCGGCCTTTGTGCGGTTCCCGACGAACCCGCTGGGACGGAACTGTCGGTTCGCGATCGTCTGCGGGGTGAGCCGAGGAGGCGTTCAGCCGGGAGTCCTGACCGGTGAGAGTCTCCCGTGGAAGACCCGGCTCGACCGGGCCATGAATCGGAGTTTCGTGTCTCGGGTCTTAGCGGTTAGCGGACAGCGGAAGTTCGCTGGGACCCGCTCGTGAGCGCTGGGCCGTTGCGGCCTTCGGCGACGGGTCGGGTCTCCCGCGGCTTCCACGTTTCCCTGTCATCTCGACTCCCTGTCATCTCGACTCCCTGTCTTGACGGCTCCCTTTCTTCTGTACGATCTCACACAATCCCCCTGAAAGGAGGTTTCTCATGCACCGACTGGAGAACCGGCGTCACGGGTTCACGCTGGTCGAGCTGTTGGTCGTCATTTCTATCATCGCCATCATCGCCGGGCTCGTCGTCCCCGTCCTCCTCAGAGGCCGTGGCCACGCCTGGAAAGTGCAGTGCACCAACAACTTGCGCCAGTTCTACCCGGCGGCCGCCGACTACGCCAACAAGAAGTATGCGTTCCCGCGCGTCAAGGGCGGGTCCGACGTGCGCGCCCACGAGGCACTCAACGTGCTGCTGGACTCACGCTTCGGTAAGGGCCTCAGTCCGGAGCTGTTCAAGTGTCCCGCGGGGGACGCCGAGCTCGCCGACGAGCCAGCCGAGGGCGAGAAGCTCGTGCTCGACGAGGACACGCTCGACTACTCGTGGACCCAGAAGAAGGCGAAACCGGACCGCATGGCTCCGCTGTCGTCGGACAAGTACATCTCCAGCGAGGAGTTCGGCGGCCATGAGGACGTGCTGATGGTCCTCTACACCGACGGCAGCGTCAAGGAGATGGAGGAGACCGACAACGGATTCGACGAGGACGAGGGCCTGCCGAAGGACCTCGGCCGCTGACCCGTCCGTCGCGACGGTGAGCCGGATGCCCGGGGCGAGTCCGCTCGTCCGGGATCGAGGCCCTCTCGTTCGGGATCGAGGCGGCGGCCCGGAGACCGTACGGCGCCTCTTCCAGCTCCGGCAGTGGCTGGACCCGAACGGGATGGCCGCTATCGCGCCGGATGGACCCTCTCGATCCGCTTCGTCGGATCCACGTCGTGCCCCGAGCCCTCTCGTCGACCCCCGCGAGGTCGGTCGAGCCCTGCCCCCCGCTGACGGCCGCTGACGGCGTGATCAGCGGTCGGGGTTGGTTCCCCTGCGAAGGACACGCCTCCCCGGCTCGAACCGCCTCCTCGGACGGCGCCTCCTCGGACGGCGCCTCCTCGGACGGCGCCTCCTCGGACGGCCCTGTCAGACGTCCTCGTCCGATTCCTCGTCCGGCACGATGGAACGCGCCTCGGGCAGCTCGAAGTCGGACTCCTCCAGCCCCGCTGGACGGGAGATGACGTACCCCCCCTCGAACCAGCGGCCGAGGTCGACGTCACGACAGCGCTTCGAGCAGAAGGGAAAAGTGCGCGGACGGCCCTCGAGCTCCCCACGACAGCTCGGACAGCGAATCGCGGCGGCCATCTCTCAGCCGGAGCCCTTCTTGCCGGACCCGGAGCTGCTCGAAGACGACGGGCTCGACGTCTCGCTCGAGGAAGACTCGGTCGACTTCTTGCTCGACGTCTTGCTCGACGTCTCGCTCGGCTTCTTGCTCGAGGAGGACTCGCTGGAAGAGGGCGCCTTGTCGGCGCTGGCGTCCTTCTTGTAGCTGTCGCTGCGGTAGTCGGTGATGTAGAAGCCGGAGCCCTTGAAGATCAATCCGCCGCCACTCGAGATCAGCTTCTTGAGCTTCAGCTTTCCGCACTCCGGACACTTGCGCTTCGGCCCGTCCGAGATGCCGTGGAAGATCTCGACCTCGGCGCCACAGCCGGCGCACTCGTATTCGTAGGTTGGCATGCTGGCCTCGACCTCGCGGACTCAGTCCCCTCGCCGGTCGGAGTCGTCCTCGGCAGTCGAATCGCCTTCGCTGCCCTCGATCGCGGCAGGCTCGACCTTCTTGGCGACAACGACCAGACTCGGTCTGACGACCACCTCACGATGAACGTAGCCCTTCTGCTGCACATCGATGATGTCGCCGGTCTTACGATCCGGAACCGGCAACTCGAAGACCGCCTCGTGAACCTCGGGATCGAAGGGCCTGTGGAGCGCCTCGATCTCCTCGACACCGTGGTCGTCGAGCACCTTGTGCAGCATTTGGCGGATCATACGAACGCCGTCCGCAAAGCCTGCGGGGTCCGCGACGGCCGCATCGGCATCGGGCTCCGCGTCCCCGATCGTCGAATCCTCGGTCGAGTCCTCGGAAGCGCTCTGGAGCGCTCGCTCGAAGTTGTCGACAACCGGAAGCAGATCGCGAAGCAGGCCTCGCACGGCCGTGGCCTCCCACGACGGACGCTCGCGCCGCACCCGCTTCTGGTAGTTGTCGAGATCGGCCCGGACGCGCAGCAGCTCGTTGAGGTAGAGGTCGGCCTTGGCGGCCTTCTCCATGAGCATCTTGTACCCGTCCTCGTCGGGAGGCACGTAATCAGCCTCCCCATCGCCGGTCGTGTCGTCTCCGACCGTAGCGCCTCCCGTGGCACCCTGAGGCTCCTCGGCGGCCCCCCGGCTCTCGTCGTCGCCGGGAGCGTTCCGGGGCCCGTCGTTGACCCCGTCCTTCACCCCGTCCTTGACGGAGCTGTCATCGTCAGCCCTGGTCTCGCTCTTGCTCATCACGACTGTCCGTCCTCCCGACCGCGGGACCCGAGGCCAGAGAGGAATTCCTGGATCTTGTCGAGGAACCCTTGTCGGGCCGGGTGAATGCTCTTGTGGCCGTCGAGCTCGCGAAGCTGCTCGAACAGGTTCCTCGCCTTGCCCGACACCTTGCGCGGCGTCTCGACGACGACACGCACCAGCTGGTGTCCCTTACCGTACCCCTCGAGGCTGGCGATGCCCTTGCCCTTGAGCTTGATGACCTCACCGCTCTGCACACCGGCGGGAACATGGACGGTCGTCGTGCCGTCGAGGCTTGGAACGTCGACCTTCGTGCCCAGCGCGGCATCGCTGAACGTCACCGGCAATTCGAGGAGCACGTCGTTCCCCGAACGCTCGAAGAGCCGGTGCGTGGTGACGAAGAGGCGACAGTAGAGGTCCCCCGCGGGCGCTCCCATCATCCCCTCGTCACCCTCCCCCACGATGCGAATCTGATTGCCGTTCTCGACGCCTGCCGGGACGTCGATCTCGAGCTCGCGACTCGTCGGCGTGCGCCCCTCGCCACCACAGTCGTCGCAGTGCTCGGTGACGATCGACCCCGCCCCGAGGCACTCCGGACAGGTACGACGGATCGTGAAGAAGCCGGACGCGGCATCGACCTGACCATGTCCGCCACAGCCGGCGCACCTGCGAGGCGACGTACCCGGCTTCGCGCCGCTGCCCCCGCAAGTGGAGCAGGCCCGCTGACGGCGCAGTTCGATCTTGCGGTGGACGCCGGTCGCAACCTCCTCGAGAGTCAGCCGCAAATCGACGCGCAGATCGGCACCACGTCGACCTTGCCGACCGGCGCCGCCGCGACGCGCGCCACCGGCACCACTGCCGCCGAAGAGCCCCTCGAAGAGGGAGCCCTCGAAGATGTCGCTGAAGTGAGAAAAGATGTCGTTGACGTCCGAGAAGCCCTGGCCGTAGCCCCGGGACGAGAGGCCCTCGTGGCCGTACTGGTCGTAGAGCCGACGCTTCTGGTCATCGGCCAGGACATCGTAGGCCTCGGAGACCTCCTTGAACTTGCGCTCCGCCTCCTCGTCGCCGGGATTCTTGTCCGGGTGAAAGCGGATCGCCTTTGCACGATATGCCTTCTTGATCTCCGCAGCGTCCGCGGCACGGGAGACTCCGAGGACTTCGTAGTAGTCCTGCTGGGACATATCGGAGCTTGCTCTCCCCATGGTGTGGCTTACCGGCTCTCGGGAGCGGGGTGAAAGTGGAGGTCCACCGCATCTTCGGCATTTTCAGCCACCGGACCACAACCCCCTCGGACACCGGACCGCAACCCGCGCTGCCCTCCGAGAGGCGACCCGCGCCCGAGCCGCAGAGGCTGTCTCAAGACTCCGTCCCGGCTTCGGACGGCGGCGCGACTGCTTCGCTGGGCCCCCTCGACGATCGACTCCGCAAGATCGACTCGTCGGCCGGCCTCGCCTCGCTCGGCCTCGACCGGCCCCGAGCCGACGGCGCGGGTTCTGAAGCAGCCTCGCAGCGGAACCTCGACGGAGGCAGCCTGCCGGAGCGCACGGCCCATCAAGCTCAGTCCGTCACGCACGCCGGGTGCATACGGTCCCTCATCGTCAGATCACGGCCCCGAGCGCGGGCTCCCCGTCATCGGGTACGTCCGTGACCAGTACATTCGTGGTCAGGTTGAGCCCGGCGATGCTGACCGCGTTGCGAAGGGCGGTGACCACCACCTTCGCCGGGTCGATCACGCCGGCCTTGACGAGGTCGGTGTACTCGCCCGTGAGCACGTCGAAGCCGACCCGGCCCTTGCGATCCGCGACCTCGGCGACGACCTCGCCGGGATCGTAGCCGGCGTTCTCGGCGATCTGTCGCAGCGGCTCCTCGAGAGCCTCCGACACGATATCCACACCGTACCCCTCCCCGCGGCCACGCACACGCATGTCCTTGCGGTCGTTGAGCGCCGCGACGGCACGAATCAGCGCGGTACCTCCCCCGGGGACAACGCCCTCCTCCACCGCCGCACGCGTCGCGTGCAGGGCATCGGTGGCGCGGTCCTTGCGCTCCTTCATCTCGACTTCCGTGTGACCACCGATGTACATCACGGCGATGCCGCCGCCGAGCTTGGCCTTGCGCTCGGTGAACTTCTCCTTGTCGTAGGTCGAGGTCGTCTGCTCCATCTGCGTGTTGATCTGCGTCAGCCGCTCGTCGATGGCCGACTTCTTCCCGGCGCCGCCGATGATCGTCGTCTTGTCCTTCGTGACGGTCACCTTCTTGGCCTGACCAAGGTGCTCGATCTCGACGTTCGTCAGCCCGAGCCCGAGGTCCTCGGAGATGAACTGGCCGCCGGTGAGGATCGCCATGTCCTCCATCAGCGCCTTGCGACGGTCGCCGAACCCGGGCGACTTGATGGCGACGACGGGCAGCACGCCCTGCAGCTTGTTGATAACGAGGGCGGCGAGAGCCTCACCGTCGACATCCTCGGCACAGATCACCAGCGGCCGGGAGGCCGCCGCGATCTTCTCGAGCAGCGGGACGATATCCTGCACGTTCGAGATCTTCTTCTCGAAGAAGAGGATCAGCGGGTCCTCGTACTCGGCGCAGAGGGTCTTGGGGTCGGTCATGAAGTAAGGCGACACGAAACCCTTGTCGAACTGCAGTCCCTTCACGACGTCGAGGTAGGTCTCGGTGCCCTTGTTCTCCTCGACGGTGATCACGCCGTCGTTCGTTACCTTCTGCATCGCCTCCGCGAGCAGGTCGGCCAGCTGCTGGTCGGAGTTGCTCGAGATGTAGGCGATGTGACGCACGTCCTCGTGACCCTTCACGGGGATGGCGAGGTCGTAGATCGACTCGACGGCCTTCTCGACCGCCTTCTCCATGCCGCGTCGCACGTCGAGTGGATGCTCGCCGCCGGCGACGACGTACGTGCGACCTTCCTCGATCATGCGAGTCGCGATGCAGACGGCGGTCGATGTTCCGTCGCCGACGTCGTCGTTGGTGCGGGAGGCGACCTCGTTGAGGATCTTGGCTCCCATGTTCTCGAAGGGGTCGGGAAGCTCGACCTCCTTGGAGACCGAGATGCCGTCCTTCGTCGTCACGGGGCCGGCGAAGCTCTTGTCGATGATGACGTTCTTGCCCGAGGGACCCAGCGTGGCGCGAACGGCCTTCGCGAGCTTCTGCATCCCGGCGGTAAGCTTCTGCCGGCTGTCGTTGTCGTAGAGAAGTTGCTTCGCCATGTCTCGTTTCCTTGCGGCTGCGTGCCGCCGCCCAGCCTCTTCGTGACCCGACGTGACGTCAGACCGATCCGGTTCTCACATTCCCATGGGCATGCCGCCCATGCCGCCCATGCCGCCCATGCCGCCCATGCCGCCCATGCCGCCCATCTCGTCGTCATGGTGGTGGTGGTGGTCGTCCTCCTCGGGCTGGGGGATCTCGGCGACCATCGTGTCGCTCGTCAGCAGCAGGGTCGCGACGCTGGCCGCGTTCTGCAGCGCGCAGCGGACGACCTTGGTAGCGTCGATGACGCCGACCTCGAGCATGTCGACGAAGTCGTCGCGCAGGATGTCGTAGCCCATCGACCTGCTGCGCTCCTTGCGCAGCACGCGCGTCACCGACGCCGCCTCGACGCCGGAGTTCTCGCAGAGCTGGCGAACCGGCTGATCGAGCGCCTTGCGCACGATGTCGATGCCCGCCTGCTCCTCGTCGGAGTCGCCCTCCAGCCCCGACAGCGCCTGCCCGGCCCGGAAGAGCGCGACACCGCCGCCGGGGAGGATGCCCTCCTCCTGAGCCGCACGCGTCGCGTTGAGCGCACTCTCGAAGCGCGACTTCTTCTCCTTCATGTCGCTCTCCGTGACCGCGCCGACGTGGATCACGCAGACGCCACCGACGAGCTTCGCCAGACGCTCCTGGAGCTTCTCCTGGTCGTACTCGGACTCGGTGTCCTCGAGCTCGCGACGGATCTCCCCGGCCCGCGCCTCGACAGCGTCGGCCGAGCCGCCGCCGTTGACGATGATCGTGTCCTCGGACGTGACGCGGACCTTCTCGGCACTGCCGAGATCACCGAGCTCGAGAGACTCGAGCTCGATGCCCACGTCCTTGAAGACCGCCGTACCGTCGGTGAGGATCGCGAGATCCTGCAACATCGCCTTGCGGCGATCGCCGTAGGCGGGCGCCTTGACGGCGGCGCACTTGAGCACCCCCTTGAGCTTGTTGACGACGAGCGTCGAAAGGACCTCGCCCTCGACGTCCTCGGCGACGATCAACAGCGATCGCTTGCTGGCGAGAACCTTCTCGAGCAGCGGGATGATCTTCTGCAGGCTGCCCAGCTTCTCCTCGAAGATCAGGATCAGGGGATTCTGCAGCTCGCAGACCATCTTGTCGGGGTTGGTGACGAAGTGAGGGGAAAGATATCCCCGATCGAACTCCATGCCCTCGACGACCTCGAGGGAGGACTCGACCTCCTTGCCCTCCTCGATCGTGATGACGCCATCCTCACCGACCTTGGCGATCGCGTCGGCGATGGTCTTGCCGATAGACTTGTCGTCGTTCGCGGCCACGGTCGCGAGGCTCTGCACCTGAGCGCCGGTCTTCACCGGAGTCGACAGCTTCTTCAGCGTCCCGACCGCGCTGTCGACGGCCTGACGCACGCCCCGCGCGAGCACCATCGGGCTGACGCCCGCGGCGACCTGGCGAAATCCCTCGTTGAAGATCGCCTCGGCGAGCACGGTCGACGTCGTCGACCCGTCACCCGCCTCCTTCGACGTCTTCTCGGCCGCTTCGCGAACCAGCTTCGCGGCCATGTTCTCGTAAGCGTTCGTGAGCTCGATCTCCTCCGCGACGGCGGCCCCGTCCTTGGTGACGATCGGCTCTCCCCAGCCGCGGTCGATCACCGCATTGCGTCCGACCGGACCGAGCGTGGTCTTCACCGCATGGGCCAGCTTCGCGATTCCCGCCTTGGAGGCGGCGAGGGCTTCATCGTCGAAGGCGATCTGCTTGGGACTCTTCGGCATCTCGGTAGCTTCCTGAAACGACCTGCTGGGCTGGAGTTCCGGGTGGAAACCGGGATTCCTAGCAAACGAGATACCACCGCCCAGACACCTGCGAGCCAGCAGCTTCCGCGCGACCGCGGCAGATGAGCGCTGCCAAAACGGCAGCGATCCGACCCCTCGAAAGCCGGCGGCCTGTCACTGTGGCACGCGTAGTCAGGGACGCCCTGCCCCCGTGTGGACAATTCGGACCCGTCGGACGATACTTCTATGGAGAGTCGCTGCCGGACCGGGAACCGTGGCTGCCGAAGCCCCCCGAGGAGCGGACCGAGGAGCGGACCGAGGAGCGGACCGAGGAGTTTCCATGCCGGCAGAGAACACGCTGAGCGACCGCTACAAGTTTTTCGGCGAGGTGGCGCTCGAGAAACGCTTCGTCACGGCGGAGCAGCTGTACGAGTCCCTCACCTACCAGGCGCGCCTGCGCGTCGAAGGAAGAGCGGAGAAGCAGCTCGGACAGGTTCTCCTGGAGCTGGGGTACATCACGGAGGAGCAGATCGCCGAGGTGCTCGACGTGCTGTATCCGGTCACGGAGAGCTGATCCCTCGCGGGCGTCAGAGACGCCCTGGCTACCCCGGACGCCGCCAGGCGACGGACCGCAGCCACGACGGGCTCCCCCCTCGCGAGGCCGAACGGGGGCCTCCTCCGGGGATGACCACGATCGGCGTGAGGCCGCTCGATGCGCCCGGAGCCTGCCGGGGAGAGTCGAATCGGTCAGGATCCGACCAGCGGGGTCGTGTACAGCGACACGACCCGTGCCGTCTCGAAGCGCGGGTCGGCGAGGACTCGCCGCAGGTTGCGGAGCTTCTTGCCGATCGACAGCGCCTGCGAGTTCGTGGAGAACGGTGACCGCCCCCACTCGAAGATGCGTCCGCCGAAGATCAGGTCGACCTCGCTGGCGCCACCCGTGACGCGTCCTTCGACATTCGAGACGTCGATCGCGTCGAGCGGCTGGCGCGGAAAGTCTGCCTGGATGCGGTTGTCCCGGAGAACGCGTGCGACGCCGAGTCCCTGCACGACGTCGCCGGCGCGCCACGGCTCGCCTTGCTCCGGAACCGCGCAGTCAGCCCGGACGCCGATGAGGCGCGGCACGGCAAACCAGGGCTGCGCACCGGGTGAATACGGCTCCCCGAGCCGGAACTGATCCGCGTCGACGAGATAGCACTCGTGGGCGATCTGGACCATCGCGATCGGCGTACGCAGCACGAGCATCGCACGGATGCTGCCCGGACGCTCCGACGTCGGATAGACGAGCTCGATGTCGGTGGCGGAGTGTACCCACGGTGAGCGCTCGAGCCTCATGCGGAGATCGTCCAGCGCGCCGTCGTCGAAGAGACTGATGCGTTCTCTCGCTTCCGAGCCGTACGCATCCCTCAGATCCCCCTCGATCTCCGGCGTCACCCACCACGGAAGCTCGCCGAGCTCGAGCGTCCACTGATCGAAGAAAAAGCGCTCGTCATCCTGAACGCGCTTTCGTGCCTCGAGGGCAGCCCATACGAGACCGCCAAGCACGACCAGCACCATGGCGCAGACCCCGCAGACCTTGAACGTCGGCAGCTTGCCGAGACCGTTGACGAGGCGATCGTGCAGCGATGTCTTCCTCGCCCCCGCCCTCGATCGCGTTCGGGACTTCTTGCTCATCGGCTCTCCGTGGCGGCAGGCGATGTAGCGTCGAGCGGCGACTCCCCGGCGAAGACGATCTCCGTCTCGAGCCAGACTCCGCAAGACTCGCGCACCCTCTCGCGTACGAAGCGGATCAACTCGACGACATCAGCCGAGCTGCCGTCTCCACGCTCGTTGAGGATGAAGTTGGCGTGGCGATCCGAGATGATCGCCCCGCCGCGACGCTCACCCTTGAGCCCGAGGCTCTCGATCATCGCGCCGGCGGACCCTCCCCGAGGATTCTTGAAGACACAGCCGGAGCTCGGATGAGCGAGCGGCTGGGTCCGGCTCTTGCGCAGGAAGAGCTGGCGCGCGCGCTTGCGTAGCTCGGTGGCGTCGGCTCGCACCAACGCCAGGCGCACCCATCCAACGGCGAGACCCGCCAGGTTCCAGGAGCGATACCGCCAGGGGATCTCGCGGCCCGGCATACGAACGAGACTGCCGCCATCGAGCGGCAAGAGCCCGACCTCCGCGACGCGATCGCCGAAGCTGCCGCCGTGACCACCCGCGTTCATCGCGGTCGCACCGCCGACTGTGCCGGGGATGCCGACCAGTCCCTCGAGGCCGCCGAGCCCGGCAGCGATGCACTGACGGATCAGCAAGTCGAGGCGCACACCCGCCTCGGCGCGAACGCTCTCGCCATCGATCTCGACCTTCTTCAGCTTCGCGGTCGAGACGACCGGACGGTCGAAGCGCCCGTCCGGGAAGAGCGTATTGCAGCCGCCGCCGAGGATGAACGGACGGCGTCCACGGAGCTCACCGAGGAGCCTTTCGAACCCGGAGCTGTCCCGCGGGACGTGGAACTCCGACGCGTCCCCGCCCATCTTCATCGAGGTCAGTTCCGAAAGCTGCATGGTCACTCCACGTCACATGCGCTCGCCGTCGAAGCGCTCCCGCACACATGCTCGGCATACCGACGCGCAAGCTGCGTCACGGTTCCGGCACCCATGAAGACGACGATGTCGCCCGGTCGGACGAGCCGGTCGAGCTCGTCGATGACCGCGTCGAAGCGCGGTGTATCGCGGCAACTCTTGCCACGCCGGCGGATCGCGTCGACCAGCGCGCTCGAATCGATCGCACGGACGACCTCGTCGCCGTCCCGCGAGCGAAACACGTCGGTGATGAGAATCTCGTCGAATCCTTCCAGTGCCACGGCGAAGCGCCCGAGCAGACGTCGCAGCCGGGAATGCTGGTGGGGCTGGAAAACACCGAGGATCCGCCGTCCCGGATAGGCCGAGCGCGCCGAGTGCACGAGCGCCTCCACCTCGGTCGGGTGATGGGCGTAGTCGTCGATGACGGTAACAGGGTCCCGCTCGAGCACGTCGAATCGCCGGCGAACGCCGGTGAAGCACCCGAGCGCGGACTCGATCCTGTCGAACAGGACGCCGGACCGCGCACACGCCATCGTAGCCGCGAGCGCGTTCCGGATGTTGTGGAGCCCCGGAACCCCGAGGCACACACGCAACGAGGACCCGTCTCGCGACCGGACCGTGAACGTCGAACGCTCGCCTTCCTGGACGATATCCTCGGCCCACCAGTCACTTCGACCAGGCAGGAGCCCGAAGGTCTCCACGGCGTGACGACGCCCCTCGAGGAGGAAGCCACAGTTGTCGTCCTCGGCGTTGACGACCAGCAGCCCGTCATCCGGCAGCAACGACACGAATCCCTCGAACGCCTGCTGGATGTCCTCGAGCGACTCGAAGTAGTCGAGATGCTCCTCCTCGATGTTCGTCACCACGGCGACCGTCGGCCGCAGGTTCAGGAAGCTGCGATCAAATTCACAAGCTTCCGCGACGAAGTGGCGCCCCTTGCCGGCACGTGAGCTTCCGCCGTACGCGGAGTACTCGCCACCGATGAGGAAGGACGGGTCCTCTCCCGAGTCCAGGAGGATGTGCGAGATCAGCGTCGTGGTCGTCGTCTTGCCGTGTGTTCCCGCGACCGCGATCCCCTGCTTTTGCGACATCAGGAACCCGAGCCCCTCGGCGTACTTGATCACCGGGATGCGGTTCTTGTTGGCCGCGACGACCTCGGGGTTATCGTCCCTGACCGCTGCGGAGATCAGCACGAGGTCCGTGGTGGGATCGAGGTTCTCGTCGCGATGGCCGACCGAGCAGATGACGCCCTGTTCGCGATACTGCGCCGCAAGCGGGTCGTCGCACACGTCCGAACCGGACACCTTCATGCCACGAGCCAGGAGAATCGGCACGAGCCCCCGCACACCGGTTCCGCCGATGCCGACGAGATGGACTCGACTGGCCTCCTCCAGCAGCTTCGTCGCACCCGGACTCGCTCCATGGCCCTTCGCACACGCAGCGGCCATGCGGTCGTTCGGGAGCGCTATCTCGGACGATGTCCTCACGCCCTCACCTCTCTTCAACTTCTTCTTCCGGAACCCCGAAGAACCCACTTCGACGGACTCCCGAACGTCAAAGTAACCCGAAGCGGAAGCCCTCCTCCAGGAAATTCAGCGCCCCATATCCTTATCGGTAAATTGCGCCGCCATATTGAGCTAGCGCCGCCGGAGGGCACTACGGGGAGAGGTCCGAGAATCTCCTCCAAGGCGTCTCATCGGCATCGGCTCGGCGGTCGACCACGATCCCCAGGACGCGTGCAAGCAAACCGAAATCTGCCCACGAAGCTCCGGAGTCTCCAGGCGAGGATACCGTACGTCCCTCCTCGACGGGTCCGTGCGCACCGCGTCGGAACACCCCCTCAGATTTCCGTGCGAGTCTTGCGCCAGACGATAACGTCCGGCAACTGCCCGAGCGGCACGAAACCCTCGGCCTGCGGGTCCTTCGGAAGACCGGCGACCTCGATGTGATCGATCTCCTCGAACGCGGCCAGCTCGCCGAGTCCCCGGTCGAGGATCTGGTAGCACGCGAAGAGGTAGTCGTCGCGAAGCCCCTCGTCGTATCCCGGGATGCCGAACCGCACGCCCAGCAGGTCGGGGTGGGTCTCGGACTGCAGCGGCACGAACCAAAGCTCGCAGACGGGCAGCGACCCGGTCGGAACGTCGACTTCGAACTCGAAGCCCCGCGGCGGCTTGAACGCGACGACGCGCCAGCCCTCGACCGACGGCGCGGCGCTGACGAACTCCCGCACGTCGTCGAAGAGCTCGGGATTACCCTCCGCGGTGATGATGAATTCGCAAGCGCCGTCGAGACCCGACTCGATGACCAGACAGAGCTCGGGATGGGCCTGCGCGAGCCGCATCTCGATCTCGTCGAGCAGCTCGGGGGCCTGCTGGTCCTTCAACAGCTGGAAGCGCTCCTCGTTGGCCAGGAACCAGTCCCAGAAGGCCAGGGGATCGTTCATCGGTCGTCCCGGGGTCCTGCCATTTCGACGAAAGCCCTTTCGACGTGCCCAGCGTACGCGAATCGACCGTGAAGAGACAAGCGCCTGGCCCCCGGATGGCCGTAGAATTCGCGGTTCTTCGCGAGCCTGGACGAGCCGACCTGCGCAACCAGGACGCTGAGGGCGGCGTCGGCCGGCGATCGGCTTCAGCGCTCCAGCGGCACCTTCACCTGCATGTCGATGTCGAGGCCGCCTCCGTCCCGGACGATCGTCGGATTGAGCTTCTCGATCTCCCGATAGCGATGCCCCTTGCCGAGGTAGGTCTCGGCGATCTTCCAGAAGCTGTCACCCCGGACAACGCGGTGAATCCGGTACTGCGGCTCTCCCGCTGGCTCCTCGGCGGGCAGGCCACCCGGCGAATCCTCGAAGTGGCCCGGACCGGAAAGAGCCGGAGGCTCCGGCGGCAGGATCAGACCATCGAGCGGCACAGGAGGGTCGAAGGACGGGTCGAAGTAAGGATCGAACGACGGAACCAAGGACCGATCAAAGCACAGCTCCAAGGACGGCGCCAAC
>CAYMLL010000031.1:33318-37251 GCA_964390645.1 uncultured Planctomycetia bacterium | reverse complement strand
GGCCGGGTCACGGCGCGCGTGCGGGTAGCTCGGGAGCGACCTCGAGCGCATCGCTGCGGCTCGTTGACTCGATCGATCCGCAGGATCCTTCTCTGAGCGTGCTGATTCGTGCAGGTATCACGACGGCGGTCATCACTCCGCCTCCGGGCCGTGACGTTTCCGGTCAGGTCTCCGTTCTCAAGCTCGGGGCTGCGGACCCGGATCGGGCGGTGATCGAGCCCTTTGCCGCGCTGCACTTCGGCGGGGTATCGAGCCGCACGCTGAAGAGCGCCAAGGCGTACCACGACTCGTGGAAGAAGTGGGAGGCGAAGCGCGACGAGGCGAAGAAGAAGGGCGCCGAGTTTGCGGACGATCCACCCAAGGAGAACGACGCCTACGCTCCGTTCCGCGCCGTCTTCGACAAGGAGGTCCCGGCCCTCGTGGAGGTGTCGAACCTTTCCAGCCTGACGGGCACCGTCAAGCTCCTCGGCGATCAGTACGGGGCTCGCGTACTCGTCGCGGGGCTCGCGTCGATCAGCAGGGAGAAGGATCTTGCGAAGGCTCTCGACGTTATTCGCAATCGCACCGAAGGAGTGTTCCTCTCGGCGCCGTTCATCGTCGAGCAGGACCACAAGACGGTCAACTGGCCGCGGGAGTTCACCTCGGCGGGGGTGTCGATCGGGCTGCGATCGCGCGTGGCCACCGGTGCGCGTCTCTTGCCGCTGCAGATCGCTTACGCGGTGCGCGAAGGCTGGAACGCTGATCAGGCTCTGCGGGCGATGACGTCGACCCCGGCGAAGCAGCTCGGCGTCGCGGACCGAGTCGGCTCGATCGAGAAGGGCAAGGACGCCGACCTCGTCATCCTCTCCGGCGAGCCCTTCGCCGTGACGTCGCGGGTCCTCGGAGTCATCGTCGACGGTCGTCTCGTGCATGGTGTCGATGAGCTCGCGAAGCAGGTAGAGGAGTGAGAACTTGAAGAGACTGGCGTTGCCGACTCTGCTCATCGGGCTCCTTGCCTCGCGCGTCAGCGCGCAGCCGGCGGAGGTTTCGAACACCGATCGCTCCAGCTTCGCGATCACGCGCGGCAAGGTCTTCACCGTCACCGGTGGCGTCCACGACGGCGGTGTCGTGCTCGTCAGCGCCGGGAAGATCGAGAAGGTCATCGATCGGCCAGGTGCCGACTGGACGCCTCCCGACGGTTACGAGGTCGTCGATGCGAGAGGCCAGTGGGTCGTGCCCGGTTTCGTCGAGCTGCACTCCCACATCGGCGGCACGGACCTCAACGACATGGTCTATCCGCCGAATCCGGCTTTCCGGACGCTGGACAACATCGTGCCGGGGAACGCCCTGCTGAAACGCGCTCAGGCCGGCGGCGTCACGACGATCCTCTTCATCCCCGGAAGCGGCACGAACATGGGCGGCTTCGGTACGCTGATGAAGACGGCCGGAAAGACAGTGGAGGAGATGGTCATTCGCTTTCCGGGTGCACTGAAGATCGCGCAGGGCGGTAATCCCGAGCGTCGCAGCGGAGATGTCGGCCGCACGCCGATCGGCATGAACTTCCTGATTCGCAACCAGCTCCGGGAAGGCAAGAGGTACACCGATGCGTGGGACGCCTACGAGGCCGGCAAGCGTCCGGGCCCGCCGTCGAAGAACCCGCGTCTCGAGCTCTTTCGCGGGCTCTTTCACAGGAAGTATCCCGTCGTCGTCCATACGCAGGGTTACCAGCTGATCCACTCGACGGTGCGCATCCTGCACGACGAGATGAAGCTCTGGGTGATCATCGACCACGGCACGTTCGACGGCTTCGAGATGGCCCCCGAGGTAGCCAGGCGGGGCATCCAGGTGATGAACGGTCCACGCGAGTTTCGATTCGACTACCGCAAGGGAGGATTCCGCGGACTCGCTTACGAGTGGTACAAGGGCGGCGTCAAGGACGTCGGCGTCAACACCGACGCGCCGGTGATCCCCGCCGAGGAGCTCATCTACCAGGCGACGATGGCCGTGCGGCTCGGTCTCCGTGATGACGTGGCCCTGCGGGGCATAACGATCCACGCCGCGCGAGCGCTCGGCATCCAGGATCGCGTCGGCAGCCTCGAGAGCGGCAAGGACGCCGACATCGTCCTCTGGAGCGGCTCGCCGCTCGATCCGCGCAGCAAGGTCATCGCGACGATGATCAACGGCCGCTTCATTTACGATATACGCAAGGAGGCCCAGCGGTTCTGAGTCGCCTGCGGCGTCCGGATTCCCGGGATGTTCGAATGATCAGTCGCCGAAACGCATCACGACTCGTCGCGCTCCTTGTCGCGCTGGGGCCGGTTGTTCCGGTCGACGCCGTGGAGCCTCTCGAGGCGGACGCCGCAGCGGGCGTGGTGGCTGCGTACAAGGCGGCACGCGTGGTCATGCCGGACGCCCACGACATCGCGCCGGGCATCGTGATTGTCCGGGAAGGAGAGGTCGAGAGTGTTCTGAAGGACGGCGAGAAGCTTCCCGAGGGCGCCGAGCTCACCGACCTCGGCGACGTCGTGATCGTCCCCGGGCTGGTCAATCCTCTCAGCGCCATCACCCAGGGGCGCGGCGCCGGGCGAGCGTCTCAATCGAACGGCAGTCCGACCGACGGTCGACGACTCCAGGGACACGTCGGGCTCGCTCTGGAGAGTCCGGTGCTCCGACGCGTCGGCCGCACGGGCTACACGTCGTTCGCGATCGTACCCAATCGGGGGACCGGGATGATCGCGGGGCAGGCTTCGGTGATCCGCCCGGCGCTCGGTGAGGAGAAGGAGGTGAAGGAGCTCGTCCTCGCCGAGTCCTCGTACGTCCTGCTGGGGTATGCGGCCGGCAAGGCATGGTACGACGGTGGTGTCAAGTACCTGAAGAAGGCGGTCGACGACATCGTCAAGGAGCGCGAGGAGAAGAAGAAGGCCGCCGAGGAGGCGAAGAAGAAGGCCGAGGAGGCGAAGAAGAAGGCCGAGGAGGCGAAGAAGAAGCCGCCCGAGCCGGAGCCGAAGCCCCGACCAGCTCCCGGCCGCAGTGGGTCCTCCGCGAAGCCCGGAGCACCGGCGAAGCCGAAGACTCCGGACCCCCTCGTCGAGGTGTTCAAAGGCAAGAGAAGGGCCTTCCTTCGTTGCACGAGTCCCGCGGATCTCGAGCATCTGTTCACGTTTCTCGACTCGCTGCCCATCCGGCTGGAGTTCGTGCTCGTCACCGGTCCACAGCCACCGGAGATCGTCGACCGCCTCGTCGAGCACCGCAAGCGGATCCGGGCGGTCATCGTCGAGCCTCGCATGGGCAT
Source organism: uncultured Planctomycetia bacterium (assembly GCA_964390645.1). Lineage (GTDB taxonomy): Bacteria > Planctomycetota > UBA8108 > UBA8108 > UBA8108 > CAYMLL01. The sequence continues at coordinate 33,980 of CAYMLL010000031.1, read as the reverse complement.
CTGGTGGGAGACGAGCATCTGGGTCAACACCGCGCGCCTCTTTCTCGAGAGGGGATTCGACGTCGCGTTCGTTCCGGTCGAGGACTCGGTCGACGGTCATCGCGACGTGTTCTTTCACCTCGCGGCCATGGTCAAGTCCGGCGTGCTTCCGCGAGAGGCGCTTCGTGGCGTGACGACGGTGCCTGCACGCCTCCTGGGACTCGAGGGTGAGATCGGCGTGCTAACGAAGGGATCGCGGGCCGACTTCGCGGTCTACGACAGCGACCCTCTGGCCGGCAACGCGCGACTCGTCTCGGTCTACGTGTCCGGGAGGCGGGTGTTTCACGACGATCCTGAGTCCGGCGAGATCTCCGGGGAGGCCGTGCGATGAACAAGCGGATCCGCGACCTTCGCGCCGTCGTCCTCGCCGTCGCCGTGCTGACAGTCGCTCAGCCGCGTTCGGTTCCACCGGCTCTCGCAGCGGCTCCGGAGTCAGAGCCCGTCGCGGACGCCGGCGAGACGGCGACCGACGCGGAGGAGAAGTCCGTCGTCAGCGCGATCGTTGACGCCACAGTGCTGCCGGTGGGCCGCTCGATGATCCGTCGTGGAACGGTCGTCTGGACCGATGGCAAGATCACCGCGGTCGGTAGCGAGATCGAGGTGCCCGAGGGAGCAAAGGTCCG
>CAYMLL010000031.1:0-33308 GCA_964390645.1 uncultured Planctomycetia bacterium | reverse complement strand
GGGGACGGGGGTGGGCGGGCGCCCGGGGTTGGGGGGGGGTCGCCTCGAGTGGCATCGGTGTCGGTCGTACGCAGGGGAATCTGAAGAACAGCCTCGACCCGTTCTCGCTCACGCTGCGGATCGCTCTCGCGAACGGAGTGACGACGGCCCAGGTCATCGATCAGCGCTTCAGCGGCTTCTTCGGCAGCGAGGGGGCGATCTCATCCGGCAGCAACTCGGCGATCATCAAGCTCACTCATGGCGATCTCGCGGGCATGCTCGTGCGGGAGCCGGCGCTGACCTACTTCTCGCTTCCGAGCCGTCAGCTCGTTCTCAACTACTACAACCTCCGCGATCGATTCCGGCGCGCGAAGGAGTACATCAAGCAGCGGGACGAGGCGAAGGCGAAGAAGGCGAAGCCGCCGCGGATGGCACGAGAGCTCGCGATCTACGTCCGCATTCTGGAGAACGAGAACCCGACCGTGTTCTCCCCGCGCAACAACCAGGAGGTGCGGAAGTTGCTCTCGTTGAGCGAGGAGTACGGCTTCGACGTCGTTCTCTCGCAACCCGACGACGCATGGGAGATCGCGACCGAGATCGTCTCCCGGGGGATCCCGGTTCTCGTCAAGTCGCGCGGTCGTGACTTCGACTTCTCGACTGGCGGCAAGGTGCTGGAGAAAGGCGACATGGCGCCCGTGCGTCGGCCGGCCGCGTTCGCGAAGGCGGGAGTGACCGTCGCCGTTCTTCCCTACAAGAGGGGTATCGATCTCGGCGGGCTCGCCGGTCGTGACCTCTCGACACTCGCGATGGACGCGGCCTTCGCCGTCCGCGGCGGTATGTCCGAGGACGAGGCGCTCGAGGCGATCACGCTGACTCCCGCGAAGGTCCTCGGCATCGACGACCGGGTCGGTAGTCTCGAGGCGGGCAAGGACGCGGACATCCTGATCCTCAGCGGCCACCCTCTCGACTATCGCTCGTTCGTGCTCGAGGCCGTGATCAACGGCAAGGTCTACTACGAGCGGGACAAGTCGCGGCTGTACCGGAGGGTTCCTCTGAGCAGCGAGAAGTGAGCCCGGCGAAGGGACCGCGGGACCCGGCTCGTTCGGCTTCACCCCGTGGAGCGCGACGTTGACGAGGGCTCTCGAAGACCGTCCAGCGACCGCTCCCGTCGTCACGCTCCCGGGGTCTTGTTTGCTGGCCTCCCCGGTCGTGCTCTTCCCGCGTGGCTGACGCCGTCGAGCTTCACGGAGGCCGTGCTCCGCCGGTTCTGCGGTGACACGACGAGGAGCCTCACTTCCCCTGCGCGTGCGGAGGGCTCTGCCGCGTGGCCTTCACCGGAGTCCGAGGACGCGCCGCCGGCCGGTGCTCAGCGCCGCTTCTCGAAGTGGAGCTCTCGCGACCCGGACAGATCGTGGAGCTCCCGCGTCCTTCCGGTGCGCGTGAAGCCCATGCGCTCGTAGACGGCGTGGGCGGTCTCGAAGCGCGTGTCGCTCCAGAGGAAGAGGAGATCGACCTCGAGCCGGGCGGCGCTGCTCTCGAGCGTCTCGACCAGAAGGCGGCCGAGTCCGCGGCCGCGCAAGTCGGCGTCGAGGTAGACCTTCATCACCTCGAGCATCCGGCTGCCGTCGATCTCCTCGAGCCGGTAGCCACAGGAGCCGACGATGTTCCCATCGCGCTCGAGTACCCAGAATCCGTCGAAGGAGCTCGCGGGTGCGCGCAGTCCGGGCTCCTCGGCATCGACGTCGAGAACGCAGCCGGGATGTTCGCGATAGGCGCGGTCGATGACCGCGATGATGCCGTCCGCGTCCGAGTCACACGCTGCTCGCAGCCGGATCTCCGGGTTGCTGCTCACCGTGTCGACCCCATCATGTCAGGTGTCGGCGAATCGTGCGGCACTCACGGCGCGTGTTCCTCGCGTCGTCGGAGGAAGCGCGCCGGCGTCCGTAGAGAGTCGCGTAGAGGATGCGATGGAGGCGAGCGAAGGCGCCGTCCAGCTTCTCGTCGCGTCCCCTGAATCGCCCCCCGTGCTCGATCGGCGTCTGGTGGGGGCGACGGTGGCTCCGGGTCCGGGAGAGATCGACCTGCATGCGGTGGTACTCGCAGAGCACGGCTTCGCCGTCGTTCGCGGGCCGCCATCCGGACAGGGGGTCGTCGTCGGTGAGGCCGAGCGGCTCGACGCTCTCCGCGACCTCGTCCTCGTCGTTGTCCTTCTCCTCCCTTCGACGGGGCCGCAGGTAGGCGACGACGGCGAGGAGCACGGCTCCGCTTCCGAGGAGGACGAGCAGGGATCGGACCAGAGCGGACTGCATCAGGCGAGAGGTCTTGCCGGAATCTCCGGTTCCGGAGAGGGTCGTCCGGGAGTCCTCGCCCTGGCCCGCCGTATCCCGTCGGTCGATGTCGAAGCCGGTGGGATCACCGGCGCGCCCCTCGCCGGGGAGCTGATCGTCGAAGAAGCTGCCACCGAAGATCCCGCCGAAGGGGCCATGGTCGCCTCGCGGTCGTCCGGGTGGTCCTCGCCACCCGGAGGCGGGGTCGTCCGGATTCCGCGCCGACCTTCCCGCTGCGAAGGGGTCCCCCGGCCGGTCGCGGTCGTCGGCTCCGGGCTCTCGCGGGCTCTCACCGTCGGGCGCGAACGGGTCACGGGGCCGTCGACCGGTCGTCAGCTCCCGGGCATCCGGTCCGTCGCCGATCTGGAAGGAGGCGTCCCGCCGACCCGGGCTCTCGGCGTTGGCGGGATCGATCGGGGCGGGGGGCGCCCAGGCGGTCGGGTCCAGCGGGAACCAGCCGTGCGATGCCGTGTAGACCTCGAGCCAGCCGTGCGCGCTGCTGTTGCGGACACAGAAGGCGCCGTCGGGCTCTGCCTCGCCGCCGACGAAGCCGACGGCGAGCCGTGTCGAGACTCCGGCCGCGCGCAGCAGCAGCGCCGACGCGGTCGAGAAGTACGTGCAGTCGCCGACCCGCTCGTCGAGGAGGAACTTGCGCAGGTGATCGTGATTGCCGTGCCAGGTGGTGACGTTCGAGCGCTGGAAGCGCTTGCCGTAGTACGTTGTCAGGGCGCGCACCTTGTCCCGCACGCTGACGGCATCGCGAAAGATGGTACTCGCCAGCGCCTTCAGGTCGACTTGCGTCCATTCGGCCCGTGGCAGCTCGAGGTAGCGTTGATCCGGGTGCGGGCGTGAGTCGCCCTGCGGCGGCAGGAGAAGACCTCCCGGCGCCGGGCGAACCTTCGCGTAGTACCTCGAGCGGGCGCCGAGAGCGGGGTGGGGAACGATGTCGCCGAAGGAGTTGCGCAGGAACAGCTCCTTCGATGCGCCGCCCGGTGTCTGCACCGGTCCGAGCTCCATCGGAGCGTAGGGTGTGACGAGGTTGCGGAAGACCGGCACGATGACTTCGATGCGCAACCAGACTGGAGCCACGCTGGCGGTCCAGAGCCCGGTGTTCTCTCGTGGCACCACGTGGCGGCCGTGCTCGTCCCACTCGTCGCGTACGTATTCGGTGTCCTCGATCCACATCGACGTCGTCGCGTCGAAGCTCGAGAAGGCCATGACCTTCCACAGCGTGTAGCTGTTCGGCCGCCAGCGGCCTCTCGCGGGTGGCTCGTCGCCCGGGGACTCCTCTCGAACGACGATGACCTTGCGCCGGTCGAAGCGCGGCGTGGCGAGATCCTGGAGCTTGATCCGGTGAGTGAATCCGATGCGTCGCCGGCTGACGTCCTCGCTGCTCCCGGGAGGGATCCCGCCGTCGGGAGTTCTGCCGTCTGCGGTCCGTCGTGGCCCGTCGATTCGCCGGCTGTCGCCCGTGCCCATCAGAGCGCCCCATCCGGACGGGTTGCCCCCATCCGCTCCCCGTCCCCAGCTGAACCATTCGGCGCCTTCACCGGTGCGTATCGCGCGCTCCTGCGCCCCGGCGTCAAGCAGCGGATAGAGCCCTTGATGGACTGCGGCGAAGAGCCCCACTGCGATGAGAGTCGACACCAGCGCGAGCGAGCGGACATTCTGCAGGTTCAGCGGTATTTCGCGAATGCCCGCGAAGACGTCGTGGAGCAGATGGCGGCAAGCGGCGGAGAGCGAGATGCCGACGAAGCACAGCGGCAGCCAGAGGTATGGAAGGGGCATTCGCTGCAGCAGTCCGAGAAGCAGCACGGCAGCGAGCAGGAAGTCGTGCAGCCGGTAGCTGCGGGCGTGGCAGAGGAGGTATCCCGAACCCCAGAGCACCAGGATCAGGGCCGCGGTGCCCGCTCGCATCGGCTGATCGTTCGCCATCGTCAGGTCGAGGATCTCCCAGCCGGCCACGAGAAGCAGCGTCACGAACACGACGAACCCGAGCGACAGCGAGAAGGCCAGCAGGAAGTCGTGGGGTCGGCCCAGCCACTCGAGGAACTTCGCGATGTTGCGCGGAATCAACGCCCACGTCCCGAGCAGCACGACGTCCCAGAGGCTCTCGTGCGCGTGAAACGGCGCGCCGGTCGCGAAGAGCACGGCCGCGAGAATGGCGAGGCAGTCCGAGAAGAGAAGCAGGATGTCGCCTCGCCGTGCGGAGCTGTACTCGTCGTAGAAGAGCCTCATCGCGTCCTCGCGAACACCGTCGGGAGATTCGCTCCGCAGGAAAGGAGATGGCACTCGATGCCTCGAGCCTCGAGTCGCCGCAGGCAGCGTTCGGAGTCGAGATCAGCCCCGATCTCCTCGCTGCGGCCCCAGACGCTCTGGAACGTCCTTGCGTCGAACAAGATCGCCACGACTCGCACGCCGCGCCGGCTCCATGCGCCGAGCATCGACTCGAGGCGCTGATCCCGGAACACGTAGCGGCTCAGCATGACGACGACGGTGGCTCCGGGGATGACGCTGCGAGCGTTCTGCTCGAGAAGCTCCGTCAAGGGGCGCGTGCCGGTGGGCTTGATGTCGACGAGGACGTCGAGAATACGCTGGAAGTGCATGCTTCCGGCGCCGAGCGGTACGTGAAGGTCGTCGTCGTCGCCCGCCACGAGTCGAACCCGGTGTCCGCGACCGAGCGCCTTTGCGGCGAAGGATGCGGCGATCTTCACCGCGTACTCGGTGCTGGAGCTGCGACCGACGCCGGTCAGCGCCAGGCGATAGCTGTCGAGGAACAGGTTCAGATCGCCGGTCGAGGTGCGTGCGAACTCGCGAACGACGGGGAAGCCTCTGTGGGCGGTGAGACCCCAGTGCACGCGTCGCAGCGCGTCGCCGGAGCGGTACTCCCGCACGCCGAAGAACTCGCTCGATTCGCCGATCGAGGGACGCGTCAGCTCGTCGACGACGTGGGAGATGCAGTCGCCCAGCTTCTCCTTGACCGCGATGTCGTGAACCTGTGGGTAGACCTTCAGCTTGCGCAGCCCCTTGAGCTCCTTGCGGATCTGGAACCAGCCGAAGGGGTCGGAGACGGCGATTGCGGTCGGTCCGATCGAGTAGACTCCTCTCGGCAGCAAGCAGACGCCGTCGTAGCTCCGCTCGACGATCTCACCGGGCGCAACCCGGTCCGGGAAGAGCACGTCCTTCTGCGCGTGGATCTCCGGCGTGAAGATCTCGCTGACCTGCGGGAAGAAGAGGGGAAGGGACGAGCGGTTCTCGAGGTGGATGCAGATCCGCACGGAGTCACCTTCGTAGACCGTGTCCGGGGAGTGGCGACGTACAACCATCCGGCGCACGGCGTGACGCAACGCGATCCGCAGCAGGAGTGGGGCGGTGACGAGGACCGCGCCGAGTGCCATTCCGCCGGCGCTGTGGTAGCGGTAGCCTGCCGCGACGGCGACGGCGCCGAGCGCGATGAGGGGAATCGCCGACGACGTGTTAGCCGGGAACTTGAGTTGCGCTCTGGTCATGACGGAGCGTCGGGACGGGGGTCTCCTCGAGGAGGCGTCGCACGATATCCTGTCTGGCGAGGCCCGTGTACTCCCGGTGCGGGTCGAGGATCAGCCGGTGTGCGACGACGTACGGCGCCACGGCCTTCACCGAGTCGGGCGGCACGAATCCGAGTCCGTGAACGAAGGCGTGCGCCTGTGCCGCGTGCATGAGCGCCAGGCTGCCGCGCGGACTGACGCCGAGACGCACGTCGGGATCGTCTCGTGTCGAGGAGACGAGGTCGACGATGTACTTCCGTACCTCGACGCTGACGCTCACCGTCCGCGCCGACCGCTGCAGCGCGCAAAGCTCGTCGATCTTGACGATCGGCTGCAGGGAGTCGATCGGATGCGCCCCCGTTTGCGCCTCGAGAATTCTCATCTCCTCTTGAGCTGCCGGATAGCCGAGTTCCAATCGCATCAGGAAGCGGTCGACCTGCGCCTCGGGCAGCGGGTAGGTGCCCTCGAGCTCGATCGGGTTCTGGGTCGCGAGGACGAAGAAGGGCTCCGGGAGCATGTGGGTGCTCCCGTCGACCGTTACCTGGTGCTCCTCCATCGCCTCGAGCAGCGCCGCCTGCGTACGCGGCGAGGTACGGTTGATCTCATCGGCGAGCAGCACCTGTGTGAAGACGGGGCCGGGGTGAAACTCGAACTGCTGCTTCTCGGGATGGTAGACGGAGACCCCGGTGACATCGCTCGGCAGGAGATCGGGAGTGAACTGGATGCGCTTGAAGCTCGAGTCCAGCGACTGCGCGATGGCCCGCGCTAGCATCGTCTTGCCGAGCCCCGGCGCGTCCTCGATCAGCACGTGGCCACGTGCGACCAGCGCCGTGAGCGCCATTCGAACGACCTCGTCTTTTCCGAGGATCACGCCGCGGATGTTGTCGTAGAGGCTCTTGAGAGTCGATTGCAAGTCGAGTCAGGCTCTTGTTCGAGCGGTGGGGGTTCCGGGTGGCGGTGGGCGGTCGAAGAGGCCGTCTGGTCACGTCGATCGAGCGCGAACGGGTCACCCCCGCAAGACGTTGCCCGCCAGAACCTCGAGGCTGTTCGCGAGTCTATGACAAGACCGGAGATGAGGCAAGCGTTGCCCCGCGACGGCCACGGAGAGCTCCGGGTCCTGTCAGCGCCTCCAGGTCCTGACGGTGACGGCGTTCGCCTGCTTCGACCCCACGCGCCGCAAGTTCGCGCGCAGCTGTCTGCCGATCTCGCGAGCTGAAGGGAGTCGATCGGCCGGTGACGGGGAGACGGTTCTCGTGCTTCTCGAAGTGGACGACACACGCGTTTCGAAAGGGAGCCGACATGCGGCCGGTCGACGTCGTCCACGGGACGCCGGCCACGGCAGGAGGTTGATCGCGACGTCGTAGCCCGTACCCGGCCTCGCGGCCATCCGCGACGGCAGTACGTCGATGCTGATCCACGGCTTCACGGCCTCGTTCTCCGGATGGTTCCCGGACAGATCCCCGAGGATGAAGTCGCAGGGTCGGCGCGGGCGCCGAAGCCGAGGATGGCGACGCGTGAACCGGGCCGGCTCGGGGAGCGCTCGGCAGACCATCGCGGGTCGGGGTCGGTCACGGGTTTTTCGCACCGGCGCCACGGGCGAAGTGTCGGTGCACGTTTCGGAGCTCGCGGGCACTCCGTTCCCGGGCGCGTGTGGGTGCCTCGAGGCGGTCGAGGTGGGAGCCAGCGGGGCTCCAGGTCCGAGGTCACCAGGACGCGATCCGGTGCAGGCGGTGAGGGTGGGGCTCACGGGGTCACGGCTTCCTGTGCGTCCGCCGCACCGGCCTGGTAGAATACCGGGCGGTGAAACGGAGCGTGACATGGCGACGCGAGATTCCCCTGACGACGGCCAGCCCATGACGTCCTTCCACGTCCGTCGGGCGCGGAAGGGGAATGCCACGAGTCTGGAATGGCTGGTCGAGAAGTTCTCGCCGCTCCTCCTCGCGGGCGCTCGCTACCGGCTCGGACGGGTCCTCGGCGCGCTCTACGACCCCGAGGACATCGTCAACGACGTCTGGCTCGTGGCGCTTCCGAGGCTTCCCGATCTCGCCGATCGTGATGGTCGCTACACCCCGGTGCTGCTGAAGTTCCTGTCGACGACGCTCCTCTACCGCGTCGACAACCTGGTGGCCAAGCACATTCGCGGCAAGCCCCGCAAGGAGTCCGCCTCCGGTGCCGGCGCCACGGTCGGCTCCGACCCGGTCGAGCGACTGGTCGACCACCGCACCGGAATCGTCAGCCGCGCGCTCCGGCGCGAGGCGACGGACGTCGTCTCCGCCCCCCTCGACGCCGGACAGCAGCACCATCGCCCCGCCGACCGCTCCGGGGGGAGGCGAGGGAGGTCGTCTCCGCCGCCCTCGAGCGCCTCGAGGACAGGGACCGCGAGCTCGTGATTCTCCGCGGCGTCGAGGGGCTGCCGTACCGGGAGATCGAGGGGCTCGTCGGACGGGATCCGGGGGTCCTGGCGGTACAGTACCAGCGGGCGATCCGCAAGCTGCGCGAGAGGCTGCCCGGGTCGGTCTTCGACGAGCTGAAGCCCCGCTAGCTGCTCTTCGCGCTCCCGGGCGTCTCCTCGCCGGGCTTCCGCGTGCAGCCCCGAACCGCTGCGCGACCGATGGCGTGAGCTCCTCGGCGTCGCGTCTCGCACGCTGTTCCCCCGGTTTCCCGGTTATCCGCTACCGCCTCGCGACATCGTTCTTGTGGCCGGGGCTCACGGCGTGACCGAGCGTTCGAGCTCGGACGTCGCCCCGGGGACTTTCTCACCACAAGGAGGCTGCCATGTTGTTTCATGTCTTCCGTCGCCGTGCGCCCTTTTGCGGCGACCTCGGGTTTCTTCGCGCGCCCGCGGCGCTCTTCGTCCCGGTCCTCGTGCTGGCAATCGGCGTCGCGGCGTCGGCGCAGGATGTCAGGCCCGTCACGATCACCGGCACTGTGTTCTTCGACCTCAACGGCAACGGCGTCGTCGACATCGGTGAGAGTTCGGCTGCCGGCGTTCCGGTGGAGCTTCGCTCGGGAGTTCTCGTCGATTCGGCCCTCACGGCCGACGACGGGAGCTTTGGTTTCCGGAGAGTCGACCCGGACGAGACGTACTGGCTGCGTCCGGTCGGGATCGACCATCTCGACGTGATTCCTCCCGACACACGCATCGTTCGACCGGCTGCGCGGCAGCGCCCCGGTCCCATCCTGATCCCCCTCATCCTACCCTGCGAGCACGGGACCGAGGGCAGCGCGAATCACGTCGCGGGAGTGCCCGACGGCTTCGCTCCGGGCAACCAGGAGCCTGCCGCGCCCGGGCTCGATCTTCAGGCGAGCCGTCCGAATTTTGCCGGACTCTGGGAGGATTTCGACCTCGGCGCCGGGGTGTGCGACCGCTGCTTCGGTCACACATTCGAGGAGATCAAGCCGGCCGACTGCTTCGTCACGGCGGCACGCCTGCGGCTTCGTCTTCGCGCCAACAGCTGCGTGCTCGAGAGCAACGACTCGATCTCGCTAGGCACGGGTGGCGTGGTTTCGTGGTCGCGACGCATCGGGGATATCGTGGCGGGTGGCTGGGATGGCGGAGACGACGAGACGATCACTCTGAACCTCGCCGCGTTGCCCGGCCCCGGCACGTCGACGACCGCCATGCTCGGAGCGCTCGCATCCGGTTCGCTCGACGTCTTCGTGCAGGACGACACCGCGGTCGACTTCGTCGAGCTCCAGGTCCGCTACTGCTGCCCTCCGGATCTCAGCGGTCACAAGTACGAGGACGTGAACCTCAACGGCGTCCGGGACAGCGGCGAGCCGGGCGTGCCTGGCTGGGTGATCGACGTCCAGGGGCCGAACGGCGGCAGCGTCCAGGTCCTCACCGACGCTGATGGCTACTGGAGCTACCAGGCCCCGAGCGCCGGCGCCTACACGGTCAGCGAGGGTTCGCAGGCGGGCTGGCGGCAGATCGCTCCCGTGACCGGCAACTACACCGTCAACTGGACTGCCGGTCAGATGCACTCCGGTCTCGACTTCGGCAACTTCCGCGACTGTGACGAGGCGGATACGGTGGACTTCGAGACGCTCGTCGCCGAGGGGGGGGTGGCGGACGGCTTCGATCCCGCGGGCGCCGAGCCGAGCTCCATGAGCGTCGACCTCGAGGACCGGCTCACGAACTGCAGCGGCGGCCTCCTCGCGTCCTTCGACGTGCTGCCCTGCAACCGGTGCTTCGGCCATACCTTCGAGGTCGACGTTCGCGAGGAGTGTCGCGTCATCGGCGGTCGACTGACGATCCGTGTGCGCGGCGGGGCCGGCTGCCTCGTCTGGAATGACGCGATCGGCCTCCACAAGAACGGCAGCGTGGTCTGGTCCCTGCGCCTCGAGGACCTGTCGACGAGCGGCTCCTGGGGATCGGGCTCCGACGAGACCTTCGTCCTCGACCTCGCCGACCTGCCGCCGAACTCCGCGGGCGTCACGAACGTCCTCTCGCTGGTCCAGGACGGCGTCCTGAGCGTCTACGTGCAGGACGACTCCGGCGTCGACTTCGCCAACCTCGAGCTCGACGTCTGCTGCGACTGCCTCCCGGGCCGGATCTGCGGTGTCAAGTTCGAGGACCTCAACGGCAACGGCGTGCGGGATCCGGGAGAGCCCGGCCTCCCGGGCTGGGAGATCCAGGCGCTCGGACCCATGTCGTCGCACTTCGCGACGACCGGCGTCGGAGGTCGATACTGCCTCGACAGCCTGCCGCCCGGCGAGTACGTCGTCTTCGAGGTGCCGCAGACCGGATGGGTCCAGACGTATCCGCAGTCCGTCGTTCACCGCGTCGATATTTGTGGCCGCAGCGACCACCCTGGGCCGATCCGGCTCGACTTCGGCAACATCCCGCGCTGTGAGACTCCCGAGATCACCGTCTGCGAGGCCGGTCATGAAGACGGCTTCGACACGGCCGACGGTCCCGAGACGTCGACACCTTCGCCTGCTCTGCTGGCGCTGATGCAGGGCATGAGCAACGGGGCGCAGACGTCCTTCGACATCCAGACCTCGAACCGCGCCTTCGGTCACACCTTCGAGGACTGCTGGCAGCCCGGCTGTCTCGTCGTCGGCGCCCGTCTGGAGATCGGCGTTCGTGCCGACGGTGGACTGTCGCAGAACGACACGATCAGCTTCCGCGACGGCGCCACCAGCGCGTGGGTCTACAGCGTGGAGACGCTCGCCGGCGTCGCTAACTGGGCGAGCCCGACCTCGGCGGTGATCTCGCTCGATCTCGCCAATCTGCCACCTGACGGCAACCAGGTCACCGACGTGCTCGCGCTGCTCCAGGACGGCGACCTCGACGTTCTCGTCCAGGACGACACGAGCGTCGACTACCTGCGGCTCGACGTCGAATACTGCTGCACCGGCTCGATCTCGGGTCAGAAGTTCGAGGACCTCGACGGGGACTCCGTCAAGGATCCGGGTGAGCCCACTCTTGCGGGCTGGGACATCGAGCTCCGTGACAATCTCGGCGCGCTGATCGCGAACGACATCACCGATGCGAGCGGCAGCTACGAGTTCCCGGGTCTGACCTCCGGCGTCTACCTCGTCAGCGAGGTGCAGCAGGGCGGCTGGGTGCAGACCGCTCCCGCGAGCGTGTCTCACACGGTCAACCTCGTCGGCGGCTCGTCGTATCCGAACCGCGACTTCGGCAACCACGAGATCGCTTGCGAGGAACAGGACCGTGAGGAAGCGAGGTGCCGGGTCGGTTCGAGAGACGACTTCGATCTTGCCGACGGTCTCGAGACGACGAGCCCCAGCGCCGCTCTGCTCGGCCTGATGGCGACGGTCAGTGGCGGTGCCACGACGCTGCTCGACGTGCTGCCGACGGATCGCGCTGTCGGCCACACCTTCGACGAGTGCTGGTCGGACGGCTGCCTCGTCCTCGCGGCGAGGCTCCGACTGCGCCTGCGTGGTGGTCCGAGCACCTTGTCGAGCAATGACTCGATCTGGCTTCTCGACGGTGCGACGCGTCTTTGGGGCGTGAGCATCTCGACGCTGGTCGGCAATGTCTGGGGGCCCAACCAGACCGCGGACATCAGCCTCGATCTGCAGAGCCTGCCTCCCGACACCTTCGGCGTCACGAACATCCTGGCGTCGCTCCAGGACGCCGAGCTCGGCATCCTGGTGCAGGACGATACGGGGGTCGACTACATGAGGCTCGACGTCGAGCTGTGCTGTCCCGAGGACGTCCCTCCTCTTCCGGAGTTCGTTCGTGGCGACACGAACGTCGACGGCGCAGTGGATCTCGCCGACGCCAGGTCCCTGCTCACCCGCCTCTTTCTTGGCGGCAATCCTGCGCGCTGCCGGGAGGCCGCGGACGTCAACAACGATGGCGAAATCGACGTCCGCGACGGCGTCGGGCTGCTCACCTACCTTTTCCGAGGTGGCTCACGGCCGGCTCAGCCCTCTCCGCCGGACTGTGGTCCTGACCCGCAGGCTCCCTTCCTGGGCTGTGATTCCTATCGCCACTGTCCCTAGGTCAAGTACCCTTCGCGCTCAAGAGCGCCAGCTTTCGGGCAAGGGGCCTGCGGCGTGTGTGCCCGCAGGCCCCGTCTTTCATCCGCGGCTCTTTTGTCCTTCGACGCTGCACGAGGCTCCGCGGTCGGTTAGCATCGGCGCGATCCGGCAAGGAGGGAGGTTCGCCGAGGAGCGGCTCCACCTCCTGGCGGCACCCCATGCAGAGAAGGACCATGACACGAGCCCTGCTGACCACCGCGCTTCTCGCAACCTCGATTCCGACCACGGCGCTTGTCGCCGGTGACTGGAACCAGTGGCGTGGCCCCGAGCGCAACGGCGTCGCTTCCGTGTCGCCGCAGCTCATCGAGCAGCTGCCGGCCAGCGGGCTCGCGCCTCTGTGGAGCGTCGGTGACATCCCGTCCGCGTGGACAGGTGGCTGGGGTAGCCCGGTCGTCCAGAACGGTCGCGCGTATCTCTTCGTCCACTCGCGCGGCAAGAAGGAGAACCTCCGGGAGCCGAAGCGGACATATCCCTGGGTGGAGCCCGAGAATCGCACCGACTGGACCGACGAGCAGTTCGAGGAGTACGAGAAGCATCGTCGCGACGAGGACGAGGCGATCGGCAAGGCCGTCTACTCGTTTCAGGAGACCCTGTACTGCGTCGACACGCGCTCGGGCGATACGCTGTGGAAGTCGGCTCGCGACTCGGTCTACACGCGCTTTTTGCAGTCGGGGTCACCGTCCGTCGTCGACGGCAAGGTCTTTGTCCTCGCCGCGGCCTACACCGTGCGCTCGTTCGACGCGCACAGCGGCGAGCCGATCTGGGAGAGACGACTGCCGGGCGAGTTTCGCGACGAGTTTCGGATGGCGTCCATCGCCGTCATCGACGGTGTCGCGATCGTCCAGGCCGGTCGACTCTTCGGCATCGACGCGAGGAGCGGCAAGGTCCTCTGGGAGGGTGACGCCGAGCACACCGGGGGCTCGCACAGCAGCCCGGTGTCCTGGCGCGACGGCGACGACGTGCTCGTCATCGCGAACACCTCGGGCGGCAAGACCGTCTGCGTCGACCCGCGCACCGGCAAGGAGCGCTGGAGCGTCGACTCGCAGGCCGGACTGTCGACTCCGGTCGTCGTCGGCAGACGCCTCGTCACCTTCGGCAACAGTCGCAAGAAGGGCCTGCGCTGCTTCGATCTCTCCACCGTCGGAGCCGAGCACGTCTGGACCTACAACCGCATCGCCGACAAGGGATCAAGCCCGGTGGTCGTCGACGGCAACGTCTTCGTCCAGGGCGAGCGACGACTCGCCTGTGTCGACCTCGAGACGGGCGAGGAGCGGTGGACGACGACGCTGCGCCTGAAGTCGCCGCAGTTCACGTCGCTGCTGGCGGCGGACGACAAGGTCTTCTACGCCTGCGAGGGGCTTCTGGCCTTCGAGGCGACCGCGCAGGCCTACAGGCCTCTCGTCGACGGGAAGTTCGGCGAGGACGGGCTCCTGGCCACGGCGAAGGATCACCGCCGCAGGCTGGCGCTCGACGAGCTCGAGAAGCAGGCGGGCGGACGCAAGAAGGCGGCCGAGCTCTGGGCCAAGAGCATCGGCGGCAGCGGTCCGCTGGAGTGCGCCTCGCCGGCCTTCTTCGACGGGCGCTTGCTGTTGCGGACCGCGAAGGGACTCACCTGTTACGACCTGCGGGCGCGACCGCGGCAGTGAGCGGGTGAGCGCGATTCGCCAGAGACGATCACGCCGCTGTCGGGTTGCCGGGAACGGTCGTCCGGCGGCAAGGAGACGCGGCAAGGAGACGACGTCGGGCGGCAAGGAAAAGGCCGGCGACTCTTCAGGAGCCGCCCGCCGGTTCGCCCGCCAACCCGCCACGCCTCACGTGAGCTTGGCGCGGACCTTCGCGGCTTCCTTCGGCATGTCGGGGGCCTTCACCTTGCCGAAGTCACCGAGCTTGTACTCGAAGTGGAACGCGGCGTGCTCGCCGCCGATGATCTTCTTTCCCTTGGCGCGGGTGGCGCCCCTGCGGCCGGTGAGCGCTGTCACCTTGATGCGCACCGGAAGCGTCGTCACGGGGTCGATCTCGATCTCGTAGTAGGCGTTGGTCAGCGTCTTGTCCGCACCGGACACGAATTCGCTGACCGTTCAGCCACCGCCGAGGCAGCCAGAGTTCTCGACTCTGATGTAGTGAGACAAGGCCTCCTTGGTCGGCGCGGTGATCAGCAGGACCCGGGGCATCGTCGTGAGGTCGGCGTCCTCACCCTTCGCTTTCTCGCCCTTGCGGCTGACGATCGTCTTGCCCTTGCGCCCCCTCGGGTCGTCGCTCTCCTGCGGGTCGTCGACATCCGCGTCGGGCTCGGGGTCGTCGTCCTTCGTTCCGGGGGCGTCGATCCATTTGCCGTTCTTCGCGTGGCGCAGGGCTTGCCTGAGGACATCCTGCGGGAACTCGAAGAAGCTGTGCAGCATCTTCCCCTCCTTGTCGGAGAGGACGCTGCGCCAGTAGCCGGAGTGGTACCGCACGCCCTTCTTTGCGGTCTTGAAGGTCTTCATGCCCGGGACGTGCATCAGCGTGCGGAAGACCTTGCCGTCGTAGGACTCGCGAACGGCGAGCTGGAAGAGCTTGTGGTCCGGGGTGTTCGAGAGTCCTCCCTGGACCTCGAGGGTCGTGCTGTAGCTCTTTGCCTTGCGCAGGTTCTTGTAGGCCGCGAGCAGCCGTTTTCCGGGGGACGGGACCTTGGTCCTTGCGGACCGCTTCGCGGCGGAACTCTTTTCCGCGGGGGCCGGCGCGCCCGTGAGGTCGGGTCCGGCGAGGAACGCGAGGAGGAAGGCCCCGAAGAGCAGAGCCGGCGCTCCGAGTCTGGTTCGGGTCATGGAATCGTCTGAGCTCCTGGACTCGTCGGGCGACCGGTGGACCCTTGCCACGGACCCGCGACCGACATATGGAGTATTCTAGATGCTCGGCAGGGCTCGACCAAGGGAAAAGCCGGCGGTCGGGAGACGCCGGCGCGTCGCGCCGCTCGGAAGCTCCGCGACCCTAGAAGTCCCTTGGCCGGCCGCGCGTCCGGACGATCTCCAGACCGCCGAGAAGCGCCGGCGCGCCGCGCTTGCTCTCGATCCGGACGCGCAGATCACCCCTGATCGGGACGCTGTCGAACTGGCGCACGATGGCCCGGTTCTCGCCGCCGGCCTCTCGTGCGATGTCGAAGTCGCTCAGCACCTTGCGGCCCTGAAGTGAGACATCGAAGACCCGTTCCCCTGCTGCGAGGCCCTCGATCTCCGCGAAGACCAGGCGGACACGGTGGAGGCTCGCCTCGTCGTCGCCCGTCGCCGGCTGGTTTGACATGCGCCAGTAGCCGATCAGCGCCCCGGAGCTGATCTTGGCGCCGGTGGCGTGCAGGAAGGCCTTCGGACGCAGGGCTCGGCTCGTGAGGCGCAGCTCGTCGAGATGGGACTTCTCGCTGGCCGAGTCCTTGCCGACACGATACTCCGGATCCTCGCGATCCCACCACAGCGGTCGGCCGTCGGGACCGTCGTGTCGGGCGACCGACTTGCCGTCGCGCCAGATCGTCCCGACGCCGGTCTGCGCGTCGTAGGTGAACGCGAGGTGCACCCACGCCCCGGTCGGGATCGCGTCCTTCGCCTCGATCGTCACCACCTTCCCGTTGTCGTCCCCCTTCTCGTTGGCGACGAAGTAGCGCGCCCGCGGCTTGCGGTTGTCGAAGACGAAGCCGTGTCGCGAGTCCTTGCCGCCGACGCGCGCATCGACGTAGTCGAGGTCGCCGTCGACCTTGACCCAGAGCTCGGCGGTGACGCTCTCCGGGGATAGCCTCGGGTCGCCCTTCAAGACTGCCGAGAGGTTGCTCTTCCCCGGACCCTTGCGCAGGCTCGAGATGTTCCTGGCGCCGGTCCCCGGCACGCTGTCGCCGGGAACGTCGAACGACTCCGCGCCGTGGCTGACCTTCAGCTCGGCGCCTCCACGGACCTCGTTGGCGATGACGAACTCTCGACGTGAGACGACGCGCACCGCCAGGTCTCCGCTGCCCTTCACCGCCGACGCCGCCACCCAGCGGAGGTCGCCCTCGCAGATGCGCGACGTGTGGTGCCGCAGATACTCGACCCGGTCGATCCGCGCGTCGACGTGCACATCCGGGGACTTGCCGCCGGTGCTCGGATAGTCGAGCCAGAACGTGCCGTTCGGTCCGCGGCGGTCGCCGGGAGCGCCGAAGTTGAGGCCGAGGCTCTGGACGGGGTGGTTGTCGTGGGCGTGTGGGCTGAAGGTCCACATCTCCGCTTCGGGCATGTGGACGAGCCCGAGCGAGGCCTGGTTCTGGTACGAGCACGTGCAGGTGCGCGTGTAGTCCGGAGCATTGAGGATGCCCCCCGCGGGGATGAGACTTGCCGTGCAACCCGAACGGAAGCCGCCGAGATTGCCGGTGCCGCTGTTTCCCAGCAGGTCGTAGTAGCCCGCTGCCGCCGAGCGAAAGGTCAACAGGTTCGGAGCGCCGATCGCGTTGTTACAGCCGTAGGTGCGCGTGTAGAGCCAGTCGGTCTCGACCCTGGACACGGGATGTTCGCGACGGATGCGCGCGCCCGTGAGCAGGTCGAGCGCGTAGCCGGGTGTGCTGTGCCCCTGCGTCATCAGCGTCTTGCCGAGGATGATACACGGCCCCTCGTAGGTGTCGTTGTTCTCCCAGATGACCTCTCCGGTCGCGCCGCGATAGGCGACCATCCCCTTGCCGACCTCGTCGCTTGCACGGTCGCGGAACTTGCTGCCGGCTTGCAGCAGGATGTCCTCTTCGGCGGAGTAGCCGAGCCAGGTTCCGAACACGCGATCCGTGACACGCCACAGCTCCTTGCCGCTCGCGATATCGAACGCCACCACGGCGGCGTCGTCGTTGACGGCGCGTCCGCGTCGTCGCAGAAACTTCGCGACGGAATCCGAGATGCGGTCCACGAAGAAGACCTTGTCGTTGCCCGCGACGATCGTGTTGTGACGGATGTTGTTCTTCGCCGCGGTCTCCCAGAGCGCCTCTCCCGTGTGCCGGTCGAGCACGACGAGCTTGCCGCTTCCGGAGCCCGCGAGCGTGCCGAACTTGCCACGCGGGTTGCTCTTGAAGTCGGGCAGGCCGTACCACTTGTTGAGCAGCTTGCGCTTGATGACCAGCGCGTCGGGATCCTGCGGCGTGCGGCCCGGGATCTTCTCCAGGTAGTCTGCGAGCTGCTTCTCGGTGTCGGCCGTCTTCGCCTTCGTGCGCACGGCGTCCGGGATCCTCGCGACCATGTCGTCGTCGAGCAGCAGCTGGTTGAGGCCGACCGTGAGGTACTGGTGATCGTCTTGCTTCGGTCGCTTCTTGTCGATCTTGAAGTTCTTCAGGGTCTTGAAGCGGTCGATGGCCTCCTTGAGCGCCTTGTCCTTGATCCCCTTCACATCGGCGGCCCGGAAGCCGACGAAGCCGAGCCGCGTTGGTTGCGCGCCGGCGAGCAGGTAGCCCTTCCAGGCCCCGATGAAGCCCCACGGGGTCGGGTCCTTCTGACCTTCCGCCCGCGGCAGCTCGATGGTCGCGATGGTCTTGCCGGTGGCGGGGTCGAGGCGCAGGCAGCGATCCTCGTAGACGACGTGGACACCGTCGGCGACCGACACGTAGTTGCTGCCCAGAATGTTGGCGCCCGGCTCGTGGCTCGTGTAGTCGTAGTCCTTGCCGACGTCCTTCAGCTGACGCTCCCAGACGAGCCGGCCGGTGTAGATGTCGACGGCGCGCATCATGTCGCGTCCTTCGATGTAGAGCTGGCCGCGTACGACCTGGGGAGTCGGGCCGTGCCCGTGGCGCGGCAGGACTCCCGCCGTGGAGGGGCCGCCGAACCAGAGCAGGCCCAGAGGCGCGCGCACCCGGGTGTCCCTCGACGTGGCCGTGTTGCCGGCGTCGCCGTACTGGTGGGTCCAGTCCGCGGAGCCCTCCGGCGCTTCGATGCGGCGCAGCACGACGAGGCCGCCGAGCGTCTCCACGGTGCCGCCGGGCAGTGGTGACTCCTTCGCGGCCTCGAGAAACGCGCTGCCGCCAGGCCCGGGCGTCGCGAGGCAGGCGACGCCGCTGAACGGTCGCAGTACGTCGAAGATCGTCAGCACGGTCTCGCGATCCGGCTCGCCGAGAACCGTCGCGTCCGCGCAGGCGATCAGCTCCGCGGAGTACTGTGGCAGGCCGACTTTCAGGGGATCGCAGACGCAGGCGACCACACGGCGTCCGTAGAGCCCGAGCCGGTCCATGCGCCGGCGGAAGGCGTCGACCTTCCCCACGTCCGGATCGAGCACGACGACGTGAAGATCGGACTGCACGATCAGCTCCTCGGCGAGGCGGCCGTTGCCGAGGCCGAGCACGTAGGCGTAGCCGACACGGCTCCCCGCCTGCGCGAGCATGCTCGTGGTCGACACGGTCCAGCTGTCCTCGGCGAAGCGGAGCTCCACGCGGGGATCCGGCGTCAACCTCGCGACGAGCTCCGCGTCGAGCGCGAGATCGCTCGATGTCGTGCTCCGCTGGTGCACGGAGATCGCCAGGACGTTGTCGCTCTCGCGGAGCAGGGCCGGGTCGATCTTCACCGTATCGAAGGTCTTCTCGTCCGCCGGCCCGTCCGTTGCGGCGGTGTCGTTCCCGATCGCACCCTGCGGCATGCGGAGCCTGGCGGCCTCCTGGCCGTTGAGGTAGACCACCGCGCCATCGTCCACCCGCAGACGGAAGTCGACGCTCTCGACCTTCCCGCCCGCGGGCAGCTCGAAGGCCTTGCGAAAGTAGCAGGTGAGCGGCTTGCTGTTCTTGTCCTTGCCGAACTCGAGCTCCGTCGCGTTGTCGTCGTCGCCGTAGCCGAGCTTCGATTTTCCCTGGGGCCACGCGGAGTCGTCGAAGTCGACCGCGATCCAGCTCGCGCCGGGATCCTCGCCGTCATCTCGGTAGCGCCATGTCGCCCCGGTCGCGACCAGCGTGGGCTCGATCTTCTGTGACGTCCCTGCCGGCCGCGGCAGGGCCACCGGTGTTCCGGGCTCGTCGCCGCCGAAGCAGTAGACACGTCCGTTCCCGGTGCTGACGATGAGCCGGTCGTCGGCCGCGATCATGTTCATCGCCGCGTCGGGAATTTGCGTGCTCCAGGTCGCCTTGGCGCCGGCGAAGAGGTTCGATATTTCGACCGCGAGCAGCGTGTTGTTCTCGCCGGTGCAGTAGAGGCGATCGCCCGCCTGGATGAAGACGCGCTGGACCTTCTCGTCGACCGGCGTCGTCCAGGACTTCTTCGCGATCACCTTCTTCGTCACCTTGCCCTTGCGGTCCTTCGTCACCTGCTCGATCCAGCGCGGTCGGTAGCCGCGGATGCCCTCGGCGTCGTGACAGACGATCGCGTGCTCGTTGATGAGGAGCGCATCGAGCTTCTGGACGAAGTGGCCGTTGTCGAGGCGGTACATGGCGCCTCGGTTGATGTAGAAGTTTTCGCCGACGACGACGTCGAAGCCACCGCCGCCCTTCGAGCCCATCTTGCGGCTCGCGAGGTTGAAGTGACGGAACCGGCCGGTGGCACGGTCGAAGACGGCGGGCAGCGTGCGGCCTCCGGAGATCACCAGAGAGTCCTTCGTCGCGGCGATGTAGCCCTGTGGCGCGATTCCCGCGAAAGCGGGGCTGTTGTGCTGCTGCGTCAGGTAGCTCGAACCGGTGCCGGTGTTCGACCACCGGACCTCGCCGGTGTCCGCGTCGAGGGCGTGGAGGAAGATGCCCATGAAGGGCCAGATGCTGGCGCCGAAGTAGATCGTGTCCTCGTAGAGGACCGGTCCGCCACGAGCCGGCCACATGTTGACGAGTCGGTGGTTGCCGATGACCTTCCGATCGTTCGGCCCGCCGCGGAACTTCCAGATCGGCTTGCCGCTCGCCGCGTCGACGCAGTGAAGGTAGCCGTCGTCAGACGTGAAGTAGACCTTCTCGTCACCCTTGCCGTCGCGTCGGGCGACGCAGGCGAAGCGCACCGGACCGTCGGTGTAGGTCGACCACAGCTCCTCGCCGGTTCGCGTGTCGAACGCGGTGACCTTGTCGCTGATCATCGACGGCACGAACATCCTCCGACCGAGGACCACGGGCTCGTAAAGGCGGTCGAACTGCAGCTTGTCCTGCGTCGACGGCCAGGCCGGAGCGGGCTCCGGAAGCTCGAGCACCCATTGCAGATGGAGCTTCTCGGGAAGACCTGCGGGGGAGCTGCCTCGCCGCGCTGCATCGGCTCGCCACATCGGCCAGTCCGCCGCCGAGGTCATCATCGTCGACGTGAGAATCAGGTGCAGGCAGATACCGGCGAGCGGTGATACCGGTATCGATCGGGGAGTCGTCAAGGAAGGCTCCTCTTCGGTTGTCCGGTCGAAATTCTTGTGGGACGGCGTGTCTATCCTGACTTCGGCAGAAACGGGTCTCGTTCCCGGGATTGCCGATACTATCCGGGCCCGGATGGCTTTACCAGAACGCCACGAGCCCACTTTCCGTGCCCGGCGCAGGCTCCGGGTGCCGGTCCCGATGGTGAGCCGGTTCGCTTCGGCTTGATCAGTTGTTTCGGTCGCGCCGGCGCTGATCGTCGAGTACGGTGGATGTCGCCACGGTGACGGGAGCGGACGGGCGTGGAGAAACTGCTCATGCGCGCGGAGCGCGGTGTCTGGATCGGTATCGGTATCGTGGGAGTGCTGTGGGGCATGCCGGCGCGATCGACGTCGTACATCCCGCCTCGTGACCTCTCCGAGCTCGCCGCGGCGAGCGACGCGGTCGTGCTGGCGGTGGCGCGTGAGTCGATCGTCGCCGGTGGCGAACGGCTCGCGCACACGCACACCGCCTTCGAGGTCCTGCGGACACTCCGGGGCCCGCAGCGGGTCGGCGACGTGCTCGACGTCGAGACACCCGGCGGCGAGGTCGACGGCAAGATCTGGAGGGTTCCGGGGGCTCCGGTGTTTTGCCGTGGCGACGTGTACCTGCTGTGCCTCTGTCGCAAGCAGGACGAGGTCTGGATCACGTCGATGCTGTCGTACGGGATTCTCAGGCAGCTCGTCGGCGAGAACGGCACGGCGATCCTCGCGCCGCTCTCCGAGACTCGTGACGCCCATGCCGTGCCGCGTCCTGACGGGCTGGCGGTCGAGCCCGTCGTCGCGTATCGCAGCGCCGAGCTTCTCGGCCATCTCGAGGCGGTGCTCGGTGGCCGGGCATCGTGGCGGGGTGAGAGCGTGCGCTGCGGGACCATCGATCTCGCTGAGTCAGGGGAGGCCCCGGGCCCTGCGGATCTCGGGCGCGCGGTCGACGACGGTGAGGGCGGCGGAGCCGCAGTGCCCGGCGGCTGCTTCTACTTCAGCTCCGAAGGTCGGAACTGGCGACAGACCGAGTTCGACCGGGGGCTCACGCTGACGATCTTCGGCGACGGCGACGGTGACCCGTCGATCCGTGACCGCGGCTTCCACCTCGTCCAGGAAGCGCTCGACCTGTGGATGAACGTGTCGGGCACCGGCTGCAACCTCCTCTTCGGCGGCTCGCGTGACGTCAACGTCAGCTGTGGCGGTACGGGAAACTTCGTCATGTTCGACGACCCGTGTGGCGACATCGCGGATCTCGATGGCTGTGGCGGCGTGCTGGCGTTCGGCGGCGGCGCCAGCGGGGGCACGCACTCCTTCGACGGCACCACCTGGATCACGATGGTGAACTGGTTCGTCGTGCTCAACAACGGCATCGGCTGCCTCGGTGGTGGCAACTACCGCGTTCTGCTCGCCCACGAGCTCGGTCACGGCCTCGGCTTCGCCCACAGCGAGGATTCGGGAGCGCTGATGTGGGGCTCCTGCTGTCGCGACATCAACGTGACGGATCGCACCTGTGTGCGGTACACGTATCCGTCGCCGGACGCCGAAAACGGGCGGCCGTCGCCGGACGCGGGACCGGACCGCACCCTGACCCTCTCGGGGAACAGCGCCTTGCTGCAGGGCCGCGTCAGCGACGACGGGCTCCCGGCGGGTGGCGCCGTCCGTACGACGTGGGTGAGCCTCGCTGCGCCCGACGAGCCCGCGACCTTCGCGGACGACTCCGCGCTGGCGACCACCGTCACCTTCGCGCAGTCGGGCCGCTACCTGCTCGGCCTCGTCGCGCATGACGGCGAGCTGCTGCGCATGGACCAGGTCTTCGTCGATGTCGAGATCTCCGGCGGCCGGCCGACGACCGTCTTCCAGCAGGGGCTCGGCGGATACACCGGCACCGTCGATACCGTCCTCGTCGAGGCGGCTCCAGGGGCCGATCGCTCCGCCGCGCCGGAGATCGGCGTCGACGCCGACGATCCCGGCGGCAGCGATCAGGCGACGCAGGTGCTGCTGCGCTTCGAGGACATCGTCGGCGAGGGACCCGGTCAGATCCTGCCGGGCACGCCGATCCGGTCGGCGCGGCTCGAGCTGACCTCGACCGACGCCGGCAGCGGCGCCGTCCTGCACCGCATGCGCCGGCCGTGGAGCGACGGCGACAGCTGGAGCAGCTTCGGTGGTGACGGCATCCAGGCCGGCGCCGAGACCGCTGCCGACGCTGACGGCAGCGCCGACGCGGGTGACGGCGGCCTGATCAGCATCGATGTGACGGCGAGCGTCGCCGGCTGGGTCGACAGGCCGTGCGCCAACTTCGGCTGGGCGATGTTGCCGGTCGGCGGCAACGGCTGGGACTTCTTCTCGTCCGAGGGCGACGACCCACCGCGGCTCATCGTCGAGATCGCCGGCGCCGTCGATGATCCTCTGATCGTGGTCACCGACGAGTGGGACTATCTCGAGGGCACTGCCGAGCCGTCGGTGTCGTGGAACCGGCTCGATTTCGAGCCGGGGCCGCGCTGGCGCCGGGGGCCGACCGGCATCGGCTACGGTGACGGCGACGACCTGACGATTCTCGACGACATGCGAGGCTCGTACCCGAGCGTCTTCTGTCGGCGGGAGTTCTCGGTGAGCTCGTTCGTCTCGGCGCTGCGGCTGCGCATCGACTACGACGACGGTTTCGCCGCGTACCTCAACGGTGTCGAGGTGGCGCGCTCTTCGAGCCTCGCGGGTGAGGGCGATCCTCTGAGCTGGGACATGCTCGCGCGGAGCGGACACGAGGCGGGCGAGTTCGAGACCTTCGCGCTCGACGCATCGCTCTTGCAGCAGGGCGTGAACGTCCTGGCGGTCCAGGTCCACAACACGACCCTCGACTCCAGCGACCTGTCGCTGCGTCCGGAGCTGCTGGCGGATCACCTGCTCGTTCCCGGTGGGGCGCGATGGCGCTATCTGCGCGGCTCGAGCCCGCTGCCGGTGGACTGGAGCGACCCGCAGTTCGACGACTCCGGCTGGAGCGTCGGTCCGACGGGCATCGGCTACGGCGACGGCGATGATCTTACCGAGCTCGTGGACATGCAGGACAGCTACCTGACGGTCTTCTGCCGACGGGAGTTCATCGTCGCGGATATCGCGGCTCTCGACGCGGTCGCCATGCGCGTCGTCTACGACGATGGCATCGTCGTCCACGTCAACGGCACGGAGGTCGAGCGTCTGAACGTGCCCGAAGGGCCGGTCGTCGTCGACCTGGCCGCGGCGGGTGCCGGCGAGCCGACCTCGGCTCTCGTCGACATCCCCGTCGGTCTCCTCGTCGACGGCCGCAACCTGCTCGCGGTCAGTGTTCACAACGCGAATCTCGGCAGCTCGGACCTGAGCTTCGATCCGGTCGTCTTCCCGGCGTTCTCGGGTGGCGGCTGCGATGCGCCCTTCCGGCGCGGCGACGCTTCGGCGGATGCGGCGGTCGATATCGGGGACGTCGTGACGGTCCTGCTGCACCTCTTCGGTGGTGTCGAGGCGCTTGACTGCGAGGACGGCGCGGACGTCAACGATGACGGGGCGCTCGATGCGACCGATCCGGTCTTCCTGCTGAACTATCTCTTTCAGGGCGGAGAAGGTCCCGCCGCCCCCGGTGCGGTCTTCTGTGGTCAGGATCTCACCGAGGACGACCTGGGGAGCTGTCCCGAGGGCGCTTGCGAGAGTTGACGGCGGCTCGCCGTCGCCGGCCGGGCCGTCTCGTAGGGCCGCCCTGCGCGTGGCTGCAGCCGATGAGCTGGTGGCTCAGCCGTGCGGACGGCACCGAGAATACGTTTCGGTACAGTCCTGCACGGTATACCCTGGGATGGGTCGTGCTGTGATCTGGAACCGGAAGAGGAGGTCGATGGCAGTGCTCGTGCGAAAGGGCTCGGTCTTCCGGGCCGCGGTGGGAGGGTTGCTCGCGACGGTCGTCTCGGCGGAGACGATCACGTTGAAGCAGGGAGCTCCCCTCATCAGCGAAGAGCTCGGCATCCGCCTGTCGAGCTACGACGGAACGCAGGATGCGTACGTTCGCTCCGGCAACGCGTTCGCAGGCGGGGCCTCGAACTTCGGCGGGGCGCCGACTCTCGGGATCAACCAGAGCTCGCGCATCTCGCTGCTGCGTTTCGACCTCTCGTGCCTGAGGGACCGCTTCGACGAGATCCACTCGGTGACGCTTCGACTGTGGACGCAGCAGGCGGACGCGGCCGGGACCCTCGATGTCTACCGTCTCGCGCCGGAGAACTCGGCGTGGCGCGAGGGACGCAACGACGGCGGAACCTGCCTCGGCTGCAACCAGCACATCGTCACGTGGATGCACCTCGCCGACTTCGGAGGCTTCCCCCAGCCGTCGCCGACCTGGGCGAGCGGCACGCCGGGTCCGGAGACGGCGGGGATCGACTACGACGAGGCGCTGCTCGGGATCTTCGACAACGAGGACGCGGTCGCTGACCAGCCCTTCGAAATCGACATCGACGGCGACCTCCTCGAGCTCATCACCCGGTGGTCCACGGCTGCCCCCGTGGGAGGAGGCCAGGGCCACTGGACACCGGACTGGAACTGGCGTCAGCCGGCTCCGACGACCGCGAACGAGGGCTTTCTGCTGCGCGGCTTCGAGGGTGGCACGCACTGGGTCTACTCGAGCGAGGGGCCGCCGGAGTTCCGTCCGGAGCTGATCATCGACCTCGAGCCGTCCGCCGGCGCCACCGAGATTCCCTGCGAGCACGTCGAGCTGGTTCGTGGTGATGCGAATGACGACGGCGCCGTCGACGTCAGCGACGCGGTCTCCATCCTCCTCTTGCTCTTCGGCGACGGGCAGTCCACGTGTGACGATGCGTACGACTGTGACGACGACGGATTCATCGCGGTCACCGATCCGATCGTGCTCCTGGAGCACGTCTTCCAGGGCGGGCCGCGGCCGAGTCCGCCGTATCCCGGTTGTGGCGTCGACTTTCGAGAAGACCAGCTGCGCTGCGACGAGTACTCGTCTTGCGGCTGAGAGCCGACCCCGGTCGTCGTCTCGTCGCCCCGGCCTGTCTTGCGGAGGTCCGGGGAGAGTCCGGCGGACCGGAACGCCGCCAGGATCGGGGCTCCCGCCCCTTCGTGGAACGTCGGCACGGCCGCGCGTGACGGTCGAAGGCAGACCGCCGTGGGATGGCCGACGTCGGCTCGCTCTTCTCGTCGTCGTCAACGGCCGCCGCGAGGGTGGTGACGGGGATCCCGGGAATCGGCGTCGAGCTCTCTCCCGGTTGACTACCGGACGAGCCATCGTAGCCACGTGTCGGAGTCGCCGCGAGCGAGAGAAGGGCTCCGACGTGTACGGGAGAGGTGGGGACGCCGAGCGCCGTGCGCCGAAGGGACGGTCTCTCGTGGCGAGGAGACCGTCCCTCCCGCGTCCAGGCCGCGGTACGACTACGGCGTCAGCAGCTCCTCGAGGCGACGGCGCAGCTCGCCGTTCTGCGTCCGCAGCTCCTCGAGGTAGCGGCGCGTGTCCTCGACACCTCGTCCGCGGACCTCCTGGATCTGCGCGCGCAGGTGGCGGTTCTCCTTCAGCGCGTCGACGACCATCGCGACATCGTTCCTTGCGGCCTGACGCTGCTCGACGAGCGCGTCGGCGTGCTTCATCAGCGCGACGAGTTCGGTGACATCGTCGCTCGGAGTGATCTTCCCCGAGGAGAGGAGGGTCTCGACGCCGTCCGCGACGCGCGTCAGGTCGGAGCCACGCGCCCAGTAGCTGTCGCGCAGGATCTCGGCGAACTCGGCGACGTATGTCGCCAGCTGAAAGCCCGGGGTCGCGTCGTCGAAGCTGTCGCGCAGGCTCCCGTGCTCGATCTTCTTCTCGACCTCGACCGCCTCGCCGTGCTCGACCGTCAGGTAGCGCACACGCACGGTCGCCAGCGGGTCGACGCGGCCGGTGACTCCCGCCTTGTCGTCGGGTCGACGCAGCTTGATCTCGTAGAGCGCCGTCACCTCCTGCCCCGCGCCGGCCTCGCCGGCGTCGACGGTGTCGTCGCGGAAGTCGCGATCGGCGAGCACGCGATTCTCGTAGCCCAGGCGGCGGTAGCGCAGCACCTCGTCGTCGTTGAACTCCACCTGGATCTTCGCATCCCTGGCGACGGTCTCGAGCGTTCCGGTGAGGTTCTCGACGAAGACCTTGCGCGCCTCCTCGATGCGATCGACGTAGACGCAGGATCCGTTGCCGCGATCCGCGAGCTGCTCGAGGAGCGCGTCGTTGTGATTGTCCATGCCGACGCCGACCGTCGTCAGGTAGATCCCCTTCGCACGCTGGGAGCTGACGTTCGAGAGGATCGTCACCTGATCGGTCGCGCCGGTGTTGGCGACGCCGTCCGACAGGAGGATGACCCGGTTCGAAGCGGTCTCGCGAAACGCGCTCTCGGCCATCCGGTAGCCCAGCGTCATGCCGGCGTCGAGGTTCGTCGAGTGGGCCGGCACGAGGGTGTTGATGGCGTCCACGACGAGCTCCTTGCGGGAGCCCGGGACCGGCTCGAGGATGACGCGCGACGTCGAGTCGAACGCGACGATGCCGATCCTGTCGCCCTCGTCGAGCTCGTCGACGAGAAGCCCCAGGGCATCCTTGACCAGCTCGAGGCGGCCGCCCTGCCGCATCGATCCGGACGTGTCCACGACGAAGACGATCGAGCACGCCTTGCGCTGCTCACGCTTCACCTCGCGTGCCTTGATGCCGACGCGTAGCAGCTTGTACTGCGGCTCGTGAGCGAAGGGGCTGGGCGCGATCTCGGTGTGGATCGCGAACGCACCTTCGCCCTCCTCCGGTGGCTCGTAGCCGGCGGGGAAGTAGTTGACGAGCTCCTCGGTGCGCACGGCCTTCGGCGGCGGCAGCACGCCGCGATCGTAGAGGTGTTTGCGCGTCAGCGTGTAGCTCGCCGTGTCGACGTCGATCGCGAACGTCGACAGCGCGCTGGTCGCGGTCTCGACGAAGGAGTTATCGCCCCAGTAGCGGTAGAACATCGCCGATGGCGACTCTCCGGGGCGGCGGTCGAGCTGCGACAGGAACGTGTCGATGCGTTGAGCGATCGTCGGACCGCCTGGCGTCTTCTGCGCGGCGGGCTCGCCTTGCCGGTCGCTTCCGGGAGCCGGCGACGGCCGGCCTCCGTCGTCCAGCCGCATCTCGGCGGGATCGGCGGGATCGGACGCGGCCGTGGTCGTGACCCTCTCGCGTTTCGAGGCCGGCTTCTCGGTCCCGGCCACGGCGTCGAGGGTGAGTGGCGACGCGTCGTTCTCGGGGCCCCCGTCCGTGCCGCTTTGCTCCGCTTCGCCTTTCTCTGCCTCGCCGCCGTCGGCTTCATCTGCAGCGGTGCCCGGGGCCCATACGGCCCCCCAACCCCCGTTAGCGCCCCCCACCGCCCGGCCCCCCGCAGCCGGGGGAAGCAAGAACAACCCCCCCGGACTATCGTAGGACTTCCGGTAGCGCGAGCCTCCGAGACCGGGACTCGCGACGTTTTCCCGCGACAGGCCCTGCGGGACTTCGGCGGCCGGATCCCGTCCCGCCGTGTTCCCGGCGGCTACTGCGAGGAGCTGCGACAGGGGTGCGTCCGTCGGCGGACCGCCACCCGGCCCGGACGGGTCGAGGTGGGATTCGAAGAGGACTACGACGTCGTCGCCGCGAGGCCGTTTCGATCCTCCTTTCGCATGCACGGTAGTCTCGCTGAAAAAGAACCGGGGCGAGGAGGAGCCTTCAGGAGGTCGATTTTCGCCCGGCACGGGGGCCGCTGTCGAGGTGAGCCGGCTCGTCTGCGCCAGGTCCGCGTTCGAGGGGAGAGAAGCCGCGACCTTCGTCTTGCCGAGCGACCAGCCCTGCTCCGTGGCGCCACCGGAAGCCACCTGCAGCCGATCGTCTGCGCCGAGGGCAACCTGGAGCTCCACGCTCGAGGAGTCCGGGGCCGACCGTGTGACGCCGGGGATCCCGGAGTCCGGGGACGCTTCCTGTGTCGTGAGCTGCCACCGCGCCCATACCAGGGCCGCGACGATGACCGCGGCGGCGGAGCCGAGGAGGGCCACGCGTGACGCGAAGGAGGACGGTCGCCGGACGACCCGGTCCTCGTGGCTCGCCTCGCCGGCGACCGTCAGCAGGCGACTGCGTCGGGTTTCATCGAGGCGCTCGTCGCTCGCGGCGGCTTCGCGCACCAGCGCCGTGGTCGCTCGCAGGACGTCGACGTCCTGGCGGCACGCATCGCAGCCGGCGACGTGCTCCTCTATGCGGCCGCGCTCATCATTCTCGATGCCGCGGTCCGCGTCGCAGATGCCGTCGTCGAGGACGTAGAGGGCGAGGCGCTCCTCGATACCGGAGCACTTCTCGCGAAGGGGGTCAGGGGAAGATTCGCTCTGCATGATCCTGGATCCGTGGATTCTTGTTGGGGGGACTCAGACGACTCCGGCCGTGCGCAGCTCGGCGGCGAGCGACTCGAGGCCCTTGTGGATCAGATAGCCGACGTTCGAGGTGGTGAGCCCCGTGATCGAGCTGATCTCGCGGTAGCTTCTCTGCTCCCGGATCCTCAGGATCAGCACGTCGCGCTCCTTCGGCGGCAGGCCGTGAAGCTTCTCCTCGACGACGTCGACGAGCTCGCGCGTCTCGACGTCGGGCGTTCCGGGGGGCTCGACTTCCGAGACGGCCGCCCACTGCTCTCTTCGCTCCATGCGTTCCTCCTTCCTGGCCGCATCGATGGCCAGATTACGCGTCACCCGGTAGAGCCAGGCCGGGAGGTGCTCGATCGTCTCGGTCCGCGACGGCGAGCGGCACTCCCGGACGAGCCGCAGGAAGGCCTCCTGGACGATGTCCTGCGCCCGGCTCCGGCCGTAGCGGCCGGCGTAGCGCAGCAGGGGAGCCTCGTGGCGCTCGAGGATGATCTCGAACGCGTCCAGATCTCCGCTGCGGTATCGTTCCAGGAGCTCTCGGTCGTTCAGGTCGGTCACCGGTGTCCAGGCCTTGTGAGGGGTGATCGGCCCCTCTCTACAGGTGGAGACGACGTCGGAGGGAGTTTCTTGGAGTTTTCGGGGTTTTTTCTGCGTGCTGACGGGGACGCGGTCGGGAGGCCGGCGGCGCTGACTTGGGTGTCCGGATCTTGCCGTTACAATACCCGGCGCCGAACCGTGAACCCACCTGCGTGCGCTACGGTGATGAACGACACGAGACGTGTGCTCGGGCCTTTTGATGCGACGATGGTCGTCGCGGGGGCGATCGTCGGCGTGGGCATCTTCGCGATGCCCGGAGAGGTCGCCGCGAAGCTCCCCGACCGTGACTGGATTCTGCTCGCGTGGGGAGTGGGAGGCGTTATCGCGGCGCTCGGTGCGCTGACGTTCGCGTCACTCGCTCGTCGCGTTCCGAGGGCCGGCGGCACCTACGCGTTCCTGCGTGAGGCCTTCGGTCCGCTGCCGGCGTTTCTCTTCGGATGGGCGTCGCTGCTGACGATCAACACGGGCGCGATGGCCTTCATGGCGACGATGGTCTCGCTGAACATCGCTCTGTGCTTCGGCGGCGACCCGGGTGGCGTGGAAGGGACGGTGGTCGCGATCGTCGTGATCCTGCTGCTGACGGCGGTCAACGCCCTGGGTGTGCGACAGGGGGCGTGGACGCAGAACGCCGTGACCGTCATCAAGCTGCTATCCCTCCTGGCGCTGATCCTCCTCGGCTGGCTCTCCCCGGTGCAGGAGAGCGTCGGGGCTCGTCGTGTCGAGGCGGCCGGGAGCCTGACGCTCCCGGCGTTCTGCTTCGGGATCCTGCCGGTGCTGTTCTCCTACGGAGGCTGGCAGAACGCGTGCAACCTCGCGGAGCAGGTGCGACGGCCGCGGCGCGACGTGCCCTTCGCGATCGTCGTCGGCACGATCGGCGCCGCGCTGATCTACCTTGCCTTCAATGCTGCGCTCGTCCATCAGCTCGGCGTCGAAGGCACTGCGAGCGCGACGCCGATCGCCGGAGTCGCGCTGGGCGTCGCGACACTGGGTGAGGCGGGCAGCCGGATCATCAACGTCGCCATCGCCCTCTCCGCCTTCGGGGTGCTCAACGGCTTCATCCTCGGCACACCGTGGATTCTCTTCGCGATGGCTCGAGACGGCTGCTTCTTCCGGGCCTTTGCCGGTGTCGGCGCACGATCCGGCGCGCCGCTCTCGGTCCTCGGGCTCCAGGCCGCCCTGGCGATCGCCTATCTTCTGGTCGGAGAGCTCTACGACATCGTCGAGGGGCTCGTCGTCATCGACTGGCTCTTCTTCTCGCTCGCAGGGTTCGCGTGCGTCAAGCTCCTCGCCCGAGGTCCCGCGGCTCGACGGGTCGTCCCCGGTGTCTTCGCTGCTCTGTCGCTCGGCATCGTCTCGATCGTCGTCACGGAGAGCATCGTCAGCGATACCCGGACCGCACCGATGGCGCTCGTGCAGCTCGTTGTCCTCGGCTTCGGCGTCGGCGCGTACTTCCTCTTCTTCTCATCGTCGACCCCTGCGGGGGGGAGCGATCCGGACGGTGGCTGCGGCTGATCGGTGGCTTCGGCTCGGTCCTGCGGCGTCAGCCGATCTCGAACTCGACGCCCTGGGCCAGGGGCAGCTCCTCGCCGTAGTTCACCGTGCAGGTTTGTCGGCGCATGTACGACTTCCAGGAGTCGGACCCCGCCTCGCGACCCCCGCCGGTGTCCTTCTCACCGCCGAACGCGCCGCCGATCTCCGCGCCGCTGGTGCCCGCGTTGACGTTGGCGATGCCGCAGTCCGAGCCCCGCGCGCCGGTGAAGCGCTCGGCCTCGCGCAGATCGTTGGTGAAGATGGCGCCGCTCAGCCCCTGGGGCACCGCGTTGTGCAGGGCGATGGCCTCGTCGAGGGTCTCGTAGCCCAGGACGTAGAGGATCGGCGCGAAGGTCTCCTCGTGCACGATCGCCATGTCCGGGGCTGCCTCCACGATCGCCGGGGTGACATAGCCCGGGCCGCGCGCGGGGAGGCGCTCACCGCCGCAGAGGAGCCGCCCCTCCTGGGACCGGGCGGTGACCAGGGCCGCGAGCATGGTGTCCACCGCGGCGCCGTCCACCAGGGGCCCCATGAGCGTCGCCGGGTCCCGGGGGTCGCCGATGGGGGTCGCCGCGTAGAGGTCCAGGAGGCGGGAGAGAAACCCCTCCCGGACGTCCCGGTGCAGGATCAACCGCCGGGTGCTGGTGCAGCGCTGGCCCGCGGTGCCCACCGCGCCGAAGTAGATCGCCTCCGCGGCCATGTCGAGGTCCGCGGAGGGGGCCACGATGACCGCGTTGTTCCCGCCCAGCTCGAGGAGGGGGCGCCCGAACCGCGCCTGGACGACCTGGCCCACGTGGCGCCCCATGGGGACGGAGCCGGTGTAGGAGACCAGGCGGACCCGGTCGTCGCGGATGAGGCGCTCGCCGACCTCCGCGCCGGGCCCGACGACGAGGCCCGCGACCGCGCCGGGGTGCCCCAGCTCCGCCAGGACCTCCGCGGCGATGCCCGTGACCGCGGCCGCGGTGAGGGGCGTCTTGGACGAGGGCTTCCAGACCACGGTGTCCCCGCAGACCAGGGCCAGGGCCGCGTTCCAGCTCCAGACCGCCGCGGGGAAGTTGAACGCGGTCACCACCCCCACCACGCCGAGGGGATGCCAGCGCTCGACCAGACGATGCCCCGGGCGCTCGCTGGGCAGGGTCAGCCCGCCGATCTGGCGGCCCAGTCCCACCGCGAAGTCGCAGACGTCGATCATCTCCTGCACCTCGCCCCGGGCCTCCTTGATTGGCTTGCCCATCTCGAGGGTCACGAGCTGCGCGAGGTCTTCATGATGGCGCCGCAGGGCAACGCCGATCCGGCGGACGACCTCCGCCCGCCGGGGCGCGGGCACCGTCCGCCAGTCGAGGAAGGCCGCGTGGGCCGCCTGGATCACCCGGTCGCAGTCCGCGCCCGTGGCCTGGGTGATGGCCCCGAGGGGCGCGCCGTCCACGCCGTGGCGGTCCAAAATGGACAGCAGCGCCTCGGGGATGTTCCCCTCGTGGTCCACCATCTCGGTCCACTGCTCCCGCCCTTCGTGCAGCATGGTGGCCTTGACGCTGATCAGGCCGATGTCGATTCCGAGGCAATCCATTGGCTCCTCCAGAGAACGGGGAAGTTTACTGATGGGGTTGCTCGGGTCAAGTGGGAAGGGGAGAGGAATTGAGAACTGGGAACGGGGAACAGGGAATGTAGAATGGGTGGCAACGTCGACTTTCTCACCGGAGGTACATCTCGATGGCCCAGAAGCTGACAGAGCTCAAGTCCAAGCGCATCCAACTCGACCTCGATCCTGAAGAATACGAACAGCTCCAGCAGCTCAAGGAGCGATGCAAGGCCAGGACCTTCCAGGAGGTGCTGCGCAAGTCGCTCAACCTCTACGACTGGTGCCTCGACGCCATGCAGAAAAGGGAGAAGATCCTCATCGTCTCGCAGGATGGTACTTCGAGAGAGTTGCTGGTCCTTTGAGCAGGCTTTTTTGTGCACGCGCGTCATTCTTGTGTTAATCTTGTGGAACTGCTTCGGGTAAGGTTGGTTCAGGAGATGATATATCTCCTCGTTAACGAAAGGCAATTTGAGATAGGCTAGGCTAGGAGTATAAGGTGGGACAGAGACTCAATCCGATTCGAGTACTTGACGGGACTGGTCAAACCTGCTTCACACCTTTTTGCCCCATTGCGCGGATGAGCCA
>CAYMLL010000030.1:892-37255 GCA_964390645.1 uncultured Planctomycetia bacterium | reverse complement strand
CGAGCTCGTCTCGCGGGGCGATTGCATGGTGGCCGACCTCATCGCCATCATCGGCAGCCTCGACATCGTCCTGGGGGAGGTCGATCGATGAAGCGTCGACTCGGTTTCGGCGTCCTCGCAATCCTCGCAGTCGTCGCGATCGTCGCCGTCGGCTTCGTGCTCTCCGGAGAGTACGCAGGTGCCTGGGGACCGAACGCCGAGAGCGACACGGTTGAGAGCCGGATCGAGCCGGCGTTGACGGCGACCTGCGTGCACGAGCAATGGGATACGGTGGGTCGAGACCAGGGCGGCCTCCACGTCGCGGCGCTCATCGCGTCGGTCTTCGAGAGCTACGTCCTGCCTGACTGGCTGCTGACCATCGGCGGGCTGCTGATCGCGGTCGGCGCGGTCTTCGGATTCATCAACCTCTTCGCGCTCGGCGCGGTCTGGTCGGAGCGCAAGGTGTCCGCTCACATGCAGTGCCGGCTCGGGCCGATGGAGGTCGGGCCGCACGGCTTGCTGCAGACGATCGCGGACGGTATCAAGCTGACGGTGAAGGAGGATCTCATCCCGCGCCTGGCGGATCGTCCCCTCTTCATCATGGCGCCGATCATCGTCTTCACCGGCGTGCTGATCCGTTTCGTGCCGCTGCCTTTCGGCGACAGGATTATCGCCTCCGACATGGATCTCGGCCTCTTCTTCGTCGCCGCCGTCGGCTCGGTGGAGGTGCTCGGCGTGATCATGGCGGGCTGGTCGTCGAACAACAAGTGGTCGCTGTTCGGCACGATCCGCACGGCGACGCAGATGGTGAGCTACGAGATCCCGATCGGTATCGCGTTTGTCGCGGTGATCCTCTCCGCCGGCTCCTTCTCGCTGGTCGACATCGTCAACCAGCAGGGTGGCGAGCAGACGACCGTCGAGGGCGTCAGCCACTCCGGCTGGATCTGGCACTGGACGCTCTTCCGCAACCCTTTCCTGCTCGTGCTGTCGATCACGTACTTCGTCGCCAGTCTTGCGGAGTGCAAGCGTGCGCCCTTCGACCTGCCGGAGGCGGAGTCGGAACTCGTCAGCGGCTTCCACACCGAGTACTCGGGCATTCGCTTCGCGCTCTTCTTTCTCGCCGAGTACGCCGCGATGTACCTCGTCGCGGCGGTTGCCGTCGTCATCTTCTTCGGAGGCTGGTGGAGCGGCATCTGGTGGATCGACTCGATCGGCCTCGGCGCCGAGGCGACGACGGGCGCGAAGATCGTCGGCATGCTGATCAAGGTCGGCGTCTTCCTGTCGAAGGCATTCTTCCTCGTCTTCGTGCAGATGTGGGTTCGCTGGACGCTGCCGCGCGTGCGGCTCGACCAGATGATGTACCTCTGCTGGAAGGTCCTGCTGCCGATCTCGCTCGTCTGTCTGGTCGGCTCGTGCTTATGGGAGCTGATGTCGCAGGGCAGCACCTTCTTCGGGTTCGGTATCGCAGTGGACACGGGAAAGTAGGCGAGAGGACGATGGGAAGCTGGTTCTCCGATATCTTCCGGGTGAGCAAGTCGATCTGTATCGGCATGGGTATCACTCTGAAGTACTTCCTCACCTACAAGAAGACCCTCTGCACGATCCAGTATCCCCGGGAGAAGGACGTCATCCCGCCACGGCACCGGGGAATCCACTATCTCGAGACCGAGAAGTGCGTGATGTGCTGGAAGTGCTCGGACATCTGCGCGGTGGACTGCATCTACATCGAGGGCTTCCGCGGCGCTGACGGTCTCTACGAGGAAGGGTACCGTGGACAGAAGGCGACGCTGACGAAGTTCACGGTCGACTACACGGTCTGCATCTTCTGCGGCCTCTGCGAGGAGCCGTGTCCGCCGAAGTGCATCTGGCTGGGGCCGGAGTTCGACTACCATGCCACCGACCGGACGATGATGGAAAAGAACCTCCTGACCGACGAGGTGTACACCGAGGCCGACGAGGCCTTCGTGGTCGCCGCCCGCGCCGAGAACGAGCGCCGGCAGGAGGAGAAGAAACGTCTGGCCGCGGAAAAGAAGGCCAGGAAGGCGGCGGAGGGCTCGAGCTGATCGAGCGGCTTCGGCGTCGGGATCAGAGCGTAGCAGAACGAACGGAACCTAGCAGATCAAGAGCACGGCAAGGCGCTGGTTCGCGGCCCGGACGAAGGTCACTCGATCTCGTCCGAGGCTGAGGGCCGGAGTCCTCGCGCTCCAGACCCGGCGCCGCGGTGATCGCGACGCTGATCGGTGATCGGATGATTGCCCAGATTCTCTCCTTGAGCCTCTTTGTTGTCCTCTACGTCGCCATGCCGGTGGCTGCGGCGGTCTGGCTTTGCCGTGAGTCGGGCAAGATAGCCCCCGTCGTCAGCGGTCGACGCCTCGAGGACCTCACGGCCGAGCTGCGCCAGCGCGACTTCTGGTGGTACTTCTGGGTCTGCGCCAGCTTCGGCGTGTTGGTGTGGTTCCTTGGCAAGGTCGGTATCGGCAGCCACGTCTTGCGGTCCCTCGTCCTGCTGTGCGTCCTCTTCTTCCCGGTCGCCCGGGGAGCCAGGACACGTGCCTGGTGGATCTTCGAGACCATCCTCGTCGCCGGGGTCGTCGCGGGGTTCTACGGTTATCTGGTGCACCCCGACGAGGCGGGTTCCGAGAGCGGCGCCCTGTTCCGACCCCACGGTATGGGCTTCGAGAACCGGCTCTTCTGGCTGCTGCTGATTTTCGGGATCGGCTCTCTGTGTATGGCGACCCTGACGCGGGGTCTGCTGCGCGTCGCCTTCAGCGTCCTCACCGGTGTCGTCTCCGCGTGGTCGATTCTCGCGTTTCTCGACAAGGGGAGCTTCCACGACCTCTTCTTCTGGAGCCTGGCGGTGATCTGTGTCGGCTCGGGGCTGATGATCCTCTTCAGCCGCGAGATCGTACACATGGCGTTTTGGCTGCTGGCCTGTCTCGCGGGAGTCGCGGGTTTCTATCTGCTTCTCGGTGCCGACTTTCTCGGCTTCACCCAGGTGCTGGTGTACATCGGCGGGATCCTGATCCTCTTTCTCTTCGGCGTCATGCTGACACGCCGCGCCGACGTCGAGATGAGGCCTCCCGTCTCGTGGCGGGCGCTCGCACCCGCTGTTCTCACCGGTGTCGGTGTCATGGTTCTCCTCGTCTTCGTCGCCGGCGGCAACAGCTGGCGGGAGCTCGAGCCGGCCCAGGTCGCTTCGATCGGCTCGGTGACACAGGCCTCGGAGTACTACGGCACGAAGCTCGCAGCCCCTGGAGTTCACGGCGCCGAGCCGACGTCCTTCGGACTCGGCGTGCGCTTCATGAGCACATACATCCTGCCTTTCGAGGTGGTGTCCGTTCTGCTCCTCGTCGCCATGATCGGCGCGACGTACATCGCACGTGGCAAGTCCGAAGGCGACTCGGCGGGCGCTGAGGAAGGAGGTGCCGTATGACGGCGCTGGTTCAGTGGATCCCGGGGTTCTTCACCCAGCCGATCCTCTCGCAGACGAGTGCGATTCCAGAGGCGGTCATCGGAGACGCCGTCGGCCTGCGGCACTATCTCGTCGTCAGCGCCATCCTCTTCGGCCTCGGTCTGCTGGTCGTCGTCACGCGACGCAGCACGATCGCCGTACTCATGGGCATCGAGCTGCTGCTGAACTCGGCCGGGCTGAACTTCGTGGCCTTCGCGAAGTACTCGAGCCTCGCGGATCGCCTCGACGGTCAAGTGGTCACTCTCTTCGTGATCGTCATCGCGGCCGCGGAAGCCGCGCTGGCGCTGGCGATCGCGCTCAACATCTTCAACTCGATCAACACCGTCGAGCTCGACGAAGCGCGCGGTCTCCATGGATGAGGGATTCAGGGATGAGGGGCCTCGAGGGATAAGCGAATAGAGACGTTTCATGTGGGAGAATGACACCTACCTTTGCGGCCTGGCGCTGATCATCCTGATCTGCCCCCTCGTCGGATTCGCCCTCCAGGCGTTCTTCGGCAGCAAGCTGCCGCGTCAAGGGGACTGGCTGCCGACGACGATGATGTTCGTGCCGCTCTGCATCGCCTCCTACATGATGCTGGTGCTCCTCGGCTCGGATCACGGGGTCGACGCACAGAAATACGTGCCGAAGATCGGTGAGAGCTGGATGTCGCCCGGCGGCTCGAACGTCGAGAACGTCCTCCAGATCAGCTTCGGCATCCAGGTCGACAACCTGACCATCGTGATGCTCTTCGTCGTCACGCTCGTCAGCTTCCTGGTGCATCTCTACTCGTGCGGCTACATGCACGGCGAGGTGCGCTACAACCACTTCTTCGCGTATCTCGGGCTCTTCTCGTTCTCGATGCTCGGGCTCTGCATGACGTCGAACCTGCTCCTCCTCTTCATGTTCTGGGAGCTGGTCGGCGTCTGCTCGTACTTCCTGATCGGCTTCTACTTCGAGAAGAAGTCCGCGCAGCACGCGTCGATCAAGGCCTTCATGACGACGCGCATCGGCGACCTCGGCTTCCTGATCGCGATCCTGATGATCGCGTCGGTCGCCGGAACGCTCGACTTCGACGGCATCTTCCAGAGCGTCGAGGACGGTAAGTGGAGCGGTCAGACCGGAATCTGGGGCGTCGGCCTTCTGACGGTTGCAGGCGTTTGCCTCTTCATCGGGCCGCTCGGCAAGTCGGCGCAGTTCCCGCTTCACATCTGGCTGCCGGACGCCATGGAGGGGCCGACGCCGGTGTCTGCGCTGATCCACGCGGCGACGATGGTCGTCGCGGGCGTCTACCTTGTCGCCCGCATGTTCCCGTTCCTCGCGGGAGAGGCCTACTTCACCGGCGACTTCTTCTCGAGCGATGTTCTCTTCATCGTCGCGCTCGTCGGCGGCTTCACGGCGCTCTTCGCCGGCTCGATCGCCCTCGCGCAGAACGACATCAAGAAGGTCCTCGCCTACTCGACCATCTCCCAGCTTGGCTACATGTTTCTCGGGCTCGGCGTCGGCAGCATCAGCGCCGGAATCTTCCACCTCTTCACGCACGCCTTCTTCAAGGCCCTTCTTTTCCTCGGTGCCGGCAGCGTGATCCACGCGGTCCACTCGAACGAGATGAAGGACATGGGCGGGCTCAGGAAGAAGCTGCCGATCACGTGGATCACCTTCCTGATCGGAACGCTGGCGATCGCCGGGCTGCCGCTGCTGTCGGGATTCTTCTCGAAGGAGGCGATCCTCGGCAACGCGCTGGCGTTCGCCGAGCACCGTGAGGCGGTCGGGACGGGCGGCGTCGTCTACTACCTGCCGTTTGTCTTCGGCATTGTCACGGCCGGCATGACGGCCTTCTACATGTTCCGGCTCTACTTCAAGACCTTCGAGGGCAAGCCGCAGAACGAGGAGGCCTACTCGCACGCGCATGAGTCGCCGTGGACGATGACCGTGCCGCTCTCCATACTCGCGGTGCTGTCGCTGTTCTCGGCGGGGTTCTTCGGCCTTGGCAGCCACTGGTTCGAGAACCGCGTCAACTCGCCGGTGGTCGCGCCGCTCGGTGACAGTTTTGTCGAGAGTGTCGAGACGCCCTTCAATATGGTCGAGGAACAGCTGCACCACGTGCACTACCCGGTGATGGCCTTCTCGATCGGCATGTTCGTCGTCGGGGTTGCTCTGGCGTGGATGTTCTTCGGGGCGCGAGGATCCCTGGGGTTCCTGCCGCAGGGGCCCTTCCACGGTCGCGAGCTGATTCGTAAGGGCACGGCGCTGTGGCCGATCCAGATCTGCTTGCAGCGACTGTGGTTCCTCGACGAGCTCTTCACCTGGCTGTCGCTGCGCGTGCTGCACACCGCGCACGTCGTCTGCGGCTACTTCGATCGTGTCGTGATCGACGGCGTCGTCGACTTCGTGGGCGCTGTCTGCCGCTTCACCACCGCCGCCACCGGCAGGGTGGACTTCTGGGGCGTCGACGGAGCCGTTCGCGGCATCGGGGACTTGATCTTGCGGGGCGGTCGTCGTTTGCGCCGCCTGCAGACCGGACTCTTGCAGGAGTACCTCTATGCGTCCGTGCTGGTGTCGGCCGGCGTCGTCGCGGTGCTCCTGGCGCTCTTCTGGCTTCTTCAGCGAGAAACCTGGTACCAGCACTGGTACCCGCAGTAGACGGACGCCGGGTCCTGGACGACGAGATTGTCGTCCCGAGGACCGGTGGATGAGAACTGATGGACTTGACCTGGTGTATCTTCCTGCCGCTGATCACGGCAGCGGTCATCCTGTTCATACCTTCCGGGTGGAAGGGAATGATCAAGCTGGTCTCGGTGATCGGCGCGTTGCTGACGTTCGTGCTGTCGATCGGTCTGGTGCGGGGATACCGAGATGAGGTGAATCCCGTCGGCGAAGCCACGGAGGAGCTGGCGATCGTTCAGGAGCAGATCCTCACCGGCACCTTCGCCGGCCAGCCGAAGCCGGATTTCGGACTCGAGGCGCTTCGTACGGGTGCTCAGCAGTCGAAGGCCGATCTGCTCGCCGAGTGGAAGAAGCGCTTCCTGCCCGCCGCCGGCTCGTCGCAGGTCTTCACGGAGAGTGAGCACGCCGCGGCGCGTGATCGCGTCCGCGCGCTCGCCGCCGGGGTCGCCGCGAAGGATCCGGAAGTGGACGCCGACGCTCTCGCCGACGATGCGGAGGTGGCGTGGGGTCGAGCTCTTGAGCTCCAGTACGCGCTCGGCTCGAAGCAGACCCAGCACATGCGCTTCACCGAGTTCACGCCGTGGATCCCGCTCTTCAACGTCAACTACTTCCTCGGGGTCGACGGCCTGAGCCTGCCGCTGGTCTGGCTGACGGCTCTCCTGACTCTGCTCTGTCTGGTCTACTCCTGGAGCATCGACAAGGGGACCAAGGGCTACTACGTTCTCTTTCTCCTGCTCGAGACCGGTCTGATCGGCGTCTTCTGCGCGCTCGACTTCTTTCTCTTCTATGTCTTCTGGGAGATCGTGCTGCTGCCGATGTACTTCCTCATCGGCGTCTGGGGA
The DNA here is from genome assembly GCA_964390645.1 of uncultured Planctomycetia bacterium. Taxonomy (GTDB): domain Bacteria; phylum Planctomycetota; class UBA8108; order UBA8108; family UBA8108; genus CAYMLL01. Next base: position 30,316 of record CAYMLL010000030.1, on the reverse strand, counting down.
GGCGAAAACCGGCTCTACGCGGCGATCAAGTTCTTCATCTACACGCTCGTCGGCTCCGTGCTGATGCTCGTGGTGATGCTGATCATGTACTTCACGTCCGAGCCGCACACGTTCAACGTGCTGACGCTCATGGCCGTGGTGCCGGAGTTCAGCCTCGGCCTTCAGTGGTGGATCTTCGGGCTGCTCTTCATCGGCTTCGCGATCAAGGTGCCCGTCTTTCCGTTCCACACCTGGCTTCCCGATGCGCACGTCGAGGCGCCGACCGCGGTCAGCGTCATGCTGGCGGGAGTCTTGCTGAAGATGGGAGGCTACGGGCTGTTCCGCTTCAGCTACCCGATGACCCCCGACGCGGCGACGAGCAAGTTCTTCATCGCGCTGATCGCCTGTCTCGGCATGGTCAACATCGTCTACGGAGCTCTCTGCGCGCTGGCGCAGAAGGACTTCAAGCGGCTGGTCGCCTACTCCTCCGTCAGCCACATGGGGTACTGCCTGCTGGGCCTCGCAGCGCTGAGCTACTACGGCATCAACGGCGCGGCGTTGCAGATGTTCAATCACGGGGTGTCGAGCGCCATGATGTTCCTCCTGGTCGGCGTGATCTACGATCGGGCGCATCACAGGGACCTGACGAAGTTCGGCGGCATCGGTCTGCAGATGCCGTGGTATACCGGCCTGGCGACGATCGCCTTCTTCGCGTCGCTCGGATTGCCCGGGCTCAACGGGTTCATCAGCGAGGCGATGTGCTTCCTCGGCGCGTGGGACTCCTCGACGGCGCCGGGCGCGACCCCGAGCCTCATCGCGACGGCCTTCGGGGACGGCACTCACGAGGCAGTCTCCGTTGGTGGAATCAGCTCGAAGTGGATCGTCCTGGTGTCGCTTCTCGGCGTCGTCCTGACCGCGTGCTACATCCTGTGGACGATCCAGCGGGTGTATCTCGGCACGATCAAGAACGAGGAGTACAAGACCTTCCCGGACGTCAGCTTCCGCGAGGTCTTCGCGCTCGCGCCGCTGGCCTTCCTGTGCATTTACCTGGGTGTCTACCCCTCGATTCTGATCGACTTCATGGACGGCTCGCTCACGACCATGACGGACATGGTTCGCGGTGTCCTCGGGAGTCCCTGATCGTCCGTGAGTGCGAGTAGGAGTCGCCGATGATCTTTTCCCGTATTCTGGCTGAGAGCGCTGCGAGCTTCGATCCGGCGAAGTTCGAGACCCAGCTCGAGCACATCGTCGAGAGCCTCGGGCACTTCGGCCCGGAGTTTCAGGTCGCGGTCGGTGCCCTCTGCGTCTTTCTCCTCGATCTCTTCGTTCCGGTGAAGGCGTCGCGTCATCTCGCGTGGGTGGCGATCCTCTTCTGTTTCGTCCCGGTCCTGTCGATCGAGCACGTCGGTGAGAGCGGGCAGAGCCTCTTCCACGGCATGATCGCGATCGATCCCTTCGCGAACTTCTTCAAGCAGCTCTTCCTGCTCGGGTCCATCCCCGTCATCCTCCTGAGCTACGTGTCGAAGCAGCTCGAGGGCCGGCGCATGGGGGAGTACTACGGCATCCTGCTCGCCGCGGTTCTCGGTGGCATGCTGATGGCGTCGAGCACGCACTTCCTGATGCTCTTCATGTCGCTCGAGCTGCTCAGCATCTGCTCGTACGTCCTCGTCGGCTACATCCGACGGGATCGTCGCGGCGGTGAGGCGGCCCTGAAGTACATCATCTACGGAAGCGTCGCGGCCGCGATCATGGTCTACGGCCTGTCGCTGCTCTACGGGCTGACCGGCAGCGCACAGATTCAGGATCTGGTCAACATCCAGTGGGACGATGAGCACGAACTGTGGTCCGGGTGGACGCTGATGACCCGTGCCGCCGTGACCGCTGTCGTCGGCATCGTGATGGTCTTCATGGGCCTCGCGTACAAGATGTCCACGATCCCGATGCACTTCTGGGCCCCGGATGTCTACGACGGCGCCCCGACACCTGTCACGGCGTTCCTCTCGGTGCTGTCAAAGGCGGCCGGCTTCGCGTTGACGCTGCGTTTCGTCAGCTACCTGCCGATCGGCGAGAGCATCCCTCCGGTTTGGGAGAGCATCCCGTGGGCCCAGCTGATGGTCGTCATCGCCATCGTGACGATGACCTTCGGCAACCTGGCGGCGCTGTGGCAGACGAATCTCAAGCGCATGCTCGCTTACTCGTCGATCGCGCACGCGGGCTATCTCATGATGGCTCTGCCAATCCTGCACGCAACCGAGGTCAGCGGGCAGCAGGCGGTCGGCTACTACCTGCTCGCCTACATGGCGATGAACTTCGGCGCCTTCGGGGTCATCATCCTGGTCGAGAACAAGCTCGGCTCCGTCGATCTCGCGACGTACCGGGGCCTCGGCAAGCGCGCGCCCTTCCTGGCCGCCGCGATGGTCGTGTTTCTCTTCTCTCTGATCGGTGTGCCTCCCACGGCGGGATTCACCGGCAAGTTCCACCTCTTCATGGGCGTGCTGCACCAGGCCGGTGAAGGCGGTTCGTTGACACCATGGCTTTACGCGCTGGCGATCGCCGCGGCGCTGAACACGGCCGTGTCGGCGTACTACTACCTGAAGGTCGCGAAGGAGATGTACTTCGTCGACAGCGAGGAGACGGGCAAGATCACGTCGCCGGCTCTCGGCATGGCGGTGGTGGCCGCCATGGTCGCGATGACCTTCTTCCTCTTCTTCATGGCCGAGCCGATCGCGGAGATCACCAGTCAGCTGGCGTTGGGACGCTAACAGAGATGGTCACACCCGAGGCGGTCGAGGTCGCGCGAGAGATCATCGACCACGAGTCACGGTCCCTCGTTCGCTACGTCATCGAAGTGTCGAAGTCGCCCGTTGTCGGCGGTCGTGATCCGGACGCCCTGTCGGGGCTCGGGGATCTCTACCGCGAGAGCGATATCGGTCTGTCCTGCCTGCGCGAGCTGCTCTCCGAGGTCGCGAGCGTGCGGCAGGGGGTGCGCTGGTCGCTCTCGACGACCAGCTACAACTTCCTGCGCCCGATCTACCTCCTGAGGCCGGTCGTCGAGCAGACGGAGCGGAGCCTCGACGTTGTCGCGACGCTCGGAGCGAAGCTCGCCGACGCGGGCTGGTCCGAGGCTGCCGAGGTCGTTCGTGGCATGGTCGATCGGGAGCGTGAGCAGCTCGCGAGTCTGCGCCGCCTGGGCGAGGAGATCGGCGAGATCGGGATCGAGGCGCCGCAGCCGAAGGGCACCAGCGCGTCGCGCTGGTAGGCGCCGCCGCGGTACGGTTCCGCAGAGGGGAGGACGTGAGAGGGGGAGGCCCGGAGATCGGGGTTTGCCGTCTCCGGGAGCGCGGGCACAATAGGGGCATGAAACCGGAGACGCCGAGGATCTCGAAGCCCGTCGCGTTCGCTCTTCTTCTCGTCGCCTCGTTCTCGCCGGCGGACGGGAGCCCTGTCGGGCGCTCTGCCGGTCCTTCGGTGTCGACGGCCGGCGCCGGAGCTACGTCCCTGGCGGGCGATGTGCGCTCGGCGGCGGCGGCCCTGAAGGAGGCCATCCGCGACAGGGACGTCGGGACCTTCGTCGACAACGTCTCGATCGTGCTGGAGTCGAACGACCGCAAGGCCGTCAGGCTGGCGCTCGACGCTTACACGAAGCTCGCGAAGGTGCTGACGAAGGACGCCGATTCGTGGAGCGACTTCTACCTCCTTCATCGCAAGACGGCGCGCGCCTTCGGCGACGTCTCGGGCAAGACCGCCATCAAGGAGATCGAGCGCACCCGGAAGTCGAAGCGTGGAGACTGGTACGGTCGCCTCGTGCTGCTCGACGCCGCGTCGTTCAACAAGAAGCTCGACATCGAGGATGCGTGCAAGCTGGCGCTGGAGGATTCCGCGCCCCAGGTCGTGCGTCGGAGTTTGCGCTACCTCCGCAACACGAAGAGCGAGTCGACGGCGCGGAAGATCGTCGAGCGCTTCGTCGAGGTCGAGGAACAGTATGGCAAGAAGAAGGACCGGGAGTGGACGCGCACGCTGCTGGCGTTCCAGTCAACGCTGATGCAGCTCTTCGGCGTCGACTTGCCGGCGGCGCTCGACTGGAGGAACTACGTCGACGCTCGCAAGGGCCGCAAGGACTTCTTCGAGCCTCCGTCGAAGGCTGGCAGGGGACGGACCCAGGTGACGCTCTTCGGCGCCGCGGTCACCGGGAAGAACATAGCGTTCGTCCTCGACATTTCCGGCAGCATGATGACGACGGACCCGGCGAAGAAGGAGTCGGCGAAGGACGGCAAGCGAGGCCGCACGGTCGTCGGTGATCCGAGCCGCAGCCCACGCGTGCCGCCGAAGCCGCCGGAGCAGCGCCGACGTATCACGCGTGCGAAGAAGGAGATGGTCCGCGTCGTCAACGCGCTGCCGCGTGATGTCCGCTTCAACCTCATCTCGTACTCGAGCGACGTCTATCCCTGGAAGGATTCCGGCGTCCAGGCGACCGGGAAGAACAAGAAGAGCGCCGCGAGCTACATCTCGGAGCTTCGCGCCGAGGGCGTCACCGTCACCGACATGGCTCTGGAGGAGGCTTTCGGCAACCTTGATGTGGACACCATCTACCTCGTCACCGACGGCGCTCCGACGCACGTCGGCACGCGCGGTCGCGGCTTGCCGCCGGACTCCGCCGCGATCATCGGGGAAATCCACGAGCGAGTGAAGGAGATCAACTTCCTGCGCGAGGTCCGCATCTTCACGCTCGGCTTCCAGGGCGCCAAGGAGGACTTCCTCCAGAAGCTGTCGAAGGACCACGGTGGGCGCTACGTGGCGATCGAGTAGGGGGGCGGGCTCTTCCGTGGCGCCGGGCTGCAGTTTGCGGTTCGCGATCTTCCGGGGCGGGTGCCATCACCTTCGCTGCTGCCAGGGAGGCTGTTCGTGACCCGTGTCGGCCTCGCGTCCGGCTCGAGACTGTCGGTCGGGGATCCCGGACGCAGACCGCATATTCGGCCCTCTCCTCCGCCCGCCTTTCCCCAAGCGGCACGTGACGGCGGACGATCATAGAATACTGTACGACCTCATCGTCGCAGCATCGGGAACACCATGGATACGCCACGAATCAGCCCGGCGATTACCGGGCGTCCGGTCGTCGTCCTCGGCGGGCTTCGCACCCCCTTCGCCAAGGCGGGAACCGTACTTACCAACGTGCACGCGGCCGATCTCGGGCGGGTTCCTCTCGAGGAGCTGCTTCTTCGCCTCGGGATCTCGCCGTCGGAGGTGGACGAGGTCATCTTCGGCAACGTCGCGCAGCCCGCCGACGCCGCGAACATCGCTCGTGTCATCGCTTTGCGTGCCGGGCTGCCGATCAACACGCCGGCGCTGACGGTTCACCGCAACTGCGCTTCCGGGATGGAGGCGGTGACGCAGGCCTTCGATCGGGTCCGCTTCGGCATCGCCGATCTCGTCGCGTGCGGCGGTGTCGAGGCGATGTCCGGCATTCCTTTCCTCTTCCAGACGAGAACGCGTGACAAGTTCGTCAAGATGGCGCGTTCGAGGTCGGCGCTGGCGCGGCTCGGCGTCCTTTCGAGCTTCCGCCCGAAGGACTTCGCGCCGGTCATCGGAATCGAGCAAGGGCTCACCGATCCGGTCTGCGGGCTGAACATGGGCGACACCGCGGAGAACCTCGCGCGCGAGTTCGGCATCTCGCGACGGGAGCAGGATGAGTTCGCGCTGCTGAGCCACCAGCGAGCTTGTCGGGCGATCGAGACGGACGTGTTCGCCGAGGAAATCGTTCCCGTTCACGCGCCGCCGGAGTTCGAGGCGGTCGTCGACGACGTCGGTCCTCGCAAGGGCCAGACGATGGAGGCGCTCGGCAAGCTGCGTCCGTATTTCGACCGCACGCTCGGCACCGTCACGGTCGGGAACTCGTGCCCGATCACGGACGGCGGGGTCGCTCTGGTGCTCGCGACCGAGGAGCGTGCAGAGGAGCTCGGCGTCAAGCCCCTCGGTCGCGTCCTCTCGTACGCCTTTCAGGGCTGTCCGCCGGCGCGCATGGGACTCGGCCCCGCGTTCTCGACGCCCGTCGCGCTCGACCGGGCCGGGCTGCGTCTCGAGGAAATCGACCGCATCGAGCTCAACGAGGCCTTCGCCGCCCAGGTGCTCGCGAACCGTGCCGCCTTCGCGTCGGCGGACTTCGCTCGCGAGGAGCTCGGCCGCGAAGAGCCGCTCGGCGATCTGGAGGTCGACAAGCTGAATGTGAACGGCGGCGCCATCGCGCTCGGGCACCCGGTCGGGGCGAGTGGCGCTCGCATCATCTTGACGCTGCTGCGCGAGCTCGAGCGTTCGGGGTCACGCCGCGGACTGGCGACGCTCTGCGTCGGTGGTGGACAGGGAGGAACCGTCGTCGTGGAGAAGGTCGGATGATCGATATCAGCAGCCTGAGCAGGACAGCGGCGTGGCGGCTCGAGGACTCCGGGGACGGGGTCGGCTTCCTCGTCTTCGACCTTCCCGACGAGACCCTCAACAAGCTCTCCGAGGCGGTGCTCGAGGATCTGGATCGCATCCTCACCGAGCTGGGCAAGGACGAGACGCTCCGGGCCCTTGTTGTTCTGGGCGGCAAGCCCGAGTCGGGCACGTTCATCGCCGGTGCGGATATCAACGAGATCCGTTCCGTGACCGACGCCAACGAGGCCACGCTGAAGGCGGGCCTCGGCCAGTCCGTTCTGCACAAGCTCTCGACGATGTCGCCGGTGACCATCGCGGCCATTCACGGTAACTGCCTTGGTGGCGGTGCCGAGCTGGCGTTCGCGTGCGACATGCGCGTCGCGAGCCACTCGCCCAAGACGAGGATCGGCTTGCCGGAGGTGCAGCTCGGGATTCTGCCGGGCTTCGGCGGCACGCAGCGTCTGCCGCGACTGATCGGTCTGAGCCGCGCGCTTCCGGTGATCCTCGGCGGCAAGCCACTCGAGGTCCGCAAGGCGTACAAGCTCGGCGTCGTCGATCGCGTCGTCTATCCGGATCTGCTTCGCCGGACGTGCATCGATCTTGCCAGGGAGGCGCTCGAGAAGGGCGGCAAATCGTATCGCCCGCGCAAGAGTAACCGTACGTCGTTCCTGATGCGGTGTCTCGAGAAGCTGCCTCCGGGACGCACGCTGATTCGCAATCAGGCGCGCAAGGGAATCGACGGGAAGGTAGGCCGACACTACCCGGCTCCGTACTTCGCGCTCGATGCGATGGTGACCGGCTTCTCGCTGGATCTCGAGAAGGGGCTGAACCTCGAGGCCAAGCTCATCGGCGAGCTTATCGCGTCGCCGGTCTCCAAGAACCTGATCGACCTGTTCCTCACGAGCGAGGAGGCTCGGCGCGGCCGGCGGGGCTCCGGCGATGGCTTGTCGGCGCAGGCATGCTCGCAGTCGGGGACGACGGTCGGGCTGCTCGGCGCCGGGGTCATGGGCGGCGGCCTCGCCGCCCTGACGGCGCGCAAGGGCTTTCGCGTGCGCATGAAGGACATCCACCGTGAGGCCCTGCAGACCGGCTACAAGAAGATCGACGACCTCTACCGTGGTCGAGTCAAGCGACGCCGGATGACGAAGTCGGAGCTCTCCAACTGCATGGCGATGATCTCGGGGACCACCGAGTACAGTGGCTTCGAGAACACGCCCCTCGTGATCGAGGCGGTCGTCGAGAACATGGACATCAAGAAGCAGGTGCTTCGAGAGGTCGAGGCGACGCTCGACGAGCGCGCGATCTTCGCGTCGAACACGTCGGCGCTGTCGATCACCGAGCTCGCGAGCGCCGCGAACCGTCCGGAGCGTGTCGTCGGGCTCCACTTCTTCAACCCCGTGGATCGCATGCCCCTCGTCGAGGTGATTCGAGGGGAGAAGACCTCCGACGAGGCGGTCGAGGCGGTCGAGAGCTTCGCGCGCAAGCTCGGCAAGGTGCCGGTGCGCTGCGGCGACGGGCCCGGCTTTCTGGTCAACCGAATCCTCGGTCCGTACCTCAACGAGGCGACGCGGCTCTTCGAGGAGGGCTACTCGCCGGTCAGCATCGATGCGGCCATCCGCGAGTTCGGCATGCCGATGGGGCCCTTCGAGCTGCTCGACGAGGTCGGCCTCGACGTCGGTGCCAAGGTCGGGGTCATCCTCCACGAGGCATTCGGCGAGCGAGCGCGACCGCCGGAGCTGCTGTCGGCTCTGAAGGAGAACAGCGCGCGACTCGGAAAGAAGACGGGCCGTGGCTTCTACATCCACGGTGGCAAGAGCAAGAAGCCGAACGACGACATGCTGCGCCACGGTGGCACCGGCGGCTCCGGCTTCAAGGCGGACGATCAGGCGCTCTGGATCCGGCGTCTGGTGTACCCGATGGTCAACGAGGCCGCGAGGGCTCTCGAGGAGAAGATCGTCGAGCGCCCTTCGGATGTCGACCTCGCGATGGTCTTCGGGACCGGATTCGCGCCGTTTCGTGGGGGGCCACTGCGCTACGCGGACAGCGTTGGTGTCACGAAGGTCGTCGACGGGCTGAGATCGCTGCGGGACCCTCGACACGTTCCCTGTGAGCTGCTGGATCGTCTGGCGCGTTCCGGGGACCGCATCTACAGCCTCGGGGAGTCGGCGGGCGAGTCGCGGTCGACCGCCAAGGTCGAGAGCGCGGGAACCTGACACAGGCCGTTGAGAGCGTGCTCCGGATGCGAGAGCGAGTGATCTGTTCCGAGATCGAGACGCCGGAACGGCGGACATGCGGTGCTTTATCGAGTTCTGGCGACACGGGTCCTGGTGACGGGCGTCTCGGGCGCGATAGCCACGTTCGCGCCGGATTCATCTTCTTGACCGGCTGCTGAGGCAAGTGCGGGAATGCGGATCTGCTCGCACTGCGGTCATCACAACGAACTCGAAGTCGTGGGCTGCGTGTCATGCGGGCGTGAGCCCGAGCGCGTGGAAGATGCCACACTCGGCGACATCGCGCGGGATCCGTCCTTCCTGATCGGTAAGGTCCTCGACGGCAAGTACGAGGTCCGGCGCGTGCTCGGGGAAGGCGGCATGGGTGTCGTCTACCAGGTGCGACACCTGCTCTTGAAGCACCGCAATCTCTTCGCGTTGAAGATCCTCCACCCGAAATTCTCCACGGACAGCAGCTTCCGGGAGCGGTTTCTCCGCGAGGTCGAGGTCGCGATGGAGCTGACGCACGAGAACATCGTGGCGATCCGCGATTTTGGCGTCACCTCGCACGGCCTTCTCTTCTTCACGATGGACTACTTCCCGGGCGAGACCTTGAAGGACGTCCTGCGACGGGATGGTCCCTTCAGTCCGGCGCGAGCGTCCACCGTGGCACACGCCGTGCTGCGGGCGCTCGGGGAGGCGCATCGTTGTGGCGTCGTACACCGTGATCTGAAGCCCGACAACATCCTGATCTCCGCCCCGAGCGGGGGCGACGAGGTCCGCATCCTCGACTTCGGGATCGCCAAGCTCGTCGAGGACGGCGCACCGGGATCGATCACGCTGACCGAGGGAACGGTCATCGGCACGCCGAAGTACATGTCCCCGGAGCAGGCCGAAGGGAAGCTCGTCGATGTCCGCTCCGACCTCTACTCGCTCGGTGTCGTTCTCTACGAGCTGTTGATGGGACGAGTTCCGTTCGGCGGCAAGACGCTGCGCCAGATCGTCATGGGACATCTCTCGACACCGCCGCCGCCGTTCGACAGGATCGGGCCCGAGCTTGACGTGCCGCCGGAGCTCGAGCGTGTCGTCCTGCGGATGCTGGAGAAGGAGCGGGTAAAGCGGCCGTCGAGCGCGCAGGAGTGCGCCGATCTCTTCACCGACGTCGGTACGCTCGACGCCGAGGAGAAGGCGTCGGCGCGGACACGACGCCGCGGGGGCGGGAAGCGGCTCGCGAGGGGCCGCCGGGTCATGTCCGTCGGAGCTCTCGTCCTGCTCCTCGTCGCGTCGAGCGCCCTGCTGGTCTGGCAGAGCCCGTTTGCTGCGAAGGCGGAACGGGCGTCCTCGGCACCGACGTGGTCGGGGGCTCGACCGCCGAGGACGGTGTCGACGGCGCCGGAGCCGGAGCCGGAGCCGGAGCCGGAGCCGCACTCCGTGACGCGGACCGCGACGGGTCCCGGATCCGGGAAGGCGCAGGATCGAACACCGGACGCCGTGTCGCCGGGGCTTTCCCACCGGGGTCGTTCGTCACGGTCTCCGCATTCGCGGCACGGCTTTCCGGAAGCTCGCGAGGAGATTCGCCGCCCGGTGGAGGCAGGCGAACACCGGCCGCGTGGATCTTGCGGCGGTTGCGGTCGTGTCTTCGTGGCGCGCTCGTTGTCGGGTGGCCGCTGCCCGGTCTGCTGGCTGGAGCTCCGGGTCGAGCCCGGAAGATAGGCGGCGGACGCTCGCCGGCTCCACGGTCCGTGCAGCGGCGGCCGCCGCGTGCAGATCCCGGCGTCGACGCGATCGTCGCGTCCGATTCGTCTTGACGGTCGCCCCTCGCGCCTCGATTGACTCCTCCCGAACCCCTTCTATAATGACGCGTTACGTTTTTTTTGCACCTTCCCGCGGATGGCGCTGATGTCTGCTACTTTCGAGGTCATTCCGGCCCGGGCGTCTTCGGTCGAGATTCACCCGGTCGGTTCGGTCGGTGGCACCGTTCGCTTGCCGGGCTCGAAGAGCTTGACGAATCGCGCGCTGCTCGTCGCCGGGCTCGCGAGTGGTCGCACGATCCTGCGCAACACCCTCGACTGTGACGACTCGCGCTTCATGATCGGCGCGCTGCGCGATCTGGGCGTCGAGGTCGTCGACAGCGCTCGAGAAGGTGGCTCGGCCGTCAGCGACGGCGCGAGAGGACGGATCATCTCGATTCGCGGCTGCGGCGGCGTGTTTCCGGAGAAGCGGGGTCGTTTCTCCCTCGGAAACGCCGGCACCGCGACGCGTTTTCTGACCGCCGCTCTGACGGTATCCGGCGGTGAGTACGTCGTCGACGGTGACGAGCGCATGCGTCAGCGACCGATCGCGAGGCTCGTCGACGCTCTGCAGATCCTCGGCGCTCAGGTGAAGGCGCCGACCGGCTGCCCTCCCGTGGAGATCGGAGCGCGAACGATGATCGGTGGCGTCGTCGGCATCTCCGGCTCGGTGTCGAGTCAGTACATCTCGGCGATCCTGATGGCGGCTCCGTACGCGCGGAGGAGCGTCTGCGTGAGAATCGAGGGCGCTCTCGTGTCGAGCCCGTACGTCGACCTGACGCTCGCGGTGATGAACGACTTCGGCGCCAAGGCATCCGTCGACGACAAGCGTGGCGACGGGCAGCCCGTCTACGAGGTGGTCGCCGGGCGGAGCTACGCCGCGCGCGACCACTTCGTCGAGGGCGACGCTTCGACCGCCGGCTACTTCTACGCCGCGGCGGCGGTCACCGGTGGCACGGTTCGCGTGGAGGGCGTCGGGAAGGACTCCATTCAGGGCGATCTGCGCTGTGCGGACGTTCTTGCGGAAATGGGCTGTCGCGTGAAGAAGGAGAGCGATGCGGTCACGGTCACCGGAGTGGGCGGTCTTCTGCGGGGCGTTTCCTGCGACTGCGCTGCCATGCCCGACGTCGTGCCGACGCTCGCCGTCGTCGGCGCTCTCGCTCGTGGGCGGACACGATTGACCGGCGTGCCGCACCTGCGGCACAAGGAGAGTGATCGCATTGCCAGTGTCGCGAGTGAGCTGAGGAAGATCGGGGTGAAGGTCGTGGAGCGCGAGGACGGGCTGGAGATCGATGGCCAGCAGGGTCTGGAGTCGCTTCACGGCGCCGAGATCGACTCCTGGGCGGATCACCGCATCGCGATGGCGATGTCGGTCGCCGGTCTTCTGGTTCCGGGTGTCGTCATCCGCAGCCCTGGCGTCGTCAGGAAGTCCTTCCCCGGCTTCTTCGACGCTCTGCGCTCGATCGGCTGCCACTCAACGTTTCGCGATGCGAGCGGTGAGGTGCTCGAGACCCTGTCCGACCCGCGTGCCGGAGGCTCGGCGTGACAGCCCGTGGCGAACGCTTCGACGTCGTGGTCGTGGGCGGTGGCCATGCGGGGATGGAAGCGGCGATGGCGGCCGCGCGCATGGGGGCCGCAACGGCCCTCGTGACTCTCGACGCGGGGGCCATCGGACGCATGTCCTGCAACCCCGCCATCGGGGGGCTCGGCAAGGGACAGATGGTCCGGGAGATCGATGCGCTCGGTGGCGTCATGGGCCGGGGCACCGATGCGAGCGGTATCCAGTTTCGACTGCTGAACACCCGCAAGGGCCCAGCGGTTCGTGCGCCACGCGCGCAGTGCGACAAGCACCGCTATCAGGACTGGATGGTTCGCCTCGCCGGATCGACGTCGGGGCTCAGCGTGGTCGAGGCGAGGGTCGAAGGGCTCACTGTCGAGTCGACCGGTGCTTCGCGGCGCGTCACCGGTGTCCGACTCGCCGACGGCGCGGTGATCGGCGCGCGTACGGTCGTGCTGACGAACGGCACGTTTCTGCGCGGCCTGATGCACTTCGGTGAGGAGAAGGAGCGGGGCGGGCGTGTCGGCGAAGGGGCCGCATACGGCCTCTCGGACCACCTGGAGGATCTCGGCTTCGAGCGCGGTCGACTGAAGACCGGCACTCCGCCGCGCGTCGATCACTCGACGATCGACTTCACGACGACTCGACGACAGCCCGGCGACAATCCGCCCACTCCGTTCTCTTTCTCGACGCGCGAGATCACGCTGCCCCAGGTCGACTGCCATGTCGCGCACACTTGCGAGGAGACGCACGAGGTGATTCGCGCCAACCTCCACCGCGCGCCGATATACTCGGGCCAGATCGAGGGCATCGGGCCGCGCTACTGCCCGTCGATCGAGGACAAGGTCGTGCGTTTCGCGCAGAAGACCGCGCATCAGATCTTCCTGGAGCCCGAAGGCCTCGACACGAGCTGGGTCTACCTCAACGGCGTCTCCACCAGCCTGCCGCGTGAGGTGCAGGACCGGATGCTGCGGACGATCCCCGCGCTGCGCGATGCGAGGGTCTGTCAGTACGGGTACGCGGTCGAGTACGACTTCTTCCCGCCGACGCAGATCCGGGCGACCTTCGAGACTCGACTCGTCGACGGGCTCTACTTCGCCGGGCAGATCTGCGGCACGAGCGGCTACGAGGAGGCGGCTGCGCAGGGGCTCCTCGCCGGCGTCAACGCGGTTCTCGCGATGCGTGAGGAGGATCCACTGATTCTCGATCGGTCGCAGGCCTATATCGGCGTGCTGGTCGACGATCTTGTCAAGGAGAGCCCGCGCGAACCGTACCGCATGTTCACGTCGAGAGCGGAGTATCGTCTGCTTCTTCGCAGCGACAACGCGGACCTGCGGTTGACCGACATCGGCCGGCGGCTGGGGCTGGTCCCGGACGCTGATTACCGCCGATTCGAGCGCAAGCAAGACGCTGTGGAGCTGACTTTGCGTGAGCTCGAATCGCACCGGGTCGACGGCAAGGAGCTGAGTCGGCATCTGCGACAGACCGGAAGCACGCTCGAGGGCGTGCTGTCCCTCGTTCCCGGACTCGGGGATGAGAGTCTCGACCCCATCGTCGTCGAGCAGGTCGAGATCCAGGTGAAGTACGCGGCGTACATCGAGCGCCAGGCGCGGCAGGTGGACCGCTTTCGTCGACTGGAGACCCTTCGCATTCCGGCGGAAATCGACTACGACGCGGTCGTGGGTATCCGGCACGAGTCGCGTGAGAAGCTGGGGCGGCTGCAGCCGCTATCGGTCGGGCAGGCTTCGAGGATCTCGGGAGTCACACCGGCGGATATCGGGGTCTTGCTGGCGCATCTGGAGAAGCTCGGTGCGGGAGGGCGACATGCGGGGAGTGCGTGAGGACAGCGGCTACGAGGTGCTCGGTCGAAAGTCCGGTTACGAGGGCTCGATCGTGTCGATCTCGAAGGAGCGATTTCGGCTGCCGAACGGCGTCGAGTGCGAGTACGACCTGCTCGAGCTACCCGATGTCGTCGCGATCGTCCCTCTGCTGAAGGTCGAGGGTGAGGCCGAGCCGCGTATCGTCCTGTTGGAGCAGTTCCGTCACGCGGTGGGTGGCTACATCCTCGAGATTCCCGCCGGTCACGTCGAGAGTGGCGAGGATCCGCTCGAGAGCGCGCGGCGCGAGCTGCGCGAGGAGACAGGCTTCGACGCTGCGCGCTGGACTCCGATCGCATCGACCTTCACGATCCCGGGGCTTGCGGCTCAGCGGATGCATTACTTTCTCGCGGAGGATCTGACGGCGGGCGTACAGGCGCTCGAGGGGTCCGAGTGTCTCGAGGTTCGCGAGACGCCGTTCCCGGAGGTTCTGCGACAGCTGATCGGCGACGATTCGTCGGGGAGCTTCATCGTCGATACCAAGACGCACGTCGGCATCCTCCACACGGCGATGCGTCGATCCAGCGCCGGAGGTGACTCGTGAGCCTGCCCGTCGTTGCCATCGTCGGTCGTCCGAATGTAGGAAAATCGTCACTTCTCAATCGACTCTGTGGCGAGCGCATCTCCATCGTCGACCCGATGCCGGGTGTCACCCGTGATCGCGTGTCGGCGCTTGTGCCGCACAAGGACGTCATCATGGAGGTCGTCGACACCGGCGGTATCGGCATCGTCGACAACGACGATCTCGGCGATCACGTCGAGCGACAGATCGACTTCGCGCTCGCGGGAGCCAATCTCATCCTCTTCGTCGCCGATGTGCGCGAAGGGGTGACGACGCTCGATCGTGTGGTGGCGGAGCGTCTGCGATCGCGCTCGCAAGAGGTCCCGCTGGTGGTCGTGGTCAACAAGGTGGACTCCGAGAAGTTCGAGAATGACGTGCACCAGTTCGTGACGCTCGGTCTCGGGGAGCCGCGCTCGATCAGCGCCGCGGAAGGATGGGGGACGACGGGCCTTCTCGACGTCATGGCGGAGAAGGTCTGGCCGACGGGAGAGGTGGATGTCGACCCGGTGATGCGCCTCGCGGTCGTCGGTCGGCAGAACGTCGGCAAGTCGACCTTCGTCAACGCGCTGGCGCAGGAAGACCGCGTCATCGTCAGCGAGGTGCCGGGGACGACGCGCGACGCGATCGACGTTCGATTTCAAAAGGACGGCCGCGAGTTCGTCATCATCGACACGGCCGGCATTCAGCGGAAGAAGGGACTGAAGGACTCGGTGCAGTTCTACAGCCAGGTGCGCACACTGGGTGCGATTCAGCGTGCGGACATCGTCCTTTTCCTGCTCGATGCGAGCCAGGAGATCACACGTGCGGACAAGAAGCTCGGAGACACGATCGCCCGGGCCCACAAGGTCTGCGTCCTGGTTGCCAACAAGTGGGATCTCTCCGGCGGCGATGTCGCGACCGGCGAGTACGACGGTTACTTCGTCAGCAAGATGCCGGGGCTGAGCTACGTGCCGATCGTGTTCACGACGGCGAAGGACTCGCGCAACATCCAGTCCGTCGTCGACCTGGCTCAGAATCTCTACAAGCGAGCGTCGCACCGCGCCTCGACCGGCGAGTTCAACCGCGTGATCAAGGCCATTCTCGAGCACCGTCCGCCTCCCGTGAGACGCAGCAAGGTCCCGAAGGTCTTCTACGGTGCCCAGGTGTCGACCTGCCCGCCGGTGTTCACACTCTTCGTCAACGAGCCGAAGTTCTTCGCCCCGGACTACCGACGCTACGTGGGCAACGCGATCCGGACGGCGCTGGACTTCGAGGAGGTCCCGGTGCGAGTCATTTTCCGTCGGCGCGAGTCGCTGTACCACGAATAGACGCGGGGCGACGCCTCGTCTCTCTTTCTCTTCCGGCCTCCATCACCCGGTCTCCGCTTTCCCGTCGATTCCCCTGCGCCACCACCTTTCCTGCCTCGCCTCGCATCGCTACAATGCCCTGCGAAGGGAAGTGACCTGATGATCGAGCCCGTCCGCATTCTCGGTTTCGATCCCGGCATCCGTGTGGCGGGTTTCGGCGTGCTCGACGTGGTCCGTGGGCACGCGCCGGGTCTCGTTGACTGCGGCGCGATTCGTATGCCGGCAGGGGAGATCGCGGGCCGGTTGCGCTATCTGCACGATGCTCTCCGGGAGATCGTCTCGAGCCACCGACCGACGGTCTTTGTCGTCGAGACGGTCTTCCACGGCAAGAGCTTCGACAGCGTGCTGAAGGTGGGGGAGGCTCGCGGTGTGGGACTCCTCGTCGCGGCCGTCGAGAATCTCGAGATCGCCGAGTTCGCGCCCGCCCAGGTCAAGAAGACCGCGACTGGCAACGGTCGGGCGTCGAAGGCTCAGATCCAGGCGATGATGGTCCGCATCCTGGGGCTCGACTCGACTCCGGAACCTCCGGATGTGACGGATGCCCTGGCGCTCGCTTTTTGCTATTCTCAACGGCTCTGGCGGCGTGGCCTGTCCGATCGGGAAGAGTCCCCCGCCACTCTCGCCCTCCAGGCGCTCCGGGGGGCGTCGCGTCGTCGTTCGTCGAAGGTGTCGTCCGAAGCGTTGAGGACGATCGGTAAGAGACCCCGAAAAAGGGAGATCTGAGCTGGTGTCGACCGGAAACTCGACGGAAATTCTGCATGAATCCGACCTTGCCGGCGTGGAGCTGGTGCGCCGTGGCAAGGTGCGCGACATTTACGATCTCGGCGACCGGTATCTGATCGTCGCGAGCGATCGAATCTCGGCGTTCGACGTTGTTCTCCCGGACGCAATCCCGGACAAGGGACGTGTCCTGACGCAGCTGTCGTTCTTCTGGTTCGACCTGCTCGGAGTCGAGAACCACGTGATCTCCGGTGACGTCGAGGACCTGCCCGGGAGCTGCGCTCCGCACGCCGACCGGCTGAACGGCCGCTTCATGATCGTCGAGAAGCTGGAGATTCAGCCTGTGGAGTGTATCGTGCGAGGTTACCTTGCCGGCTCCGGCTGGGTCGAGTACCGCAAGCAGGGCACGGTCTGCGACATACCTCTGCCGGACGGGCTCGACAACTCCAGCCGGCTGCCGGAGCCGATCTTCACGCCGTCGACCAAGGCGGAGGAAGGCCACGATGAGAACATCCCGTTCGAGGAGGCGGCGCGTATCCTCGGGGAGGATCGAGCCAACGAGCTGGCGCAGAAGAGCCTGGAGGTGTACTCGAAGGCTGCCGCCTACGGACTCGAGCGCGGGATCATCATCGCGGACACGAAGTTCGAGTGGGGGTGTCGATCGAATGGTGACGTCGTGCTCGCCGATGAGGTGCTGACACCAGACTCCTCGCGCTTCTGGCCGGTGTCGCAGTACGCGCCCGGCAAGTCCCAGTCGTCCTTCGACAAGCAGTACGTTCGCGACTACCTGTTGTCGACCGACTGGGACCGCACACCGCCGGCGCCCGAGCTCCCCGCGGAGATCGTCCGGGGCACCTCGGCGAAGTACCGCGAAATCTACGAGCGGATCACCGGCAAGACCTGGAGCTGAGGTTCACTCACGACTCGGCCAAGAGCCTGGAGGTTTCCCTGATGCGCAAGCGAGTCCTGATCCTCATGGGTAGCGACTCCGACCTCGATGTCATGACCGCGGCGGTCAAGTGCCTGCGACAGTTCGATGTCGTGTGCGATGTCAAGGTGTGCTCGGTCCATCGTTCGCCGGACAGGGCGCTCGAGCTCGCTCGAGGGGCCAGGGAGGCCGGCGTCGGTGTCATCATCGCGGGCGCCGGTGGCGCGGCTCACCTCGCGGGAGCGCTCGCTGCGAAGTCGACTCTTCCCGTGATCGGCGTGCCGATCGCGAACGGGGCTCTGCACGGCGTCGACGCTCTCTACGCGACCGTGCAGATGCCGCCTGGCGTGCCGGTCGCGACGGTCGCCGTCAACGGGGCGCAGAACGCGGCACTCCTGGCCGTGCAGATTCTCGCGACGGGCGACGAGGGGCTGGCCGACGACTTCGCGAAGTACAAGGCCGGCCTCGTGGACCAGGTCGAGGCGAAGGACCGGCGTGCACAGGAGCGTCTCGCGGATCAAGGGCTCGCGTGAGGGTGCTTTCGGGCGCGTCGAGACCGGCGGTGCACACGTTGAAGTGGGTCGGCGGCACGGGTGGCCATCTCTCGCTTCTCGACCAGACCGCGCTCCCCGGGCGCATGAAGTACCTTCGGGTCCGTGATCTGTCGACGCTCGTCGATGCGGTCCGTCGCCTTGTGGTACGTGGTGCGCCGGCGATCGGCTGCGCTGCCGCGTACGGGATGGTGATCGGTCTTCGCGAGCTGCGGTCGAGCAAGCCGGTCGCCTTTCGTCGGGGTGTCGAGAGAGTCCGCGAGCGCCTCGCGGCGTCGCGTCCGACCGCGGCGAACCTCTTCGGGGCGATTGATCGTATGCGTGAGATCGCCCTGAAGAGTCTCCAGAGCGGCAGCTCGAGGGCGGCGACTCTCGAGTGCCTTCTCGAGGAGGCCCACGCGATTCTCCACGAGGACGAGGATCTGTGCCGAGCGATCGGCGAGCATGGATCCCGGCTCCTGCGCAGCGGGTGGAGCGTTCTCACGCACTGCAATGCGGGCTCGCTCGCGACCGCCGGTATCGGCACGGCGCTGGCCGTCGTCTACCGTGCAGTCGAGAAGGGCAAGCGCCTTCGTGTTCTTGCGGACGAGACCCGACCGCTGCTCCAGGGAGCGCGTCTGACGTCGTGGGAGCTGCAGCAGGCGGGCGTCGACGTCACGGTCATCTGCGACAACGCCGCAGCGGCCGTGATGCAGCGCGGCAAGGTCGACTGCGTCGTCGTGGGAGCGGATCGCATCGCCGCCAACGGCGATGTCGCGAACAAGATCGGCACCTACGCCGTCGCGGTCCTCGCGAAGGAGCACGGCGTGCCGTTCTACGTCGCCGCTCCGAGCACGACGATCGACCTGGCGACCAGGACGGGCGCGGGGATCCCGATCGAGGAGCGCAGCGCCGACGAGGTCGTCGCCGGGTTCGGGAGCCGCACGGTGCCCCGGGGTGTGGACGTCCTCAATCCCGCCTTCGACGTCACCCCGGCGAAGCTGGTGCACGCGATCATCACCGAGAAGGGCGTGGTCCGGGCACCGTATCGGCGCGCGCTTGCGGCTCTGTTCGGCTGAGGTCGGCGTCCACCCACCAGCGCGTGCGCCAGCCGCTCGAGTCGAGCTCGTGAATGACAGCGCCGCCTTCCCAGGTCGGGTAGACGACGCAGCCGCGCCGGCGTAGCCAGGTGACGATCTCGCGGCCGCCGCCCCGCCCGTCACCGGAGATGACGATTTCTCGCGGAGAGACGCGGTCGATGAGCTCGGTGTAGCGTTCGTTGCGACGGCCGTGGTGCGGCAGCACGAGGACGTCTGCAACCAGGTCCTCCCGCGATTCCAGCAGCCGGGCGACGCCTTGCTCCTCGAGGTCTCCGAGGAAGAGGAAGCGGCCGTCGGCGAGGTGGAGGCGCAGGCCGAGCGACATGTCGTTGGGCCGAGTCGTCAGCGGCAGAGCCTCGTCCTCGTCGGGGAAGAGCACCTCGATTCGGAGGTCGCTCCCGGCGGGGAACCGAAGGGCGTCACCCCGACGCAGGCTCTGCACTCGGACACCGCGCCGAGTCAGGCTCGCGAGCAGCTGTCGGCCGTCCAGTGCATCGTCGAAGCGCGTCGACACACGCACCGTCCGGAGGTCGAGCTCGTCGAGAAGGTCCGGAAGCCCACCGACGTGGTCCCGGTGTGGATGTGAGAGAAACACCTCGTCGACGCGCCGATGGCCGAGTCCGAGGATGCTGTCGACGAGTCCCCGACCCGGGGATGAGGAGCGGGCACCGGCGTCGATGAGGACGAGTCCGACGCCCGGCGCCTCGACGCAAGTCGTGCTCGCGCCGCCAACATCGAGGTGGACGATGCGGTGTCGTGGCGGGTCGAACGACACCAGGACGAGCGTCCCCAGAGCGACGGCCGCGGCGGCGAGCGCGGCGCGTCGCGAGCGAGAGCAGCTGCCGAGAAGCAGTAGCGCGTAGGACCCGGCCACCGCGGCGACGCTCGGACGTGGAACGCGCAGGCAGCTGCCGGGGACTTCTGCGAGTGCCTGCAGTAACTTCGACAGCGCCGCCACCGCTGAGTCGACCACGAGCGCGAGCGGGACGCCGAGGGACGGCAGCACGGATCCCAGGGCGACGCCCGCGATGGCTCCGAGCAGCACGACGAGCACGAGGGGATAGACGGTGAGGCTCCAGAGCGGGGCCAGCGGGTGGAAGCGCTGGAAGTGGTAGGCGATCAACGGGGCCGTGGCGGCCGAGCTGGCGATCGAGACCGCCAGCGCGCCGAGGAGCGGCCGCAGGACCCGGCGAAGACGCTCTCCCTTCGATCCTTGCCGGGGTCGGGGCAGGAAGCGCTCGATTCCGGACCGCCCCGTTGGCGTGAAGATGTCGCCGGCGTAGAGCAGGATTCCCGCGACCGCGACGAAGGAGAGCTGCAGGCCGGGGTCGGCGACGGAGTGCGGATCGACAGCGAGGAAGACCGCGGCCGTCCAGCCGAGCACGTTCAGCGGGCGTGGACGTCGACCGGTACGCGTCAGCAGAACGTGAACGGCGACCATCAGCGACGCGCGCAGTACCGGCACGTGACCGCCCGTGAGGAGCGCGAAGGCGGCGAGCAGGCCGAGGCGCACCAGTGTTCGCCCTCCGCGAGGCAGCGGAACGCGCAGGACCAGCAACATGACGACGCCGACATGAAGGCCGCTGATCGCGAGGAAATGAAAGGTGCCCGTCGCGACGAGATCGTCGCGAACGTCACGGTCGAGAAGCCGTCGGTCGCCGAGCAGAATCGACAGCACGATGCCGTGAGAGCGCGATCCGTGGAGCCGCTCGATCGTTCGGTGGAGATGAGCGCGGAGTGTCCGGACCCGGTCGGCGGCCTGAGAACTCGACACGATCGGGTCGTCGACTCGACGAACGCCGTTCGGGCTCGGCACCACGATGGTCCCCGGGGCGCGGTGGCTGCGCCGGGCGTGGTCACCCGGGTTGCCGCGGGAGCGGGGAGCCCACAAGAGGCCGGTGAGCTCGACCACATCGTGCACCCCGAGATCCGGTGGACGCTCGCCCTCGGCGAGCCCCACCTGCGCGTGCAGCGGCTTGCCGCTGTCGAGAGCGCACACCGTACAGAGGAGTGATCGGCGTTCGCCGCGTCCCCGCCCGTGGACCACGACCGGAGGGTTGATCACGCGCACCCGGACACGCGTGACAAGGCCGTTCTTCGCATCGTGTGATGGGTGCCAGCGATGGTCGCTTTCCGCGACGGGCACAGACGATGCGCGCCAGCCGCCGAGAGCCACGACGGCCAGCGTCCACAGCACCGGCGATGCGCGACGCGCCCGCCCACCGGCTCTCGCGGCCAGGCAGGTGGCGACCAGGGAGTGCAGCGTCAGAATCAGCCAGGTCGTCGGTGGCACCGCGAGGCGTGAGGCCAGGATCCCGGCGGCGAATGCGGCCGCCGCCCAGGGGCCCGACAGCGTGCGGGGCAGGGTCGAGTGTCCAGTCCGCATCTCGCACCCTCCACGGACTCACCGGGCGGTGGTCGAGGATGCCCGCCCGGGAGCTCGGACGAACGTCCGGCAGCGGTTGTGGCGAGACGGCGGACGGGGATTATGGGGTGAGCGCGACGACGTCGCAAGTCGCGTCGCCGCGCGCGGGACGCGATGATGCTGAAATCATCCGGTGCGGTCGACGACTCGGGAGCTGTCGGAAACGTGCCGATCGTCTGGCATCGGGATCCGAGGCGGAGTATTCTGGCGGCGGCGGCGGTCGGGCCGGGCCGGAGGTCCGACACGGCAGCAGCGCCGGTGGGACCGTCACGGTGGCGGTCGAGCCGAGGAGCGGGGGCAGAGAGGAGCGGGGGAAGAAAGGTAGCTCGATGGCTGAATCCCGACAGGTCGATCAGATCATCATCCGTTCGTGGCCCAAGGTGATCTTCCTCTACCCGATGATGCTCACCAGCTTCTTCTGCGCCGCCTGGCAGTGGTACGCCGGAGATCCGACGGCCCCGGGGGTCGGCCTCGAGGATCAGGGGAAGATCCGCGAGACGATGCAGGTCGCCGGCATGATCTTCTTCGCCGTCCTGTGTCTCAACCTGCTGGTGATCTCGTTCGAGTTCAACCGCTTTCGCACCATGGCGATCGTCTTCTTCGGTCTCGCCGTCGTCTTCCTGCTGCTCTACCTCAGTCATGAGCTGCCGGTCATGAAAACGATCAAGATCCTGCTCGCCGGGCTCGAGTTCGAGCTCTCGACGAGCTTCTACATGACACTCGGGGTCTACTTCCTGATCGTCTTCGGCTTCGTCTTCTTGAACACCCGCTTCAACTACTGGGTCGTCAAGTCGAACGAGATCCTCCACAAGGAAGGGTTCCTCGGTGATGTGCGTCGCTTTCCTTCGCCGAACCTGCGCATGTCGAAGGAGATCAGCGACGTGTTCGAGTTCCTGCTCTTCGGTGCCGGCCGCATCATCATCAACCCGGCATCGGAGAAACGTGCGATTGTTCTCGACCACGTGCTGCGCGTGAACGCGGCCGAGAAGGCGATTCAGGACCTGCTCTCGAGCATCTCCGTCGAGATCCACAGCGACACCGAAGACCAGCCGGACAACGCGCCGCTGGTGGGATAGTCGCCGCTTCAGCCCTCGTCACGCACTCGTTCGAGGATGCGCTTCGCCAGGTTGACGTCGACGGTGCGCGGATCCTGCTGGAACCACACGGGTTGGCCGCTGGCGTCGAAGATGAGGAAGGTCGCGCTGCCGATGAAGGCTCCGTAGGCGCGGAACAGCGACTTGCCGGTCAGATCCGGGTCGAAGCCGGCCGCGTTCTCGTAGCCGATGGACAGGAGCTCGTCGCGCCCTCGGTCGATCTGCTCACCGACGTTCTTCGCGTCGTGCAGGTACGAGATCGTGACCAGCTCGAGTTGCTCGTCCTTGGCGCAGAAGTGGTCCACCTCCTCGAGAAAGGTCGCGGAGCGCGGGTCGCCGATGCCGCGGAAGACCAGCGCGACGACCTTGCCCTTGGAGCGGGCGAGCGTCGTCTTCTTCTCGGTGATCCATCGGTCCTCGAGCTCGAAGTCCATCGGCGCCGCCTTGCCGATCTGGCTCTCGATGAACTCGGCGGTCTTCCGGGAGCGCTCGCGGTAGATGCTCGACACCGGCTTGAGCTCCTTGCCGAGCCGTCGCAGCGCCTCGGCCTTCTTGTCGATCGCTGCGACATGGGCCTGGAATCCCCGCATGGCCTCGCGAAAGCGGCCCTGCGCCAGCTTGACGTAGGCGCTTCGGAAGCCGGAGACGTCGATCGTGCGCTCGAACATCTCGGCGGTACGGGGGCTTCCTTCTCCCCGCTTGCGACGCTTCGCCTGTAGCGGAAAGACCGAGAGAACCAGGTCCGCGGCTTCGGCCATGCCGGCGAAGTCGCCCTTGGCTTCGTTCAGCTTCCAGAGGAGATCGCCGAGGTGCGGGTAGGTATCGCTGCCGGAGACCGCCGGATCTCCGAGGGCCTTCTTGACGACGCTGATGCCACGGTCGTAGGCCTTCACGTCGAGGAGGACGCGGCCGAGCGCCGCGGTGATGTCGGCCTTGCGGTCGCTCTTGGGAAAGTTCGTGAGGTACTCGTTGTAGTCCCGCTGCGCGTTGGGGTAGTCCCGCAGCTTGAAGTGGGCCCAGGCACGAATCTCGAGCGCCTCGGGTCGAAACGCATGGCCCTTCGGGAGCCCCGAGTAGGCCCTGGCGGCGTGCACCTGCAGGCTGCGATGGTACGGCTCCAGCGCGCGCTCCAGAGAGCCGATCTCGACGCGGCCCTTCACCTTCGGGAGCTTCGCCATGATGCTGTAGCGTACGCGCGTGCTCATCAGATGGAGGAACTTCATCCTGTAGAAGTTCGCCTCCGGAAGCTCCTCCTCGGTGGGGCAGCTTCGCAGGTAGCGGTCGGCCTCGGCGGTCGCGGTCTCCACGCGTTTGGCGAAGCGGTCCGCCTCTTCGCTGGTCATGCCACGGAGATCCTCGGGGATGGCCTTGTAGGTCGCGCGCAGCCCGGCGAGAAGCTTGTCGCAGTCCGCGGCGTTCCGTCGTCCGGGTTCCGCCGGCGAGGCGGTCGTACCCGAAATGGTCACCCCGAACGAGGCAAGGAGGCCGGCAGCGGCGAGGGTCAGGCGTGCTGCGAGGTGCGAACGGCGGTGCCCTGACATGGGGGAGCTCCTTCTGCAGGCGATTACGGGGCTGGAGTTTAGCGGTATCGAGAGGAGTCCGAAGGGACGACCGTGAGCGGGGCCTCGGCCGCGGACAGCATGTTCAGACAGAAGCAATTCCCTTGCCACTCGGCGCCGGGCGGCGACTCCCCGGGCCCTCGGCTTTTCCTTTGGGGTCGCCGCGAGTAGAATCCGTGCCCGTCGCGACCGAAGTGAAGAACCTCGACGGAGTCCGGCCCTGCGGTTGTCCGCCTCCCAGCACCCTCGTTCCTCCGCGACGCGGTGGCCCGCCACGGACCTCCTCGAGAAGGTCCTGGTCGCGGTCCTCCTCGGCTGGGCTGTCGTGCCGGTCCTGTCGCAGCAGGGCACAGGGGACGCCGGGCGCCGGAAGATGATCCAGGATCTCGCGTCTCAGGTCACCAACTTTGTCGACGAGCGGCCGGCGGAGCTGGTGCAGGCCCGGTTGAACCTCGAGACCCGGAGCGTGACGCGGATGTTCTCCGGGAACATCCAGCGGACCATCATTCTCGAGGGAATCGAGCTGCGGATTCGCTGCGATCACCTCGTGGCCCATGCACCGGGCCTGTTGAGCGGCGTCGGGGCGGAGACGGAGCCGGAACCGGAGCGGGGCACAGGATCCGCGGGTGGACGTATCGACTTCTGGTTCCACGCCGGTGGCAACGTCCTCATCGAGATCCCCTCCCAGGGCACGTCCTTGGAGGCCGAGTCCTTCTACTACGATCACACGCTGCCGCTTGCGGTCTTCAGGGATGCCCGTGTTCGCACGACGGTGCGCGGCTTCGAGCGCATCATCGGCACTGTCGACGACCCGAACTTCGTCAACCTGCTCGAGCCCTGGCGTCTGTGGGACGAGCCCGAGGTGCCGCTCTTCTTCCGGGCACGGTCCCTTCGCACGCGCGACTTTCGCACCTTCGACGGTGTCGAATTGCGGCTGTCGACCTGTGACTTCGCCGATCCGCACTTCGCGCTGGCGACGCGGTCGGCCACGGTTACCGCGCTCGTCACCGACGGCGCTTCGGGTGGCTCGGCCCCTCCGGATGACGGTCCGGGAAGCCCGGCAGATCCCGGTGGGAACCTCGGTCTCGGTGCGCTCGATCACCTCGAGGCGGTGTTCGATGATGCCCGGCTCGAGCTCTGGGGCACGAAGGTGCTGCCGCTGCCGGTCGACCGCTGGGACTCGCGCTGGAGCGACTTCTTGCCGGTCCGGCGCGTCGGCGCGGGCAGCTCGTCGAAGTTCGGAGCTCGTGCTTCCGTGGAGTGGAACCTGAACTTCTTTCTCGGGCGGCTGCCTCTCGAAGGCGTTCCGGCCCTGCAGAAGCTCGTCGACCGCTCGAAGCTCTCCTTCGGAACGGAGTACATGCGCGAGCGAGGCTTCGCGTTCGGTCCCTCGGGCGAGTACGGTCGACGACCGAGTCGCTGGCGTCCCTGGCAGCTTCGAGAAGACGGCTGGGATTACTACGGCGAGGCACGCTACTTCGGCTTGCGCGACCACGGCGAGGACCGATTCGCGGCCGCCGGCGCTCCCCCGGACCCGGACCGGCACTGGACGTCCTTCCTCCATCGGCAGTCGCTGCCGAGGCTCGGCACGCTCGACGTCGAGTATTCCCGGCAGTCGGACGCCAACGTCCTCGGCGAGTACTTCGAGTCGATCGAGAAGCAGGAGAAGGAGCAGGAGAGCCTCGTCTCGCTGCGGCGGAACTTCGGCGACAACATGGCGGCGACCGGGCTCTTCAAGTACCGCTCGAACGACTTCGACACGACCGTCGAGCGGCTTCCGGAGGCTCGCCTCTGGCTCTACCAGGAGCCGGTCTTCGACTCCGGGCTGTACACGGACTTCATCGCACAAGCCGCGAACCTCCGCGTCCGGCCGGACGATGGTTCGGGGCTGCCATCGACGCGATTCGCGCGCGCGGACGTCCTCAACGAGTGGTCCTACCCGCTTGATGGTCTTGCTCCCGTCGTGCAGATCCGTCCCTACGCATTCGCGCGCTTCGCGGCCTACGAGGAGGTCGCCGACCCGTCTTCCGGCTCCGAGAACCGCTTTGCGTCGGGTGCCGGTGTCGTCGCGAGTCAGCAATGGTCGCGCGTCTTCCCGACCACCCACGACGGTTTCCTGCGCGAGTCTCTCGGCCTGGAGAGTCTGGCGCACATCGTCGTACCGAGCGTCTCCTACGAGAACGTATTCACCAATGACCTGCCGTCTTCCGATCTTGTCCAGGTCGACGAGGTCGACGAGGTCGATCTGCGTGAGGCGGTCGGCGTGTCGCTCGCACAGACCTTCATCTCCCGCTACCGGTGGAGGAGAGAGGGGGCGGAGCCGAGGAGGGTGCGTCCGCTGCGCGGGCTTCGCGACATGGACCTGGAGGAGTCTTCATTTCGCAGCTGGCGTGTTCTCGACAGTGACCTTCGCTTCGTGGTCTTTCCGCGTCGCGGCCGGGACAACGATGGCGACTCGTTGTCGCTTCTCGTCCTCGACAATACGCTGCGGGCACACCAGCGCGTCTCGTTGCGCTCGTGGGTGGGGCTCGATCCGGACGACCGCTTCGGCGGGCGGCTCATCCACAACTCGGTGCGCACGGAGGTGGTGCCGGACCTGTTCGCGCTCACCGTGGGCAACACCTACGCGAAGAGCGCCACGGATGCAGGGGACTCGAACTTCATCCTGACGATGCTGTCGCTCTACCCGGGCGAGCGCTGGCGTGGGCAGGTGTTCTGGCAGGTCGACGTCGACCGCGGTCGCGACGCGGATATCGGTGTGACGATCGGCCGTGTCTTTCACCGCTTCGCATTGCTGTTTGAATATTCCTTCGACGCCGGTGAAGATGACAACCAGACCTTGTCGGTCAACTTCCGACCTCTGGATTTTCTCGGAGGTGACGTGTTCACCCGTGGTTCGCGGTGGTGAAAATGGCCCTCGACGACCGAACTGCGATCTGCCCCGGCAGCTACGACCCGGTGACGCGCGGGCACCTCGATATCATGGCGCGGGCGGCGCGGCTATTCGATACGCTGCACGTGGCGGTGGTCGGACATCCCGGAAAGGCCGGGCTCTTCACGCTCCAGGAGCGTCTCGACCTGATCGTGCGGGAGGTGGGGGACATCTCCGTTTCCGGGCGTATCGAGGTCGTCTCCTTCGAGGGCCTCACCGTCGACCTGGCCCGTCGGCTCGGCGCTCGCTGGATCGTCCGGGGGCTGCGCTCTTCGGAGGACGCCGGCTACGAGCTGCCGATGGCGCTGTCCAACCGACGCTGCGGCGAGCAGGAGGTCGAGACGGCGTTTCTCGCTGCCAGCGCCGATGTGTCGTTCGTCAGCTCGACGCTGGTTCGGCAGATCGCGGCGAATGGCGGGTGCCTCGAGGCCTTCGTCACTACGCGCGTCGAGACGGCGCTGCGACGGAAGTTCCCGTCCTCGGGCTGAAAAAGCACCCCGGCCTCTTGATAACTTCTCAGGCGCCTGCACCATCGAGCCGTCATGAACCGGAAGACTGCCGCCTTCATCACACTCGGCTGCAAGATTAACCAGTACGAGACCGAGGCCATCCGTCAGGAGGTCCTCGACCTCGGCTACGAGGAGGTCGCTTCCGATGCTCCGGCGGACGTCTACGTCGTCAACACGTGCGCCGTGACCGCGACCAGCGGGTCGAAGAGCCGCAAGTATATCCAGCGGGCAGCGAGAACCAACCCCGACTCGCGGATCATCGTCGTCGGCTGCTCGACGCCGTCGGAGAAGGATTCCTTCCGGGAGATCCCGCAGGTCGCGCTCCTCGCCGGCAACGAGGAGAAGGCGATGGTTGCCGAGTTTCTCGAGGGCGGCTGGCGGCCCGGCGAGCCTTTCGCCGGGAAGAAGCGCGACCTTCTCGATCTGCGGGTCTCGCGTTACCGTGATCGCACTCGAGCGACGATCAAGGTCCAGGACGGCTGCAACAACTTCTGCAGCTTCTGTGTCATCCCGCTGCTGCGAGGCACCTCGCGCAGCCGCCACCCCGACGTGGTCGCGCAGGAGGTGCGTCAGCTGGTGGCGAACGGCTATCTCGAGATCGTGCTCTCGGGCGTCCACCTGCAGGACTACGGGCTCGATCTCGACAACGCGACCACGCTCGTCGCTCTGCTGCGCCGGCTGGTGGAGATCGACGGCCTGCGGCGGATCCGCTTGAGCTCGCTCGGTGCCAGGGCTTTCTCGGACGAGATGCTCGATCTGCTCGCGCACCCCGTGTTCTGCCGCCACTGGCACATACCGCTGCAGGCGGGCTCCGACCGCGTCCTCGACGCCATGCGCCGCGGCTACCGTGTCACGGAGTTTCGGCGTGCGATCGAGGCGCTCGAGACTCGCTTCGAGTCGCCGTCGATCACGACGGACGTCATCGTCGGCCACCCCGGAGAGGGCGAGGAGGACTTCGACGAGACGCTCGCGCGCTGCCGGGAGTTCGGCTTCTCGAAGATCCACGTCTTTCCCTTCAGCTTGCGGGAGAACACGCTGGCCGCGAAGCTGGCGAGTCGAGGCACGGTGCACCCCGTCGAGGTCCGTCGCCGCGCCCGAGTGCTCGGGGAGCTGGATCGTGAGCTGCGCGTTGCTTACCATGAGCGTTTCGTCGGCGAGGAGCTCGATGTGCTGGTCGAGGGGCTCTGCAGGTCGCGTGGGGAGATGGAACCGCCGCGCCTGCAGGGACTCGCCGATCGCTACCTCCGGGTGAGTTTCGAGGCGCCCTCTCGCGGATCTATCGAGCGCTTTGCGGGTACGATCCGCCGGGTCCGGGTGACCGGCGCCGGCCTCGCCGGCCTCGACGGAGAGTGGGCCGAGGAGCCGATCGGTGCGACTTGATCGCGTCGCGGGAGGCGGAGCCGGGGGGAAGGACGACCCCGTCGGGTGATTCGAGGCCGTCGTCGAACGTGTCGGTGTGCTATCCTGCTCGCGTTCTCCTGCGAAGAGAGTGTGGTCAGCGATGGTGCCGTCACCCGAAGGCTCCGTGGATCCGCGTTACGAATCCGCGCGACTTCTGCGTCAGCGTCTCGAGATCGATCGTGCCTTCGGCTGGGACGTGCCGATCTCGCCGCCCGGCCGTCGCGCTCCGGTCGAGCTCCCGTCCGCCGCGCCGCAGAGGGGGGCCGCGGACGGTGAGCGCTCACGCCGCGACGATCTGCTCGAGCCCGTTCGAGCGGAGGTCCGGGACTGTACGGCCTGCGAGCTCTGCCGGCAGGGTCGCACGCAGACCGTGTTCGGTGTCGGGGATCCCTGCGCACGCGTGATGTTCGTGGGCGAGGCACCGGGGGCGCAGGAGGATCGGCTCGGGGAGCCCTTCGTCGGGCCCGCGGGGCGGCTTCTTGACGACATCGTGACC
>CAYMLL010000030.1:0-882 GCA_964390645.1 uncultured Planctomycetia bacterium | reverse complement strand
GCGGCGGGAGGATGTCTACATCGCTAACGTGATCAAGTGTCGCCCGCCCGGCAACCGTACTCCGGCCGCGACGGAGATGGCTACCTGTCGGGCTTTCCTGCGCCGTCAGATCGATATCGTTCGACCCGAGGTGCTCGTCGCGCTGGGGGCCGTGGCCGCCCGGGGGCTGCTCGAGACCGAGCTCAGCGTCGGTCGTCTGCGCGGCAGGTTCCACGATTGCGAGGGCCTACCCCTGCGAGTCACCTACCATCCGGCGTATCTGCTGCGCAGTCCTCATGAGAAGCGCAAGACGTGGGAGGACATCTTGGCGGTCCTGGACCGACTCGGACTCGAGCCACCGTCGCGCCGGGTCTGACGGTCCGTTCCCTCCTTGCCATCCCCCTCGGGTACCTGTACACTCGCCCTGTCCGGAGTTCTTACTCCTGGCAAATCCGTAAGTTAGTTCAAGTGATTGTCTTGGGAAACGGGACGTGTCTCGGTGGCGACGGTCACCCCGAGGGGAATGTCCGAGGGGAACGGCCACTCCGAGGGGAACGGCCACTCCGAGGGGAACGGCCACTCCGAGGGGAACGGTCGGGTCTCGGCCAGCGCGTGAGAGCCTGTGGCGCGATCTGCCGTCGGGAGTTCGCACTCTCTGCGGCCGACCGGCCCGGCGGCCTTTGTCGTACGAGGGTTGTCGCACGAGGATTGTCGCACGAGGGTTGACTCGCGCGGATTGTCGCACGAGGGTTGACTCGCGCGGATTCTCCCGCCAACCGGGCGTCCGTCCCTCGGCTCTCCAGGCGTCTTGGTTCGGTGACCGTCCGCGATCGCCGCGGCGCCCGCCCCTCCTGGCGTCTTGCCTGTGAGCAGGCTCCGTACGAATGACACCTTATCGGAGGG
>CAYMLL010000029.1:0-38650 GCA_964390645.1 uncultured Planctomycetia bacterium | reverse complement strand
CGGATCTCGCCGCCGTACGGGCGCACGTCGCCGCGGGCGGGCCAGTCGTCGGAATCCGTACGTCGAGCCACTCGTTCGATACGCGCGGCAAGCATCCCGACGGGCATGCCGAGTGGCGCGACTTCGACCCGGCGGTTCTCGGCGGCAACTACAGGGGCCATCACGGAAACGGACCGACGACGACGGTGACGATGGTTCCCGGAGCGCGGGCGCACCCGATTCTTGCGGGGGTCCAGGGTGAGTTCGAGAGTGTCGGATCCCTCTACCAGGTCAGCCCGCTCGAGAAGGGCACGACACCTCTGCTCACGGGCGCCATTCCCGGCAAGCCGGCAGAGCCGGTCGCGTGGACGAACGTTCACGGCAGATCGCGCGTCTTCTACACCTCCCTGGGGCACGCGAAGGACTTCGAGACGGCGGCTTTTCGACGGCTTCTCGAGAACGGGATTCTCTGGGCGCTCGATCGCAGGATCCCCGCTCCACCGGCGAAGGGGTGAACCGGAGGATCATCTTCGATGTGGAGCTTGCCGTCACGTGTCATGGTCGCGCCGACACTGCTCGGCTTGCTGCTGGCAGGCTGCGGCGACTCCGGCTCGAGTGCGGACGTGGTCGCCCGTCTCGACGCGATCGAGGGGAGGCTCGAGAGGATCGAGAACCGTCTCGACGAGCGGCGTGCGGATCCCGGGCGGATCCTGCGGGCGCCGGGCGACGGGGAGGAGGCGGGCCCTTCGGAGGAGGCGGGCACTTTGGAGGAGGCGGGCACTTTGGAGGAGGCGGGCTCTCGGGTCGAGGCCAGGGGAGCGGTCGTCGTTGCGGAGAGCCCGAGTCACGACTTCGGCGAGGTCTGGTCCGGCTCGCCGATCGACCACGTGTTTCGCGTGCGCAACGACGGTGACGAGCCGGTCGAGATCCTGGCGATCACGCCCGGATGCACCTGTCTGGTGCTCGGTGATCACTCGGGGACGATCGCGCCGGGCGGTCGCTCGGAGATTCCCGTTCAGCTGCGGACGGTCAAGCTCAAGGGGCGGGTGACGCAGACGGCTGTGGTCCGCACGGACGACATCCGGACGCCGGAGCTGACACTGGCCCTGACCGGGGTCGTGCGGCCCGTCGTCGAGTTCGAGTCCTTCGTGCTGATTCGGGCGCGTCCCGGCGCCGAGGCGCTCGAGCGCAGGGTGGAGATCGTGTACCGGCGCGAGGGCGACCTCGAGCTCGAGCTGCAAGAGCGTGGAGAGGATCGCTTCGATGTCGACCTCGTCGAGACCCGGCCCGGGAAGGCCTTTGACCTCGTCGTGCGCGTCGCCCCACCCTTCGAGGTCGGATACCAGCGGGCTGTCGTGACGCTGACGACCAACCTCCCCGAGCGCGAGAGCCTGCACGTTCGCCTCAATCTACACGTCCCGGATCGGCTCGACGTGATTCCGAGTCAGCTCCTCGTCGACGACCGGACCGGCGAGGAGGTGACGCGACAGCTCGTCTTGACAAATTACGGGGAGCGGCCGGTGCGAGTGTTCGAGGCCACGGTCGACGATCCGGTTGCCAGGACCGCGCTCGTGACCCGCGAGAGCGGCGTGAGCTACACGATCACGGTCGCCTTCGCCGCAGGCTTCCGTCTACCGGCGGGAGGCAGGAAGCTGACGCTGCGAACCGACGACCCGGAGAAGCCGATCATCGAGATCCCGGTCCGGTCGATGCGATCCTCCCGGCGGTCGAGCGGTCAGCGAGAGCGGCCACGGCGTCCGGCGCTCGACCTCATCGACAAGCCGGCCCCGGACTTCCACCTTCTCACCGTCGCCGGCGACGAGCTGTCGACAAGGGACCTCGGCTCCAGCGTCGCGACGGTCCTCAACTTCTTCGCGCCGAACTGCGGCTTCTGCAAGCGCCAGCTGCCGTTCCTCGAGAAAGTCCGCGCGGCCTTCGAGGAGCGCGGCGTGCGCTTTGTCAACGTGCGCGAGGTGATGGGCAGGCCTTACACGATCGAGGAGACCGAGACCGTGCTGGCGACACTCGGTACCGATCTGGAGCTCGCGGTCGACGATGCCAACAACCTCGGCAAGAGGTTCCGGGTCAGCGGCTTCCCGACGCTCTTCCTCGTTGACCGGGAGGGCATCGTGCGTCATGTGCGAGTCGGCGCCGGCGTCGACATCGCCGAGGATCTTTCCGCACGTCTGGAGACGATGCTCGCCGCGTCTCAGTGACGTTCGCTACCGCTCGCACGGACCCATGTGGGCTAGCTGCACCTGCGCGGCGCGGCGCTGGCAGTCGTTGCCGTAGGTCTCGCCGTCGCAGCCGCAGACCGGATCGAAGACCAGCGGGCAGGCCTCGGGCACGGGCACGCAGATGCCGAGGTCGTCGGCGATGTTGCAGGTGTCGGGCTCGTGCTCGCAGAACTCGCCCTCCTCGCACGGGAAGCCCGCGAAGCCGTCACAGATGCGGTCGCACGGGCCGTCGTGGTCCTTCTGCGCGCCGGCCAGAATGCGCTGACAGTCGTTGCCGTAGGTCTGGCCGTCGCAGCCGCAGACGGGATCGAAAATCGCCACGCAAACCCCCCCAACGGCGACGCAGACACCGGTGTTGTCGGCGACGTTGCAGGTGCCGGGCGGGAAGTCGCAGAGCTCGCTTTCGTCGCAGGGGATGCCGGCGATGGTGCCGCAGCGTCGGGCTTCGCACTCTCCGAAGTGGTCGATGTTGACGCCCGAGGACCTCGCGAGACAGGGGTTCAGGTAGGTCTCGCCGTCACAGCCGCAGACGGGGTCGATATTGCGCGGACAGGCCTGCGGGCGAAACTCGCAGGCGCCCGTGTCGCCGCATCCACCGACCTCGCGGGCGCAGTACTCGTCATCGGGGCAGTCGGTGTTGGACGTGCAGTCGCCGTCGCAGCCGATGTAGCGTCGACAGTCGAGGTCGTCCGGGGTCGGATCGACACCGCAGTCGAGTCGTCCGGGAGCCGGCGGCCGTGGCCCTCCCCGGAAGAGGAAGTCCATCAGGTTCACCGCATCGGTGAGGTCGATCACGCCGTTGTCGGTGATGTCGGCGGCGTCGAGACAGTCCGGAGCCGTGCCTCCGAGAAAGAGGTAGGTGATGATGAACACGCCGTCACTGAGGTCGGTGCTGTCGTCCTGGTTCGCGTCGCCCCGGCGAAACATCGAATCCTGCGCGACGAGGCCGTGCGCGACCGTCGACGCGACGGCGCAGATCAGGAGCGACCGGAGTCGGACTCGGATCTCGGAAGGTGTTCTCATCGGATAATCCCGGCCTTTCGTTCCGGTCGCTGCCTCGTGGGTGGCCTGTTCGGGGCCGGCGTCCGGATACCGGATTCTAGCCCCGGTCTGGCGCCGCGACAAGAACAAGCGGCCCCCGCGGGCTCAGGGCGGGCCGGTGACATCCGGTCGAGTCCCGGGGGCCATGAAGCGCCCCGGAGCGCCGCAAGGACCGAGGTCCTGCGGTCGGGCCGCTGGAAAACGGCAAGACTCGCGGTACGGTGGTTCTGCGGATTGGTCCCTTCTCCAGCCCAGCCGGTCTCGAGCCCATGTGTCGCATCCCGTTCGCCCTGCCCGTGGTCGTGGTGAGCTCGTCGTCGCTCTTCGCCGTCTCGGCCGGAGTCTGCGGCGTCGATCCCGTTGCCGACTATCACCGAGCCTGGAAGCAGGTCGAGGAGCTTCAGGTGAAGCTCGACGGATTGATGAAGGAGTTCCGCAGCGCGTCGACGAGCGATTTTCGTCGGCTCGTGATCCGCTCCCGGAGTCGGGCGATGCAGCGGTCCTACGACACCGCCTGGGAAGAGGTTGTCCGCACCTTTCCACCCGCCTACGACAAGGCGCCGCAGGATGAGCTCGTGCGCAGGAATCTCGCGCGCATGCTGGCCGTCCTCACCCAGTATCACAGATTCGAGGACGCGCGTCGGATCGCGGAGGCACTGATCGAGGACCGGTCCTACCTGCACGTCGCCTACCAGGCCGCCGCCACGGCCTACTACTCCGAGCACCGGTTCCAGAAGGCGGCGCGCTATTTCCTGAAGGCTCGCGAGGTGGGCGCCGGCCGCCTCGATTCCTCGTACGGTCACTTCGAGAAGGCCACCGCCGACAGCCTCCCGTACTGGTCGAAGGAGCGTGAGCTGCGCGGCAAGGAGAAGGAGGCTGACGACCTGCCGCGTGTGCTCCTGAAGACATCGCGCGGGGAGATCCGGGTCGAGCTCTTCGAGAACGAGGCGCCCGGCACCGTCGCCAACTTCATCCACCTCGTGGAGAGGGGGTTCTACGACGGCCTCGCCTTTCACCGGGCGGAGCCGCTGTCGATCGTCCAGTGTGGCGATCCGAACACACGCGACGACGACCCCGACAACGACGGCCAGGGCGGCCCGGGCTACACGATCCCTTGCGAGTGCACCGCGAAGAGCGCGCGCCGGCACTTCTCCGGCAGCCTGAGCATGGCTCACGAGGGCAGGGACACCGGAGGCTCGCAGTTCTTCATCACGCAGGTGCCGACCGCCCACCTCAACGGCGTTCACACGGTCTTCGGGCGGGTTCTCGACGGCCTGGCCGTTCTGCGTGGTCTGAAGAAGGGCGACACGATCCTCGCCGCGAAGGTGCTGCGCAAGCGTGACCACGAGTACGTCCCCGTGAAGAGCGCGCCGAAGAGCCCGTCGCGACCGAAGAAGAGGTCCTCGAAGTAGACCGGCGCACGGTATCTTCTCTTCGCGCCGGTCACCGCAGGCGGTGCCGAGACGCCCCGGTGGTCGCCTCGGAATCGATGTTTGTAGCCGGCGCCCGGTCGCCGTAGTCTGCTCGATGATGCGGCCGACCGCCCACCACCTGCAGTCCCTGTGCCCGGACGTCCCTCCGGAGCTGGTGCGCGCCCATCTGCAGCGACTCGAGGATGGGTACTTCGATCGCTTCGAGCTCGACGCGGTCGTCGCTCACTTGAACGGTCTCGCCCGGCTGGGTCCGAAGCGTCCCGTCGAAGCTCTCGTGGAACCCCGCTCCGACGGCTATCTCGACTGCACGATCCTCGCTTTCGACTACCCGTCGGTCTTCTCGCTGATCGTCGGCGTCCTCTGCGCCGCCGGCGCGGGAGTCGTCGCGGGTGACGTCTTCACCTACGCCAAGGCGATCGATCGCGGTGCGAGTCGCGGCGGTCGATCACGATCGGGGCGCTCGCCCAGACCCGGCTTCGACCGCCGTCGCATCGTCGACCACTTCTGGTGCTCGGTGGATCCTGCGCTGCTCGACGACGAGTGGGTCGCGAAGGTGCGCGCGGACCTCGCGGAGGTGGTCTCGCTGCTGGAGAGCGGGAACCGGGAGGCGGAAGAGAACGCGAAGCACCGTGTCAACGAGCTCGTCAAGCGTCGGCTCTCCGACGAGCGACTGTCCCCGCAACCTGCGCTCTATCCGGTCGATATAGGCTTCGACAACGACAGCGGTCCGTTCACTCGTCTCAAGGTCGTCGCGCAGGATACTCCGGCGTTTCTCTACTCGTTCAGCAACGCCCTTGCCCTTCAGGGCTGCTCGATCGAGCGGGTTCGCATCCGCACCGCCCACGGTTGCATTCACGACGAGATCGACTTCGTGGACGCCGGTGGCGACGCGGTGCGCGACCCGGAGGCGCTGAGCCGGATACGGCTGGTGGCGGTACTGACGAAGCAGTTCACGTACTTCCTCGACGCGGCGCCGGACCCTTTCAGCGCGTTGTCACGTTTCGAGCAGCTGGTCGAGCGCTTCCTGACGCTGCCGCAGAGTGACGCGTGGATCGAGTCCCTCGCCGATCCTCGGCTGATGGGCGATCTTGCGCGGCTGCTCGGCGCCAGCGACTTCTTGTGGGAGGACTTCATCCGTCTGCAGTACGAGTCGCTGCTGCCCATTCTGACGCCGCGTCTCGATCGCGATGCTCGTATCAGCGTTCCTGTCGGCGAGCTTCCACGTCGTCTGGACGAGGTGCTCGAAGGTGCGCGGACCTTCGAGGACAGTGTGGGCGCGATCAACGCGTTCAAGGATGAGCAGATTTTTCGCATCGACCTCGAGCATATTCTGGACGACAGCGTCGATTTCCGGAGCTTCTCGGAGCGTTTGACAGCTCTTGCGGAGGAGGTCGTTCGGCGTCTCACCGCAGTGGTTCACGAGGAGCTCGTGCTCCGACACGGCACACCGCGGACGGTCGCGGGGCTCGAGGCTGCCAGCGCCGTCTTCGGGCTCGGCAAGCTCGGCGGCTCGGCACTCGGTTACGCTTCGGACATCGAGCTGCTCGTCGTCTACGGCGACAACGGCCGGACCGACGGCGAGACGTCGCTTTCGAACACGGAGTTCTACTCGAATCTCGCCCGGGAGCTGGCGAATGCCATCCGGGCGAAGCGCGAGGGTATCTTCGAGGTCGACCTCCGACTGCGTCCGCACGGCGTGGCAGGACCGCTGGCGTCGAGCCTCGAGCAGTTCTGCGGCTACTACGGCCCAGGAGGTGGCGCGCACTCGGTGGAGCGGCTCGCCCTGGTGCGTATGCGCGCGATCGCCGGTGATCGGGAGCTCGGCGCGCAGGTGGAGCGCGTTCGTGATCAGTATCTTTACTTCTCGCGGACGATCGACACCGACGAGCTCAGGCGCCTGCGCGAGAAGCAGTACGAGGAGAAGCGGCGAGCAGGCATCGACAACGCGAAGTTCAGTGCCGGCGCGCTCGTCGACCTCGAGTACACGGTGCAGCATCTGCAGGTCGTCTACGGGGAGAGGGATCACCGGCTGCGGACGGCGAGCATTCGCCAGGCGCTGCGTGCGCTCGAGGACATCGGTGTGCTCGAGTCGGATGAATGCTCGCGCCTGGTCGCCGCGTACGAGTTTTTTCGGCGGCTGATCAACGGACTCCGCATGTTGCGTGGCTCGGCGAAGGATCTCTTCCTGCCGGAGCTCGAGTCCGACGAGTTCGTCCATCTGGCGCGTCGTATGGGCTACGGGCCGGACGGTGATCTCGACCCACAGGCGCGTCTGCACCTCGAGTTCGAGACTCGTACGGCGGCGGTCCGGACATTTGTCGCGCGGCGACTCGGCCCCGAGTCGCTGCCGGGACCCGTCGTCGGCAATGCGGCCGACCTCATCCTGGCCGACGAGCCGGCCGACGAGCTGCGGCTGAAGGTGCTCGGGGGCCTCGGATTCCGGCGCCCCGAGTCGAGCTACGACAATCTTCGTCGGTTGGCGGGCGCGGGTAGCCGGCGCGAGGTCTTCTGCGGCCTCGCCGTTCTGGCCTGCGACCGTCTGCGATTCGAGCCGGATCCCGACATGGGGCTCAATAACTGGGAACGCTTCCTGGGCCGGCTGTCGGATCCGGAGGCGCACTTCCGACTGCTGCTCGCGCAGCCGAGGCGGCTCGGTATCCTCGTAGGCATCTTCTCGCGCAGCCAGTTTCTCGCCGACGTGCTGATTCGCAACCCGGAGTTCTTCGACTGGGTCACGACTCCGGCCAACCTGGGCGCCCGGCGCAAGAAGGGCGAGATCGAGAAGGAGCTGCGCGTGCAGGCAGGGGTCTGCCCCGATCACGGGACGTGGCTGAAGACCCTTCGGATCTTCCGTCGTCGCGAGACGCTTCGCATCGGCGTTCGCGACATGTGCCTGCGCGCGTCGATCGAGGAGGTGGTTGCCGATCTCAGTGCGCTCGCCGACGGTATCGTCCAGGTCACCCTCCAGGAGGTGTGGAAGCGTCTGCGCGAGGAGGAGGAGATACCGACGGCCGGGGCGGACCTCCCGGATCGTGCGTGCATCCTCGCCTTCGGGAAGCTCGGCGGTCGCGAGCTCAACTACAGCTCGGACATCGATCTGCTCTGCGTCTACGACGAGGAGGGCGCGAGCATCTCGCCGGCCGGCCCCGCGGCGCGTGTTGTCGAACGTCTCGTCGCGGACCTCTCGACGGTGACGGAGGAAGGCTACGTGTACCGTGTCGACCTGCGGCTGCGTCCGTGGGGTGGCGTCGGCGAGATCGTCTCATCGATTGACTCGATCGAGCGCTACTACCGTGAGTCCGCGCGTCTCTGGGAAATGCAGGCGCTGCTGAAGATCCGTCCGATCGCCGGCAATCAGCAGGTCGGCTACGAGTTCGTCGAGCGTCTGCGACCGCTGCTGGTGCAGAAGCGTGATATGGAGAGCGTCGCCGAGTCGATCGAGAAGCTGCGTGAGCAGGCGGTGAACAGGAGTGCCCTCCGCGCAGGCGCGAACATCATCGACGTCAAGAACGGGCGCGGCGGCATCCGCGACATCGAGTTCCTCGCCCAGGGGCTGCAGCTCGTCCACGTGGCCGATCACCCCGGACTCCTGGCGGGCAACACGCTGGAGGTGCTCGAGGAGCTGGCGAGCAACGAGGTGCTCTCACGAGAAGCCGCCGACGTGCTCCGCGAGGACTACATCTTCCTCAGGCGCGTCGAGCACTATCTCCAGATTCTCCACGACAGGCAGACGCACAGCGTGCCGCGCGACGGCGAGGCGCTCGAGACCCTCGCGCGCCGTGTACTCGGGTCGAGTGTCGGTCCGGGTGTCTTCCGCGAGGAGCTGGAGAGTCGGCTGCGGCGGGTGCGGGGGATGTACGAGCGCCATCTGCTGAAGGAGCCCCGACGGGGTCCGGACCCGGCCCCGGCGAGTTGACGTTGCGGTCGTCCGCCGCGCAGTCGGTGTCCGTCGTGCCGTCTGCTTGCGGGAAAAGCCGGTCGGAGTGTCCCGAACGACGAGCGAGTCGGGAGTCGCGGTGGACGCGAGAGCCGTCAGCGGGCTTCGTGGACGATCCGTCCGCCGACGATGGTCATGTCGACGCGCACGTCCCGGACCTCCGGCGCGGTGATGGCGAGCACGTCGCGATCGAGCACGACGAGATCCGCGAGCTTTCCGACCTCGAGCGTGCCGAGGTGATTCTCGTCGTGGGCTGCCCACGCGCTGCCGGCCGTGTACGCGCGTAGCGCCTCCTCGACACTGATCTTCTGCTCGGGTATCCAGCCGTCGGGATGGCCGCCGCCGTTCGTGTGGCGTGTCACCGCCGCGTAGATCCCGGCCAGCGGAGAAAGCGTCGCCACGGGCCAGTCCGACCCGAACGCGAGCGGCGCCCCGAGGTCGATGAGGTCGCGAAAGGCGTAGGTCGTCCTGGCGCGTGCGGGACCGATGCGTTTCTGAGCCCACTTGCCATCGTCGTAGCAGTGAAAGGGTTGCATCGAGGCGATGACGCCGAGCTCCGCGTAGCGCGGCAGGTCGTTCGGGTGGATGTGCTGCGAATGTTCGATTCGGAGGCGAAGCTCGCGCGTCTTTCCCGGTCGCACACGGCTGTAGATGTCGAGCATCTCGTGAATTGCGCGGTCCCCGATCGCGTGCGTCGCCACCTGCAGACCCGCGTCGACACACGACTGCACCTGTCGCTCCATCTCGCCGCCCTCGGCGAGGCTGGTTACCGCCAGGCCGTAGGTTTCCGGTGCGTCGACGTAGGCGTCGAAAAGGAGCGCCGTCGACGCTCCCAGCGAGCCATCAGCAAAGGCCTTGACGCCATTGACCTTCAGCATCGAATCACCGAAACCGCGGCGCACGTCGACCCTTCGCCAGCGTTCGTGGAGCTCGATCGGCGTGTAGGCGGTGACGCGCAGCGTCAGCTCCCCGCGATCGCGTAGCTCCTGGTAGACGCCGAGCGGCGAGTACGAGCCGAGCATGTCGTGGACGCCGGTGACGCCGAGCGACGCCGCGTGACGTAGAGCCGCTCGCGCCCGTCGGAGAAGCTCCTCCCGGCTCGGTGGAGGGATGTGTCGGGAGACGAGTCCCATCGCGGTGTCCTTGAGCACGCCGGTGGGCTCGCCGGTCCTTGTGTCCTTGACGATCGTTCCTCCGGCGGGCGCCGCGGTCTCGGCGGTAACGCCGGCCAGACGCAGCGCGACGGAGTTCGCGAGGGCCATGTGACCGTCGAGTCGCGAGATGAAGACCGGGTGATCGGGCGTGAAACGATCGAGCAGGAGTCGGGTCGGCAGCTTTCCTCCCGGCCAGTTCTCGTGGTCCCACGTGCCTGCCGTGATCCAGGCGCCTGGCGGCAGCTCGCGCGCGACGTCTCCCAGGCGTCTTGCAAGCTCTGCCTCCGTCGCCGCGTCGCGATGGTCACCGCCGAGAAGGCCTTCGCCGCCGGAGAGGAGATGAACGTGACTATCGATGAAGCCGGGCACCACGCGCCGGCCGCGCAGGTCGACGCAAAGTGTGTCTTCGCCGATGAGCGCGAGGACCTCGGTGTCGGTGCCGAGCAGGGCGATGCGGTCCGCGTCGATCGCGATGGCGGAGACCTCACGCGCCCCCTGGACCCCGGTCCAGATCCGCCCTCCATGAAGGACGAGAGTTGGCGCCATCGCGGCAGGCGTCGAGACGATCGAGCATGAGCACGGCGCGAGGAGCCCGATCGACAGCAGCATATGAAGAGCTCTGGTCGACATCGTCGATCGAGCCTACGCTGATCCGTTCACGGGAGCTACCCCGAACCGCTCCGGTTGGCGATCTCCTTCAGGGCTCGTAGGTCGGTCTTTCCAGTCGCAAGCAGTGGCAGCTCATCGACCTCGACGAAGGCTGTCGGCCGTGGGATCCAGAGGTTCGGGATGCCGCGATCGTGCAGGGCCTCGCAGAGAGACTTCGGGCTCCAGCGAGCGTCGAGGTGGGAGTAGACGACCACGAGACGCTCCCCGCGAAGATCGTCGGGCGCCGACGTGACGCCGAAGCGCCCGCTCGGCACGATTTCCTGCAGCTCGGACTCGACCTTGATGTGCGGGATCATCTCGCCGCCGATCTTGGAGAAGCGGCTGAGACGGTCGGTGATCTCGATGAACCCATCCTCATCGATCTTGCCGACGTCGCCGGTGATGTACCAGCCGTCACGCAAGACCTCCGCGGTGCGATCGGGATCATCGAGATAGCCGACCATGACGTTCGGTCCCTTGACGCAGAGCATTCCTTCGCGTCCAGCATCGACCTCCTGTTCCGTGGAAAGGTCGAGGACCTTCACGGCGACACCGGGGAGTGGGTGACCGAGCGAGCCTTCCTTGTGTCCTACCTCCACGTTTGCCCCATCGACGACATCGAAGGTGTTGATGGAGACGACCGGCGCCACCTCTGTTGCGCCGTACCCCTCCAGCAGCGGGATGCCGAAGCGCTCGTGAAACTTGCGAGCGAGCACCGGCTTCAGCTTCTCCGCGCCGGTGAGCGCGTAGCGGAGCGTCTCGAAGTCCCGGTCCTCGATCTGGCGCATCCAGATCTGGACGAAGG
The DNA here is from genome assembly GCA_964390645.1 of uncultured Planctomycetia bacterium. Taxonomy (GTDB): domain Bacteria; phylum Planctomycetota; class UBA8108; order UBA8108; family UBA8108; genus CAYMLL01. The sequence continues at coordinate 27,416 of CAYMLL010000029.1, read as the reverse complement.
TCGGCGGCCCGACGAGGAGAGTGCCGCCTCGATCCCGGACGAGATGCGCGATCGCCTTTCCATCGCGCGGGTCCGGGTTGTAGAGCGCTCCGTGCCCCAGCACGAGCGGCAGCCACAGCGTGATCGTGTAGCCGAAGGCGTGGAAGAAGGGGAGCACCCCTACGATACGATCCTCCCCGGCCAGGTGAAAGCTCTGGCCCACCGCCTGGATGTTCGACAGCAGGTTGTAGTGGGAGAGAATCACCCCCTTCGGGTCGCCGGTCGAGCCGCTCGAGAAGAGCACCGCGGCCGGTGCTCCAGGATCGTCACAGGCGGAGAAGAGGCGTCGGAGGAGAGCTGACGGCAAGAAGATCGCGAGGAGCATTCCTTGGAGCTTCTGCAGGAAACCGGCCTCCTTGCGGAGATCCTCCATGTAGAGGAACTCGCTGCGATCGCTCCAACCGAGCTTCCTGACGAAGAGCCGAGACGTGACGATCGTCTTGATGCCGGCCTTCGCGAGGCAGCCTTCGAAGGCGTCGGAGGAAGCGGTGTAGTTGAGGTTCACGCAAACCTTGCCGAGAAGCGTCAGGGCGACGTTGACCAGGGCGCCGCCGTATGGCTTGTCGTCGATGTTTCGCGACAGGAGCTTGCGTACGACCAGCGCTCCCGCCAGGGCCTGAAGAAAGACCAGACGCTTTCCGGTATGGTCCGACAAGGCCTGCCGGAAGGGAAAGCGGCGCGCGGTGCGCAAGAACTTCGTACCGAGAGTCTCGCCGCGTCGTTTGCGTCGTTCGACCAGCTGCGCCTGGAGTTCCTGAACGACACGCCGGACGTGAAAAGCGGTCGAGTTCGGTGGCAGGGGATCCCCGAAGCAAATCGTGATGGGATACGGGAATCGTCGTGGCCACTTCCAGCGGATCTTGCCTTCGCGTCGCTCGACCAGGGTTCCCCAGGGGCGGTCGATGACGACCGGGACGATCGGCAGCTTGTTTCCGCCGACGATTTTCTCCATGGCGCGTGTGAAGCGTAGCAGCTTCGCGCCCCGCTCGATGGTCCGCTCGGCGAAGAGGCAGACGAGCTTGCCGGCCAGGATGTCGTCGCGCGCCTTCGCGAGGGCTTGGTCGACGGCACCCGGCACGTCGGGGTCGCAGTCGATGAACGCGAGTCGGGACAGGGCGTCGCGTCCGAGGGCGCGACGTATCGCTCGCCGGATGAGCATCGGATCGGCGACGGAGACATGGTTGCTGACGAGGAGGGCGCCGTGGACTCTGGGAAGGTGATCGCTCCCCTTGACGCGGACTCGATAGAAGAGCCGGCAACGCAGACGCGCGAAGACGTCGTCAAGGGCGGGACCCGGAGTGCCGATGCGATCGTCGCTCATCACGGTTGCTATCAGCCCGTTGAAGGAGTCAGTTCAGCGGGGAATTCGCCATTTCGCCCCGGCCCTTCGTTGTCAGAACTCGACAAGGCACCGCATCACCTGCATTCTGGATTGTCGATCTCGGTGAGTCGCGTTCACATCCGAAGCGCTTTCTCAACGGGCCGTTATCGGTATGCGAGGCTCACGGAGCGGCTCCGTGATCGCAAGAGATCGTTGTATCCTTCGGCGTTTTTCCGGCCGACGAACAGTGTCGATCGGGCAGAAAGGCGCGAAGAAGGCGTTCGAGCGGGTATCGGGGGCGGAATTTCGTGGACTCTTCCGCGGTACATCGCTCTACTGAGAGGATCGGGAGGTTCCGATTCCTGCACCCTCTGCGAGGCCGAGCGCTTCTTTCATGGGCAAGAAGAAGGCCAAATCGGCCGGTCCAGGCGCCGCCGACTCTAGACTCTCTCGTCGTTTGGAGGAGCTGTTGCTGCACGGTCAGCGGCACCTCGAGGGTTTCTTCGAGAACGCGACGGTGGCCGAGTTGCGAGAGATCGTCGAGGAGAGTTGCAGCTCCGATCTCGTCAACGTGCTTCTCGATTTGAGGCGTGCGTCGGTGAAGGCCTTCTTCGAGCGCGTCGTCGGCGGCCGGAAGCGTCTCGTCGCGCCGTCGATCGCGCTCTATCACTACAAGGTCTACCTCCGCGACACGGTGCCGCTCGAGGTCAACGCGACCAATGGCGAGCGTCTTCCGAACTACTACGCGATTCTCGGTGTGCCGCGCGACGCGACCGCCGACGAAATCGAGGACGCCCACAAGCATCTCCAGAGGGCCTTCTCGTCCGAGTTCCATGCGGAGTCGGATCACGGCGTGAACTCGGAGCGACTGGCGGAGATCAAGGATGCCTTCGGAAACCTGAAGACCGAGACGAAGCGGGAGGTAACTGACCGCCTGCTTCCCAACATCAACTACCTCTACCCCAGGCGAGACGACTACTGGCTGGAATCGGTGCGGCAGCTGCTCAGCTGACCCGCTCCCGGAGAGAGTCCTTCGGATCCGATACGGCCGCCTTCCCGTGAGCTCCGCCTGGCGATGTGTGGTCAGCCGGGTGTCACTTCTCCCACGCGCGAGACGCCGGACCTCCGATTCAAGGGCCCGACTTTCTCACAAGACGCTCCGGCCCTCGCGCCGGTTGCGATCCTCCTTGCGCTCGGCCCACGCGAGCGTCTCGGCAAAGAAGCGATCGATCTCGTCGTCGTCCTTCGCGCCTTGCGCCTCGAAGTAGGCCTGCAGCACGCAGCGCCAGTCATCATCGGTGACGCCAGCCTCGCGAACCGCGGCAGCACGCAGGCTGGCAGCCAGTCGCGCGAGGTCGCGCCGGCGCTGTGCTCGTGATGGGGCGACGCGGAGGCGCTCCATTCCCTCGAGGTCCACGAAGACGGTGCGGGGACCTGCCGAGGGGTCGTCGTTGATGAGGATGTTCGGTGCCTTGAGGTCTCGCTGTCGCACCCGTGCCGCGTGGAGATCGGCGACGGACTGTCCGAGAGACTTCCACAGCGCGCTCTTGAACGCTTCGGAGTCCTGGGTACGGGTCCCGTTTTCCCGGGGCGCGAGGCCCTCGAGGAGGTGTTGACGAAGGTTGCGCGCGTCGACGAACTCCAGGAGGAGATAGCTCTCGCCGAGCAGCCGGCGCTGGATCAACCCGACGGGCCGTGCCGCATTCACCCTTGCCGTCGCCAGCGTCAGTCCGGTCGTGAACGCGCGCGAGGCCGCGGTCGGTCGTCCGACAAGAGCATCGAGGATCGCCCGGTGGAGCTTTCGCCGCTGCTCCTTGACGAAGAGGTCTCCAACGGGCGAGGAGACGCGAGTCGTGCGTGCAGGAGACCCGTCCGTCCAGTTCGGGCCATGATCGAATAGCCTCTCGGGCCGCTCGAGCCACGCCGTCGCGACCTCTCGAGGCACGCTGTCGACGAAGACGGCATCACGCTTGCCGGCGACGATCCGGTACGTTTTTCTGTTCGACAAGAGCTACTCCTCGGTGAAGCGAGATGCTATCAGTGTCACTCGCGCTACACCATGGCCAGAGTGCTCGTCATTAAACCAAGTTCCCTCGGCGACATCATCCACAGCGCCGAAGGAGTCCAACGCCTCTCCCGATCGACTCCGGACTGTCATGTCACGTGGGTGGTCAACGCGGGCTTCGAGGACTTCGTTCGAGAGTTTCCGGGTGTGGACCGTGTCGTTCCTTTCCCGCGTGATAGATTCCGCGCGCGCCGGATACTCGGCTCCTTTCCCGCGGCGATGAGCTTTGCCAGACGGCTGCGGCAGGGCTGTGACGTGGCGATTGACTTGCAGGGCCTGCAGCGTAGCAGTCTCATGGGGCGCGTCTCGGGTGCGCGTGAGCGATTCGGTCCGTCCGACGCACGCGAGATGGCCACTCTTCACTATACGCATGAAGTCGTCGTGCCCGGCGCTCTCACCCACGCGATCGATCGGACCGTACACGTCGTCAAGGAAGCCTGCCGGGTGTCGCGTCATCTGCACGAGATGCCGGAGCTCGACCGTGAGAAGGGCGGTTTTCGCCTGCCCGTGCCGGATCCGTCCCGCGAGAAGGTCGACGAGATCCTGGGAGACGATGGACGTGCAATCCTCGTGCTCTGTCCCGGAGCTCGTTGGGAGACGAAGCTGTGGCCGGCGGCGCGCTGGGCGTCGTTTCTGCAGCTTCTGCAGCAGAGCCACCCCGAGCTGCGACCGTTCGTGATCGGGGCGGCCGGCGAGGAGGGGCTGGTCGACGAGATACACGCCGCCGGAGCGAGCGGCGTCGAGAGCCTCGTCGGCAGGGCGTCGATCTGGGTCTGCGGTGCGCTGATGGAGCGAGCCGCGGGCGTCGTGACCCTGGATTCCGCGCCCCTTCACCTGGCTCTCGCGGTCGGCGCGCCGACAGTGTCTCTTTTTGGCCCGACGGACCCGGCGAAGGTGGGACCTCGTGGGGAGGGCCATCGCGTGCTGCGTCGCGGACTCGACTGTCTCGCGTGCTACGAGAGAAAGTGTCGGCTGCAGGAGCGCATATGCGTCCCCGAGACGACCGCTGCGGAGGTGCTTGCCGCGCTCGAGGATGTGCTGCGTGCGACGCCGACGCCGGAGTCGAGCGAATGAGTCACGGTCGGCCGAACCGGTTGATGACACTGATCATCGATCTTGTCTACGTTGCCATCGGGCTCATCGCGACACCGATCTCGTTGTTGCGAGGGCGCATGAGTCGCACGGTGGATCACCTGCGTCGCCGGCTCTTCTCGTCGCCACCGCACCGTGATGGCGATCGCAGATGCCTGTGGATTCACGGTGTTTCGGTCGGGGAGGTGATGACGGTTCGTCGGCTCGTCGATCGACTGGAGGAGACACTTGGTGACTGGGACATCGTCATCTCTTCGAGCACGAGCGCGGGCGTCGAGGTGGCGCGCGTTCAGTACACGGGGCGAGCGGTGATTTCCTGTCCCCTCGATCTCGGCTTTGCGGTACGGCGCGCCTTCGAGCGGGTGCGTCCCGACGCGATCGTCATCATCGAGCACGATCTCTGGCCGAACTTTCTGCGCTACGCCGAGGCGCGCGAGGTTCCCGTGGCGATCATCAATGCCCACCTCTCGACGAAGAGCCGGGCGGGTTATCGCCGACTTTCCGTGTTCTATCGATGGCCGCCGCGGAGTGTGACGGAGGTCTGCGTGCAGGATGAGGCGAGCGCAGCAGGGTTTCGTGAGCTCGGCTTCGATGAGGAGCAGATCGAGGTTTGTGGCAACCTCAAGTTCGACAACCCGCCTGCGGACGCCGGCGACGTGCGCGCGGGCCTCGGCTTCGACGACGACGACTGGATCCTCGTTGCCGGCAGCACGCACGAGGGTGAGGAGGCGGCGGTGCTCGATGTGCTCGCACAGCTGCGTCAGAGGAGCGAGCGGACGTTCCTCATCCTGGTTCCACGGCGGATCGAGCGCGTCCCGTCCATCGAGAGGCTGATCGATGCGCGTGGCTTCTCACAGACACGCTGGAGTCTGGCGAGGTCGAAGGGGTCGGATGTCGTTCTCGTCGACACCGTCGGCGATCTTGCGGGGCTCTGTGCAGCGGGCGATGCCGTGTTCGTCGGTGGAACGATCGCGCCGGTCGGAGGCCACAATGTGATCGAGCCGGCGAGCTTTGCGAAGCCGGTCCTCATCGGCCCCTGCTACAGGAGTCAGAGGAGCGTCGTCGGGACTTTCCTCGACTCCGCTGCGCTGGTTGTGGTCGATGACGCAGCGGATCTCGTGCGTCGTGTCGTCGAGCTTCACGGCGACAGGGCGCGAGCGTCAGAGCTGGGCCGTCGGGCGTTGAATGTCGTCGAGCGCAATCGTGGGTCCGGGGAAGCGACGCTCGCGGCGTTGTCCCGCATTCTCGGTGACTGAACGGCAAGAAAGCATCATGCCGTGTACGGGGAGGGAGGCAGTGCACGAATGAGACCGATCAGGCGTGGCTCTTCTCCTCGTCTTCGTGCCCTTGGTGGGCATCGTTCCTTCTCCCCGATACAGCGCCGGCACCGCGTTCCCGTTGCCTCTCGATCCCGGTCATCCTCACGATCGGGTGTTCCGCGGAGAATGATCGGACTCGAGGCCGGCAGCCCGTGGAAAGAGCCGTTTCGGCCGAATGCCGGTGATTCTGCCCGGTCTCTGCGGCGCTGAAGCTCAACGAGGATGCACCTCGCTCGCGTTTCGACTTCTTGATCTCGAACGAGATCCCTCGGCCTCGGCTCGAAAGCACTTTCTCGACGGACTGCTAGCGGACGCAGTGAAGGGCGTCGGCGGTCGGGTCGATTCCCGGCGTCCAGGGACCCGGAGGGGCCGGCGACCGGCCGGCCGTGAAGAGGAAGTTGAGGGTGCGGATCGCGTCGGAGATCTCCAGGGCGCCGTTGTCGTCCGTGTCGGCCGCTGAAGCGCAAGGGATCGTCTTCATTCCGCGGAAGAGGTAGTCGAGGAGCACGACGCCGTCGGACAGATCGACGACACCGTCCGCATTCGAGTCGCCACGTTGGAAGAGAGGCAGGTCGTGGAGCTCGAATGTCGCGTCGTCGAGCCTGGCTGCGAGCAGGAGCCGGGGGGACGGCGAGAGGTCGACGAGACCGATGGTGTCGTTCTTGCGGATCGACAGCTCACATTCGGGGTCAGAGTCGAGCTCTACGAGCTGGAAGCGGTCTTCGGCCGAGAGCGTCCAACCACTGATGGTCGAATCGAAGACACCTAGCACCTCGAACTCGCGATCCATGACGCCGACGAGTAGCAGTCGCTCACGAACCTGCGCGAGGATAATCTGTGGCATGGCGGCCAGCATCCGGCAGCTACCGACGATGTATCCGTCGTGGAGGTTCCAGACTCTGCGACCGCGGTCGTCAACGAGCTCATCTCGTGCCTCGGCGACCTTCTCGAGTGTCTGGCGCCGGCGGTCCCAGGCGAACGCCGCCAGGGTGCCCCCGCTGAAGAGGATCAGCTCCTCGCCCCCGTTTTCGCCTTCGTCCTCGATGAACTGTCCGGTAAAGATCATCTCGGAGCCACCGGCCTGGATCAGATCACGTGCTGACCACAGCAGGCGAAGGCGTCCTTCGCGGTCACCGAGCACGCCGATTTCTCGTGGGCGACGTGCGAGGAGCTCGTCAACGCCATCCCCGTCGAGATCGATCGCCGTGAAGCAATCGAGGGACGACAGTCTCCATCCGACGTTCTCGCCAATCTCGTCGGCTCCCGGCACGACGCCGTCGACATCCAGACGTTCGCCCGGGACGCCGGGCAGGCGGGCGTCGAACTCGGTAAGCGTCGACGAGCTGCCAACGAGAAAGGTCGCGCCACCGTTTCGATCCCGTCGACCGGGGACGAGGTACAGGCCCGGGCCTCCGGCCAGCTCGCCGAGGTCCTGAACGTTGTTCCAGGCGGCCACCAGGTCCGAGTTCTTCAGAGCGAGGACCGCGGCATGATTGCGGCGCGAGACCAGGATCTCATCGCCGTCTCCCGGGACGAGGTCGATCGTGCACAGGGTGTCGTCGCCGTCGAAGATCCAGCCGCCGGTGTCGTCGGGGCTTCCGGGCTGCGGCGGGTTTCCATCCCGGTCGTTCTCATCGGCGTCGTCCCCGAGCCGGTCAGGGTCTTCGGCGACACGGTCGTTACTCCAGATGACGTCCAGCTCATCATCCTCGAGCGACAGGACGGCCGCCTGACGTTGTCGCTGGAGAAAGAGCTCGTCGTTGCCATCGCCATCGAGGTCGCCGACCAGGATCCGGTCGTCGAGGCTGATATCCCACGTGTCGATGACACCGCGGTAGAGCAGGCTCGGCTGTCTTTCGAAGGTCGACTCGTCGGTTGCCATGTACACTGCGCAGACGCGGTCTTTCAGCAAGACGAGATCGGTCCGGCCGTTGCCGTCGAGATCCGCCGGTACGCGGACCGACCGGGCCGTGGTGCAGCAGCCGAGCCCGCCGCTGCTGAAGGAGTTGACACCGATACCGTCGAAGCCATGCTCGGTGAGCCGCCCCCAGTCGTCATGATCACAGAGGGGCACGTCGCTGATGGAGCCGTCCTGGTTGAGGTCCATAGCCATGAGGAGGAGGTCGAGCTCTCCGTCTCGGTCGAAGTCGAGGTTGAAGGGGTGTACGAGCTCGTTGTCGCGGATGATCTCGATCTGGTGCAAGCCGGTGACGTTCTGGATGTGGTCGTTGGGTACATTCGGCCCGAAGCCGTTGGGCTCGAAGAGCCGGCGTTCGTTCAGGTCGTCGAACCGTCCCCACGAGAACCCGATCAAGGGAAAGCTGCGGTTCTCGATCTCGATCGAGTTGACGCCCCAGAACTGGAATCGCCGGTTCATCACGCTCGGGTAGTTCGGCTTGCGATTGAGGTTGGTCCCGACGCGGTTCGGCAGGACGCCGCCGTGCCCGAGCCCGAGGCCGTGCCCGAGCTCGTGCAGGAGGCTGGCCGCGAGATGGAATCGTCGGCGATCGTCCGGGAACGACGAGGTCGGCTGCTGGAAGATCACACCTACCTGCACCCCTGCCGGGCGCAGTCCCAGTCGGCGTGCATCCTCGTCCGCGAAGCCGGTTGTCAAGCCGGTCACGGCACTTTGCCCCGGGCCGTCATCCAGATGGCTGTCGGCGATCAGGATGTAGTAGAAGACATTGCGGCGCGACGGACGGAACAACGACTCGTCGTTGAAGATGTCGTAGAGGGATCTCAGAGAGCTCTGCCCCTGGCAGATGGGCAGTGTCGGGAGTCGACTCTGGTGAGGGATCGTCTTGCGTGTGTCGGGCTGCAGACGGAAGACGGAAAAGTCCGGCAGTGCTCCCTCGACCTCGAGCGCGAGACGCTCTTCGTCGAGGAGCTCGTCGATGTTCGCGCCCAGATCGAAGTGGACGCGGATCCCCGATCCCGAGTCGCGGAAGAAGCGGAATATGTCGACCGCGGCACGGTACGCGAGCGCCGGGTTCGGCCGGGGAGCGCCCGCGGCCGTTGCCATCCCGTCGATCTCGACGAGAATGCCCCGCTGCCGCGGGTCGCAGCCATATTCCGGAAGCGGCTCGAGGAGGCCGTGAGCTCGGAAGCCGTTAACTTCCCAGGAGTCGACGAGGCCGTCACCGTCGCTGTCCGGCTTGGTCGGGTTCGTGCCGAGCTCGAGCTCCTCCGCGTCGCCGAGGCCGTCACCGTCGCTGTCCAACGGGGCGGGATCCCCCGCATGGCATATCTGGACCCACGGGGAGATACTCCAGAGAGACGCTGTCACGACCAGCGTAACCAGACGCGCGGATTCTCTCACGGGCTCTTGATCAAAACGGGAGGGCATAGAGTGGTTTGTTCAGTACCCGGAAGCACGATTGTACTGCTCTGGAGCGGACCTAACAAGTTCCCCGGATTCATGTCCGAGGCGATGATCGCGTGAACGCAAGACTGATCCTGGCATCGAGCTCACCGCGGCGTCGGGAGCTCATGGAACGTCTTGGGCGGCCTTTCGAGGTCGTCTCGCCGAGTGGCGTCGACGAGAGTGACGCGCACGGCTCGGCGTTCGTCGTCTGTGGCGAGCTGGCCCGGCGCAAGGCCGACTGGGTGCTTCGTCACGCCGACGCGGACGACGCGGTCGTCATCGGCGCCGACACGGTCGTGGCGCTCGTCTGCGGTGCGCAGGAGCGGCTGCTCGGAAAGCCGGAGGACGAGGACGACGCGCGGAACATGTTGCGGGCATTGTCCGGACGAGCTCACCGCGTGCTCAGCGGGGTTGCCGTGGCACGACCTGACGCCCCCACCTGCGTCGAGGTCGAGGTCAGCCACGTGAGATTCCGCGCCCTCTCGCAGGATACGATCGAGTCCTACGTCGCCACGGGTGATCCGCTCGACAAGGCCGGTTCGTACGGTATCCAGTCGGTTGGCGAGGGGATCGTCTCCGAGATTCGAGGCTGCTACTACAACATCGTCGGGTTGCCGGTGACGCTGCTGGCGAAGATGCTCGGGCTCACACCGGCCCTGGCCTGTGACTGTCGTGAGCACGGTCTGCAGACGGGTGCCGGCGGCTGCGGGTGAAAAAGCTGTCAGTGACCTCTTCCCGGGTCGGCGTGAGAAAGGTCCCCGACATCTTCTCTGCTGGCGACGATCTTCGCCGCGGCGCGCACAACCCTGTCGTCGCGATGCCGTGACGTCAGATAGGTGTAGGCACCGAGACTCGTCTCGTAGAACTGCAGGAAGCCGTCGGACTCCTCGCGCGTTATGAGATCTCGACGCAGCGCCAGCTCGACATCCTCGCGCACCTTCGCGAGCAGCTCGTCCGGGTTGTAGTTGACGACGGCAAGCACGTCCGCGACAGTGTCGCCCTTGACGACGTTCTTGACGTCGACGGCGCCGTTCCGGTCGAGACGCACGTGTACGACGTTGGCATCGCCGAAGAGATTGTGGAGGTCGCCGAGGATCTCCTGGTAGGCGCCCACGAGAAACACCGCCAGGAAGTAGCTCTCGCCCTTGAAGTGGTGGAGCTCGAGGGACTTCTTGACGTCGCGCAGGTCGATGAAGCGGTCGACCTTGCCGTCGGAGTCGCACGTGATGTCGGCCAGGACGCCGCGTCGGGTCGGCCGCTCTTGTAGCCGGTGAATCGGCATGATCGGGAAGAGCTGCTTGATCGCCCAGCTATCGGGCAGCGAGCGGAAGACCGAGAAGTTGCAGAAGTACGTGTCCGCGAGCTGCAGCTCGAGGCCCTCGAGTTCCTCGGGGACGTAGTCCAGCTGGCGTACAAAGCGCAGGATCTTGTGCACAGCCGTGTGGTAGAGCCGCTCGGCAAGACTGCGTCGCTCCAGGCTGAGGTGGCCGAGCTTGAAGAGGTTGAGCAGCTCCTCGTAGGCCTGCAACGCGTCGTGGTAGCTTTCCAGGAGGTTCTTCTTGGAGACCACATGACAGATATCGTGGAGATCGACCAGTGGTGTGGGTGAGCCTTCCGGAAGCTCGGGCAGCACCCCGAAGGACTGTGTAGGCGTAGAAACATCGAGGGTGTCGAAGACGAGCACGCTGTGGAACGCGACCGTCGCCCGGCCCGCCTCGGTAACGATGGTCGGATGCTCGACGCCCCCCTCGTCACACGCCGACTGCACGCGAAAGATCACGTCGCGAGCGTACTCGCGGAGCGTGTAGTTCATCGACGACTCGAAGTTCGTCTGCGAGCCATCGTAGTCGATGCCGAGCCCGCCGCCGACGTCGAGGAGCTTCAGCCCCGGGCAAACTTCTACCAGCTCCACGTAGATGCGGGCGACCTCGGTGATCGCGTTCTTGACCTTGTGGATGTCGGTGATCTGGCTTCCGAGGTGGAAGTGGAGCAGCTGAAAGCCCTCGCGCATGTCGTGCTTGTCGAGGAGCGCGAGGCTGTCGAGGAGCTCGGTGACGGTGAGCCCGAACTTCGAGCGGTCGCCGGCCGATGCCCGCCAGCGTCCCGAGCCGCGCGACGATGGCTTGACACGAATGCCGAAGACCGGGCGCAGCTTCAGGATCTTCGCATGCTTCAGGACGAGGCGCAGCTCGCTGAACTTCTCGATTACCGGAACGACGTTCTTTCCCATCTTCTGGGCGAAGAGCACCATCTTGATGTAGTCGTCGTCCTTGAAGCCGTTGCAGATGATCAACGTGCGACTGAGGTGCGTCAGCGCCAGCGTCGCGAGGAGCTCGGGTTTGGACCCGCACTCCAGTCCGAAGTCGAGGGGTCGACTTGAACGCAGATACTCCTCGACGACGTGACGCTGCTGGTTCACCTTCACCGGGTAGACCGCGCGGTAGGTGCCGCGGTAGCCATAGTCCAGGATCGCGTCGTGGAACGCGGCGTTCATGTCCTGGATACGGTGCTCGAGGACGTCGTCGAAGCGGATCAGGGCGGGCAGGTCGATGCCGCGCTGGAGGACTCCATCGACGAGCTCCTTGAGGTCGATCGACTGGTCCGGGTCCTTGCGGGGGTGCACGGCCACGTGGCCCTGGCGATTGATCGTGAAGTAGCCCTTGCCCCAGCTCGGCAGGTTGTAGAGTTCCGCCGCTTTCGCCAGGGTCCAGGATTGAGTCGATTCCATCGCTATGGCAGGTGGCTGTGGGTCGCTGCTGGACCTCCGTCGACACGGGCTCCGCGGCGCCGGTCGCCGTGGAACAGCCGGCCGATTGTCCGTCTCCGAGGAGCTCGATTCAAGCGCGGATCCAGGGCGGTCGGTGCGGCTCCGCGGGCCTTCGGACGCGGGTGGCCGATAAGCGGCTCAACCGTCGTCTCGGTTACCGCGACAGACTTCGAGAGCGCTTCCTAAGCAACAGTCAGATCACGGGTTGTGCCGCTGGCCCGGGCGCGCCGGAAGGACGGCGTCGCGCGAGGTATACTCCGGTGGATTCGCGCCTCCCGGGGGGAGGCGATCCACGAGGAAACTCCCTCGCGCCAGGCACCTGCCTCGCGTGCACATCGGGGCTACCGGAATGTCGACGACCCGCGAGCAGATCGAGGGCATCTCTCTGCAGAACCTGATGCTCCAGATGGGCCTGCTCTGCATGATGTTCTACTTGTGGTCCTCGCCGGCGCTGCATCCGATCAAGCTGATGGTCGTCCTCTTTCACGAGATGAGTCACGGGCTCATGGCGATTCTCACCGGCGGCGATGTCGTCTCGATCGTCATCACGTCCGACGAAGGTGGCGCGTGCGAGACGGCGGGCGGTCTGGAGCTGGCGATCATCAGCGCCGGCTATCTCGGGGCCATGTTCGTTGGCGGCATGATCCTCTACCTGTCGCGGGCGAAGCACGTCGTACCAGTGGTCTACGGCATGCTCACCCTGGTCCTGGTGGCGGCCGTCGCTACCGTGCTCGAGGATGAATACTCGCGGACCTTCGCATCGTGTCTCGCCGGGGCGTTCATCTTCCTCGGCTTCGTCTTGCCCGCGGGGTGGGGTGCGATCTTCCTGCGGGCGATCGGCACGTTTGCGTGCGTCTACTCGCTCTTCGACATCTACTGGGACGTGCTCGCGGAGCGGGAAGGTCCCTCGACATTCAACGACGCCGTCGCCTTTTCGGAGATCACGGGCTTCCAGCCGCAGGCGGTCGGCATGGCGTGGATGCTCGCGAGCGTCGTCTTCTTCCTGGTCGTCCTCAAGTTCGCGCTGACAGCGGAACCGGACGGCTCCCCGTCGCAGGGTCACGGACAGCCGGCGTCGGTCTAGCCCGCATGTCTCGCCGCTTCCTGCTGCGAAGTCACACGTCGCGCCATGGACTGCGTCGGGCTGCGCGGCTCGATCCTCAACGTGCAGGCAGCACGCCTGCGGTCGAGTCGCTGTCCCTCCTTGCCACGCCGTGACCCGGGGCTTCTCCCCACGAAATCGGTGAGAAGTCCGGACCGGAGGAGCCCCCCGCCCGGGGTCGACCTTCCCACCGAGGCGTCCGACCGCTCAACTCTCGACACCAGAGCTCGGGGCTCAGGGATCCGCGACGAGATCCCCGGCGTCGTCTCGCCGCAGGACGGCCCAGCCCTTCTGCCGGCAGACTTGCTCGAAGGCTTGCGGAGTGGGAGCCTCGAGGGTGATCGCATGGCCGATCGCGTCTTCCGGCATCTCGAGCCTCCATGCGTGCAGCAGGAGATGCGCGACGCCGAACTTCTCCAGGAACTGTCGCGCGGGCTTCGGTCGACCGTAGCGCAGGTCGCCGGCGAGCGGACGGCCGTGCTCCGCGAAGAGTGCGCGGATCTGATGCGTCTTGCCACCCTCGGGTGTCACCTCGACGAGGCTCATGCGCTCGTCGTGGCGCAGGCGCCGGTAGTCGAGCTCGGCCTTGACACGCCGGTACCGCCCGCGGAGCTTCGTGCGCACGCTGCCCTTCAGACGGCCCGCGGAGTCGACCGGCCCGGCGACGACGGCCAGATAGCTCTTGCGGATCGAGCGTTCGGTGAAGGCGGTCTTTGCATGGCGCGTCGCGGACTTCTTGTGCGAGAGGACAAGCACACCCGAGGCTTCGAGGTCGAGACGGTTGACGGGATGCACCCTCGTGCCGGGGCGCATGTCGAGGATGCCGGGGTTCAGGGTCACCCACTGCTCGACGATCTCGGCGATTCCCGCTTCGTGTCCGGTGCCGCGGTGGGACGGGATTCCGGCCGGCTTGTCGACGACGACGATGCCGTGACCGTGAAAGAGGATCCGATCCGGGTCGAAGTCCTCGGGTTTGCCGGCCGCAGTGGATCTCGCCGTGGACATGGATTTCATCGGCCGTGACTTCGTCGGCGCATCGGTGATGCGATGAGCGCGGTCGCACGGGCGATATCTTCGTTCGCTCTCGTGCGGCGGAGCGCCGCGAACGACAGCAGGTTCTCGATCATCTCGGGTGGTGTTCGGTCCTGGTGGAAGCGATCGGCTCCGCAGGGTGACGGCTCGGGACAGCGAGCGCGGTCGAAGCCGCGTCCGAGGCCGCCGCCGGTCGGGAGGGCGTTCTTCGGGCTGAGGTCGAGCCTCGTGGCGTCGTGTCTTCCCGGCAGGCCGACGCACAGTAGACCACGTTCTCGCGCGGCATCAACGGATGTCTCACTCCGTGACGTCGGGTGTGTTATGATCCCGCCCGTCTGCGGAGATCCCCTGGGCTGACATGAGCGCTTCCGAGAAGTCCCCCGCCTCGCGCTATCCGCGCATCGGCTCGCACGGCACTGTTGACGCCTTCCGCGAGCATCTCGCGGCGATCGATCCGGAGGTGCCCGTCGACGACGCGATTCTCACGGCGCCGCACTCGCCGCTCGCGCGTCCGATCCAGATCGCGGGGGTCGAGGTCGGCAATCGCTGGGTGATTCACCCGATGGAGGGCTGGGACGGCGAGCCGGACGGCAACCCCAGCGAGCTGACGCTGAGGCGGTGGCGCAACTTCGGCCTCAGCGGCGCGAAGCTGATCTGGGGCGGTGAGGCCGTCGCCGTGACGTCGCAGGCGCGCGCCAACCCCAGGCAGCTCTACGTCGCGGATCACAGCGTCGCGGGACTCGCCCGTCTGCGGGAGACTCTGCTCGCGGCGCACCGTGACCGCTTCGGGGCCACCGACGATCTGCTGCTCGGTCTTCAGCTGACGCATTCGGGCCGCTTCTGTTGCTCCTCGAAGCAGGATGGCCCGGAGCCGCGTGTCGCGTTCCGACATCCGGTTCTCGACCCGCGTGTTGGCGTCGACGACGACTCGTTCGTGCTGACGGATGGCGAGGTCGATGGGATCATCGAGAGCTTCGTCAACGCCGCGGTCAGGGCGTCGTCGGTCGGCTATCGATTCGTCGACGTCAAGCACTGTCATGGCTATCTCCTGCACGAGTTTCTCGGCGCGCATACGCGTGAGGGTCGCTTCGGCGGCTCCTTCGAGAACCGCACTCGTATCCTGCGCGAAATCGTCGCCGGGATCCGACGCGACGCTTCCGGGTTGACTGTCGGCGTGCGCGTCAGCGCTTTCGACGTCGTCCCCTACCGCAGGAACCCGGACGATCTCGCCGGGCCTGGCCAGCCGGCGGCGTACCCGATCGACGAGCCGTATCGCTGGGGTTTCTCCATTGATGCCGACGATCCGACACGACCGGCGCTCGAGGAGGCGGGACGGTTTCTCGATCTCCTGCAAGAGCTGGGCATCGAGATGGTGAATCTCAGCGGCGGCAGTCCGTACTACAATCCGCACGTGCAGCGTCCGGCGCTCTATCCACCGTCGGATGGCTACCGGCCGCCGGAGGACCCGCTCGCCGGCGTTGTTCAGCACCTGCGGATCACAAGGGACCTGAAGCGTCACAATCCGGAGCTGGTCGTGATCGGGTCTGCACTGTCCTACCTCCAGGAGTACCTTCCACACGTGGCGCAGGCGCTGGTGCGGGACGGCTGGACGGACATGGTCGGCATCGGGCGCATGGTGCTCTCGTATCCGGCCTTGCCCGCCGACTGCCTCGAGAAAGGCGAGCTGACGAGGAAGCTTGTCTGCCGCACCTTCAGCGACTGCACGACGGGGCCGCGCCAGGGGCTCGTCAGCGGTTGCTTCCCGCTCGATCCGTACTACCGTGAGCGGCCGGAGGCGTCGACCTTGCGCGATATCAAACGCGACGGCAGGTAAGAGGCTGTTTCAGGACCCCATCCTGGTTTCGGCCGGCTACGGCGGCATCAGTGGTGCGCTGGGCTTTCTCGACGATCTACTCCGTGAGGTCGACTCGTCAGCTCGCCTGGCCTCGCGCTGCCTCGGGCCGACGGAGCGGGTCTCGAGACAGCCCCCGAAGGGGGTGACCCATCAGACGCGCCGCAGGCGCAGAAGAGGCGTCACGGCCTCCTGTCCTTCCTGCCGTGCGATACTCTCGAAGCTCGCGACCTCGCCTTGCCGAAGGCGGAGTCGGGCCTCCAGACGTGCGCGCTCCTCGTCGCTGACGAGCCCTGAGCGCAGGCGGCGCCGCAGCTCACCCTCCGCGTGGTCGCGCCTGTCGATCGCGAGTCTCAGGTCAGGCTCGTCGATGAATCCGTAACCGTGATGAAATGCGACGCTACCTTCATTGGCGAGCCGGTAGCAGGTGAAGAGCTCTGTCTCGCCCAGCGCCGCGAGGCTTCGAGCGATCGCGGTGACGAGCGCGGACGCGATGCCGAGGCGGTGAAGTCGCGGTCGAACCATCAGGAGGTCAAGGACAACGCCTCCCGGCTTGCGTACGACGAGCGCCGCGCCGCTTGGTGTGGCGTCGATCGACTCGGCCAGGAGCGAGACGTCGAGAGGTTCGCCACGAGCGCCGTCGAAGTAGCCGCGTACGCACTCGTGTGCGGACGAGAGCACCATCTCGGGCTCGACGTCGCAGTACTCTGCCGTGTTCTCGAAGGCGGCCGTGAAGAGATCGACGATGGCTGGAAGGTCGGCGTCTGTCACGGCGCGCGCCTTCACGCTGTCAACCTCCCGGGCCGCTATCGAGGTCGTATCGATGCGCGCGACGACCACGGTGTGCTTCGGACGAACGTAAACGATTCCGCGTCGCAGCTCGTAGGACCAGCCGAGCTTGCGTGGCAGTGCCTCGAACTCCTCGGCGGTCGCGGGGAATCGTTGACTGCGCATTCTCGGGCACCGTTCGCGGGGCAACAGGTCCGTCGTGGGTGTACCGGAGACTAGGTGAAGAGCTGACGAATCGGTCGACCGTTGCGCACGATCATCACTGGACGCCCCGACGGTGTGTGGTACTCCTTTGTCACATCGATACCGAGCGAGTGGTAGAAGCTCGCCGCGACATCGTCCGGCGTGATGCCCTTCGACGCGGGGCCTTCACCGAGTGCGTCCGACTCGCCGACCACCTGCCCCCCGCGCATGCCGCCTCCGGCGAGGAGGCAGAACATGTTGCGCGGGTAGTGGTCGCGGCCGCCGCGCTCGTTGACCTTGGGCGTGCGTCCGAACTCGCCGGTGACGAAGATGGATGTCGAATCGAGCAGCCCCTTCTCGAGTAGCGTGGTGAAGAGGCCCGAGAGTCCGGAGTCCAGGCCCGGCAGGAGCTGCTCCTCGAGCTTCGGGAAGTTCTGACCGTGCGTGTCCCAGCCTCCGAAGTTCACGGTGACGAAGCGTACGCCGGCATCGATCAGCCGCGTCGCCAGAAGGCAGCTCTGTGCGAACGGATGCTCCGAGAAGAGCTTCGAGATCGCTGGAGACTCCTTCGAGAGATCGAACGCGGAACGCGCCTTGCTCGAGCGCAGCATCGTGTAGGCGCGCTGACCGAAGCGGTCGAGGCCACTCAGCAGCTCGTCCTGTCCTTCGATCTCCTCGAAGGCCTTGTCGTAGCGTTCGAGCAGTCTCTGGCGTCGATCGACATCCTCGAGAGTGACGCCGTTTAACAGGGAGAGCCCGCGTACGCTGGCGCCGCGTCCCGGCTTCGGCGCCTCTCCGGTTGCCAGCGGTCCGTGCTCGACGCCGAGGTAGCCGGTGATGGCGCTGTCGACCTCGTTGGGGATCGCGACGTAGGGTGGAAGCTCCTCGGGCCCGTTCAACTCCTTGCTGACTACCGTGCCGTAGCTCGGATAGCGCAGCGATGGCAATGGACGGTTGCCCGTCGTCAGGTAGAGCGTGCCGAGACGGTGCGCGCCGAGGTTGTGGGTGACGCCGCGCAGAATCGCGAAGTGGTCGACGCAGCGCGCGAGTCCGGGCAGGTGCTCGCAGATACGCACGCCGGGGACGCTGGTGTCCATCGGCTTGAACTCGCCGCGATGGGTGTCGGGGGCGTCCGGCTTCATGTCGAACGAGTCCATGTGGCTCGGCCCGCCGGCCAGCCGGATGAAGATCGCGGACTTGCTCGTCGACTCCGCCGTCTCACCGGCCTCGGCCAGCTCGAGGAAGCGCGGCAGGCAGAGGCCTACGCTGGTGAGAGCGCCGGTCCGGAGGAAGTCGCGTCGCTCGATACCGTCACGCATTCGATGGGTCGACATGGCTCGTGCCTCAGTGATGAACGATGAATTCCTTGGTGTTGAGCAGCACCCAGAGAAGGTCGCGGATGCCCGAAGAGACGCTTCCGGAGCTCGCGACATCGGCCCGGGCACGATCGAGCTCTTCGGCGCTCGGCGGTCGGCAGACGGTGCGCAGGAACACGCGCGTGATCAGCGAGTCGGTCGGGGGCAGCTTCGCCGGCACCTTCCGGGCGCGCTCTCCTTTCCCGGGTCCGCGGGACTTCCTGGCGCCCTTCGCGGTCCGGTCCCCTCCCGCGCTCTTGCCCTTTCTCCTCTTTTCGCGTCGCGCCTTCTCGCGCACGGTCTTGCGGCGACCGAGCTCGGTCGTCTTCAGCTCATCGATCCATCCGCCGGGAGCGTCGATCAGCGCCCAGAGCTCGCGATCGTTGCGCGTGAAGATGGTCTGCAAGAGCGTCGGTGCGGCTGAACGCTCGCAGTCGCAGGTCGTCTCGCGAGCAGGCTTGCCGAAGAGGCCGAGCGCGTAGGCCTTGCCGCGACCGCTCCTGCTGCCCTTCTGGTAGCCTCCACTCGTCGGGCCGATCGCTCTCTCCTCGATACTGTCGCGTGTTGACGCGAGGCGTGTCGGTGACACGGTTGCCTGCGTGAGCGCGTCCCATGTGACCTCTGCGGGCAGACGGCGAAGCACGCGACGGCTGAAGTTGCGCTCGTCGAGTTGATTCGACTCGTTCGGCCTCCAGCTGCGCTGATAGGCGTTGCTCGAGACGATCGTGCGATGGACCCACTTCATGTCGAAGCCGCGCTCGACGAAGCCGCGTTCGAGGTGCTCGAGGAGCGCCTTGTTGCTCGGAGGATTCGCGAGGTTCATGTCGTCGGCCGGCTCGACGATGCCGCGGCCAAAGTAGCTCGCCCAGACGCGGTTGACGAAGGCGCGGGCGAAGTAGGGATTGCGGGGCTCTCGCAGCCACTCCATCAAAGGTTCGCGCGGGTCGTCGTAGCGTTCGGCGAGGATCTCCTCCCCGCCGAGGATTTTCGGCGTGATCACGCGTCCGTCGTAGCGCGGGTTCTTCTTCTTCTTGCGCCTCTTGCTCTTCTTCGGGTCCGGCTGCCGGAGCTTCCGGATGAACACCTCGCCCCAGGGGATCGGTTTGCCGTCCTTGACGCGCGTCGTCATCAAGTCACGCAGCTTCTTCTTCTTGTTCTTCTTCGCGTCCTTGCCCTCGAAAGTGCCGAGTGAATCCTCGAGGGATGTCATCAGCGCCTTGTATTCGCTCTTGGACCCCGGCTCGTTGCCGTAGCGCACCGGGTCGAAGAAGGCCTGGAAATGGCGAAAATCCTTCTTGCTCCACTGATCGAAGGGGTGCTTGTGGCATTGTGCGCACTGGAGGCGCACGCCGAGGAAAGCGTAGCTGAAGCCGAGCGCCTTCTCCTCGGGCTTGCGGAAGTTGCGCCTCGCCCAGTAGTGCGGCATGTCCTCGCGCGCCGCGAACTCCGCGGGACTGTCGTCGCGGAAGTAGGAGCTCATCTGCGTCACGTAGTCCTCGTAGCTCTGGCCGCTCTCACGGCTCGAGGCGAGGACGATGCCGGCGACGATCCTGTCGTACGAGACGTTGTTCGCAACGCGGCGGTAGATCCAGTCGTACCACTGTCGCGATATCTCCTCGCGGAACATCTTCTCGCCGATCTGACGCGAGCTGTTGCCGGTGATATCACAGAGACGCGTCGTCCACCACGCGGCGTACCTCGGCGAGGCGAGCAGCTCCTCGACCTTGCGAGCGCGCTTGTCAGTCGCCGTATCGGCGATGAACTCCTCGATCTCCTCCGGGGTCGGCATCGAGCCGCAGAGATCGACGGAGATGCGGCGAAGGAACTCGGTGTCGGTCGCGAGCTCCGACGGGATGATGCCCATCTTGCGATGCTTGACGGCGATCAGCTCGTCGATTCTCGTCGGTGTCTCGATGTCCGGATAGCGGTCGCCGGTTCGATCCGAGAGCGGCAGGAGCACCGGCACGGGGAGCACGCCGTTGTCGTAGAGCGCGACGACGTGACTGTCTCCGGGGCGGATCGCCTTCACGAGCCCCGAGCCCGAGACCTTCGCGATGCCCTCGTCGTTGGTGCGGAAGCGCGTCAGCTCGGTGACGTCCTCGACATCGCCGTTCGTCCAGTGGGCGAGCACGCGCAGCTGGATCTCGCCACCTGGCTTCTCGAAGATGACCTCGGACGGCAGGACCTCGAGTCGCTCGATCTCGCCGACCTGCTCGCTGTCGTCGACGCCACCAGCGGCGATCCACTTGCGCACCACATGGTACTGCCACGAGCCCTCGTCGAGGCGCTTCTCGCCGCGGTGCTTCTTCTTCATCGTCGGCTTGAGGAGGACGAGGCTCGCGTCGGGCTCGCTGACGTCAACGCGCGCCTCGTCGCCCCCGGTCAGCGCCTCGTGGTCTGCGGTGAAGTCGTAGCCGAAGAGTGACAGCCGGAAGCCGCCCTGGCCTTTGAACGAGCCGTGGCAGGCTCGACCGCTGCAGCCCCGCCGGCCGAGGAGAGGTACGACGTGGCGACGGAAGCTCGGGACCTCCTCGCCGTCGGCGAGAAAGCGCTCGCTGGGGGGCTTCGGTCGCGGCGGTCCGGCATCGATGCGGTCCGGCCCGCAAAGGCCGATGAGGAGGGCGGTCGAGAGGAGGCTCGGAACGGGGGCGGTTCTCATTCTGGAACTCCGAATCAGAGGACTCGCGAGCATCTTCGGGGAAAGGCCGTGAGGTCACGACGACAACCCGGTCCCTCCCATGATCGTCAACACTTCAGGCGACGCAAGGTCTTGCAGATTTCCCCCTGTTCGCCGATGAACCGCGGGTGGGCGAGGGCCCGGCCCGCGAGCGGCCGGGCAGCGTCTTCTCTTACCTCGCGTCGCTGAAGAGGTACCAGGTCGTCCCCATCGGGCCGAGGGTGACCTGCATCTCCAGGGATTCGTCACGGTCGAGCTCGCGAACCTCCCAGGGGCCGGCTCGCTGCGCCACCCGGGCCTTCGAACGTATGCCCGAATAGTAGAGACTGGGACGAAGGGTTCCCGTGATTTCGCGTCGCGTCGGGTTGAAGACGACCAGCATCGCCTTGCGAAGGGCCAGTCGGGGATTGACGTGAAGCATCCAGTCGAGGCCGCGCCCGTCCGCCCGCCGTCCGTGGATCATGTCGCTCTCGAGGATGTCCCGGTAGCTCTTGAACCAGGTGGTCTCCTCGCGGACCATGTCGCGCACTTCGGGGGAGTCGTGGAGCCTCGTGCCTCGCTAGACGGCCTGCACTCCCATCGCGCGGTTGCTGCGGAGCATCAGGCGATAGTGATCGATATGCTCGCTCAGCGGCTCGATCGTCGCTGCTGCGCCGCCGCCGTGGTACTGCGTCAACGGAACGAACATCCAGCCCATCGACGGGGTCTTTTCCCAGGTGCCGTCGAAGATATTCTGTCGCGTGTGAATCAGCTGCTGCGCGCGAGGCAGTGACCAGTTCGTCTCGCGGTAGCCCATGCCGCACTCGTTCGCCCCGGAGAGGAAGTAATAGTCGGGGACTCGCAGATACGCTCCACGCTCGCGCAGGAACTCGTAGAAGCCGGTGATGATCTTCCATTGCGTCCACTGCGAGTCGTCGTATCCACGCTGCAGGGGTGGTCGTGCGGCGGCGTCGAAGTCGCCCGGATAGGACCCGTCGTGGGTGAACTGGCGGAACCCTGTCGACTCGAAGAACTGCCTCAACTTGCGGAAGTAGTCCTGCCCCCAGCTCGACGCGAGCGCGGGACAGAATCCGTGCGTGCTACCGCCCGGCTTGCCCGTCTTCACGTTGATGCAGTTGTCGCTGTCCGGCTTCACGCGTCGGCTCGAGAGCAGCGAGTAGCCTCCGAGCTCGATGCCCTTCGATCTGGCGTAGTCGGCGAGCTCGCGGAACTTCGCCCGGTTCGCGTCACTCTCGTTCTCCATGTCGAGGCCGCTGCCGAAGCTCAGGCTCACCATCTCGAAGCCGCATTCGGCGGCCTGCTCGATCGCGCGCCGGACGATCTGCGACCGGGAGCTGACGACGTGGAAGATCAGCGGATTCTCCGTGACCCAGGGGGCGATCGTGCGGTACATGCGTCGCAGGGCGAGACCGCGTCGTTCGCGCTCGCTCGAGTCGTGCACGAGCTCGAACGCGCGAAAGGACTCGAACGTGTCGCCCGGCCGGATGAGCCGATCGGGACCGACCGAGGGCTCGACCTCGAGGAGGCATGGCATCTTGCGCAGGTAGTTCACCTGCGTCGAGAAGTGCGGGTCCGGCTTCCAGTGTACCGAGTGCCGGGTCGAGTTGCGGTGCGTGAAGCCGCCGAAGGCGTAGTCCGTCTCCACGTGGAGAGAAGAGGGCGGCAAGGGCTCGACGCCGGCGCGATACTCCACCGGATTGTCGTGCTCGACGACGGCGAGGATCTCGCTCGTGAATCGGTCGATCTCGATGGGCCGTGTCGAGCCGTTCGTCACGGTGATCCACTTCGAGAGCACGGGCACGGCGTCGTAGAGCTCGTACCAGATCGAGACGTTGACTCCCTCGAGCCCGTCGGCTCCCTCGGGCGGGTCGAAGTCCAGCCGCAGCGACACACCCGCCGGTGGCCACCTGGCGTTCGGGGCGTGATGACGGACCCGTCTCCACGCAAAGCGCGCGCGAGGCTTGCCGACCTCGTGACCGGTGTAGCGGAAGGCCTTCGGGTCGGAGCGCAGGCTGTCGAGCCATCGTGGAAGCAGGAACGCGTGGTTGGGCTGACCGAGAAGCCCGCCGACATCGTGGGCCTTGCCGTCGATGACCAGACGCGCCTCGGGTCGCACGGAGCGAAGCAGCGCGCGGTCGGTCATCAGGTCGTCGAATGCGACACAGGCCGCGTTCGGGACGACGCGAAACACGCGTCGGATGAGACCGTTCGCGAGGACGATCTCGTGGCCCGAAGCAGAGACGGTCACGCGTGCGTCGCTTCCCGGGTGTTCGATGAGCCAGTCACGGTGGAGTCGCTCCCTCCCGTCGGCGTACCCCGAGCCGGAGGCGGCAGTCATCACGAGGATCCACGCCTTGCGTGTCATTCCTTCCAGACCTCGATCTCGCTCAGGCCGCTCCGCGCCCGGCCTCGGTGCTTGAAGACGACCCGCAGCTTTCTCGTCGTCGCGCGGCGAAAGCGGACGGTGTTGACGGTGCCGCCGGCCGGCTTCTGCGGACGCCGGAGCTGTCCACCGGCGGATTTCCATGTCCCGTCGACCAGGACCTGGACGTCGTAGGATTCGGGTGCCCGCACGCCGCCGTGGTCGTCGTAGATGTGGAGCTCGACGCGTCCCGCATCCGTCGGGGCGCCGAAGTCGATCTCGACCCAGTCGCTCGCGCTGCCAGACTCGTAGGCCGTCCAGCGGTTGTGCGGGCTCGGTCGCAGAAAGACGAGGCCGTCGTTGACCATCCCGACCCGGTCGAATCGCGATGTCCACGACGCGCTCGCCTTCGGGAACCCCTCGCCTCTCGTGTTGACTGCGAGGTTGCCGCGCGGCGGAGGCGCCGTGGCGATCGGTGGCGCTCCCGGTCCCCAGGCCTCGAGCTCGCTGAGGCCGGTGCGGCCCTCGCGTCCGTGGCGGAAGACCGCGCGTAGCTTGCGCGTTCGCAGCATCGGGAAGCGTACCGTGTTGGCGCGCCTTCCTTCGGGGTATGCGAGAGCCTGTGTCTGTCCGGGGACCGGGGTCCAGCCGTTGCCGGCGTCGTGCTCGAGCTCGTAGCTACTCGGTGGCACGACACCCTCCTCGTCGTCGAGGAAATAGAGCTTCACCGTCTCCAGTGGGCGCTCGTCCCCGAAGTCGATTCCGCACCAGTCGGTGGCGCTTCCGGACTCCCCGGCGGTCCAGCGGTTTGGAGGAGAGACGTGGTACCAGAACTGGCCGTCGTTGACGAGCGCCGCCGGCGTTGACGGGCTCGAGGATGAAGCGATCGCTTTCGGGAAGTAGCGCCCGCTGTTGTTGACCGCGTAGTTGATCGGTGGCGCCGGCGTGCTCTCGTGCGAGGGCGCGGGGGGCAGCTCGACCTCGATCTTCTCGAGACGTGTCGACGACGCGAGGCGCTTGCCATCGACGAGGAGGTGAAGTCCTGCGCCGAGTGCGTAGCGCCGGCCGGTGCGGTCCCAGACGATCGTGACGTCGTGGCCCTTGTAGGGCACGTCCTCGAGCGCAAACCAGTCCCAGCTTCCGGGAGCCAGCGGGTTGACCTCCAGGACGTCGTCGTCGCGAGGACGCAGGCCGATGAGCCCGGTGATGACGAGGTCGACGAACGCCGAGTGGAAGTAGTGCTCGCTGTGGTTGAAGTGGTCGTGGCCGGCCCACGAGCCGCTGTCCGGATGGGTGGCTTCGGCGATGTAGGGCCGGTCGTCCTTCTGGTGCGTGCGCGCGTACACCTTCAGAAGCCGCAGGTAGTCGGCACGGTCGACGAAGTCCTGGTCGTAATCGTTGAGAAGATTAGCCATCGCCGCGAGCGTCTGGGTGGTGGCGAAGGGCCAGGACTGTCCACTCCAGACGCAGCAGCTTCGCGAGATCAAGAAGAGCGGGTCGTGTCGCTCGGTGACGGTCGGCCCGAAGCGTGCGAAGAAGTAGTCGGGGTCCATGAGAAACCGCCACGCCGATCCGTGACGGTCGTCGGGCAGATGAAACTGCCACGGAACGTAGCCGAGGAGCTCGCGGCCGTGCTCGTTGCCGGCGAACTTCCCCGTCTGGTAGGTCAGTGTGCCGGCCTTGACCACGTCGCCGTCCTTCTCCTCGTCGTCGCGAAACATGTGGAAGAAGAACTCGCGTCCGGGATCCCTGAGGCTCTCGACGACGCGCTTCTTCAAGGGGGCGGCCTTGGCGTCGTACTCCCTGGCAACAGCGGGCTTGCCCGCGAGCCGAGCGATCCTGGCGATAGCGCGCGCGTCGGCGTGGAGGTAGCTGTTGAGGGTCGGGCGAAAGCCCGGCGCGCCCGAGAACCAGTTCTTCGTCTGGCGACTGGTGATGCTCGTCTCCATGCCGTCCGCCATGCCGTGCTGCCAGAACATGCCGGCACCGGGGACGAAGTGCGAGCGCTCCCACTCTCGGTAATGGCGGACAACGTCGTCGAGCAGCCCGGCGGTGAATCCGTCGTCCGGATGAACGCGCTGCACCGCCCACACCGCGTCGACGAGCCAGCTGGAATAGCGCCGTGGCTGCGCGCCGGGCGTCCGGAACCAGTAGCGTGCGTAGTCGCGTGCGAGACGCGGCGTGCGCAGCCAGCGGACTTCGTAGAGCTGGTGGCCCGCGGGGCAGACGATCGCCCCGTAGGTTCCTGACCATCCGGGACGGTCGATGAACTCGGTCAGCGAGTAGCCGTCCTCGGGGGATCCGTAGACCATGTGCTTCGTCACCACCTCCCAGCGGTAGTAATAGGTCGTGTCGATCGAAGGATCCGGCGTCTCCAGAAACGGGATATTGTCGCGATACCAGTCCCAGTCGCGGTTGTCCCAGAAGGTTTGCGCATCCAGGAGTGGCTGCTTCGGCAGGAGGTCAGCCTCCGACGGGAGCGGAGCGAGGAGGGCAACGAGGAGGGCCGCACCGGCGCACGGGCACTGGAGGTCCGGTATCATGGAGGGCATTCTATCCTGGTCGCGCAACCGTGACGAAGCTCGCGCCCGGGATTTCGACAGCAAGGCTGGAGGTCATCGGATGTCGCGTACGCCTCTGCGACTCCTGGTCGCCGCGGCTCTCGCCGGGTTGATCGTGTACGTTGTTGTCCTTCTCGCGCGGCCCGAGGGATCCTCGCCGGCTGTCGATGATCTCGACGGGTCGACGCGGAGCTTCCCGCCGGAGGCGGCGCCGAGCGTACTGCCCCGGCGGGTCGACGGGGCCGAGGAGCGCGACGCGAGGCCGGCGTCATCGCAGACCGGCGAGGTCGTGCGCCGATCGTCCCGGAGCGGGCGAGACACGTCTCGAGGTCCGGGCGTGACGGAGTCGTCTCCACGGAGCGACGCGAGCCCGGGACGCCGCCGTCGCGAGGCCGCCGTCTCCGGGGTCAAGGTGGAGCCTTGGGCGGAAGCCGAGCTGCCGGTGGACGCGGCGGCTCCGAAGGACGCCGGGTCTCGCGGAGCCCGCCGCGCGCAGGTCGCGCGTGCCGCGCGGCTCTCCCGGGGTCCCTTCGGGAAGTACAACCGCAAGGTCAACGCGCTCGCCGAGAAGCTCGCCTTCGAGGTGGACCAGAGGCACTTCTACAACGAGGTGTTGCTCGACTACGAGTTTCGCTTCGCGGAGTTGCGGGAGATCCTGGACGCGGATGACCCCGAGTCGCGAGAGCGTTTTCTCGAGGAGAGGGCGAAGCTCCAGGCGGGGCTCGATACGCGGTTCCTCGAGGGACTGACCGAGAAGCAGGCGGTCGCCTACCGGGCGCTACCCGAGTGGTTGCGACGACCCGACCCGAGCGCCGTGGCGGGAGACGCAGCTCCTCAGTCGGCGTCCGAGTGACGGCTGCGTCGCGTCGCGCCGGTTCAGGCGAGCGTGAAGTCCGGCAGGCGAACGATTTCCCCGCCCTTCCTCGTCGACTCGTGTGCGCAGATGCCGACGCAGGTCCAGTTCGCGGCGATGACCGCGTTCGGCCATGGGTCGCGATCCTCGCTCAGCGCGCTCAGCATCTCGTTGCACATGTGCGGGTGAGAGCCACCGTGACCGCCGCCCTGCACGAAGGAGAGGTGATCCGCATCCTCGATCGACTGCGTGAACTTCCGGATCGGCTCGGGGAGGCGGTGCGCGAAGTCGGGCACCTCGACGCGTTCGGGAATCTCGGGCTCCGGCTTCTTCGCGGTGTGGATGACCGGCTTCTCACCTTCCACGAGCTGCCACTCGAAGCTCTTCCTCGTGCCGTAGACATCGAAGGACTCGCGATACTGGCGTGCGGTGTCGAACAGGAAGCGCCAGATGTGCGCGCTGACGTCCGAGTCCTTCACCTTGATGTGGCAGGACTCGACAGCGCGAGCGTTGCCGGACTTCTCGGCGATGGTGTCGTTGATGGTACCGGAACCGAAGCACGAGACGTACTCCGCGCGGCCGTCGACGAGACCCAGGACCGGGCTGACGACGTGCGTTGCGTAGTGCATCGGGATCATGCGCTCCCAGTACTCGGGCCAGCCCTCCATGTCCTGCGGGTGCGA
>CAYMLL010000028.1:16798-39620 GCA_964390645.1 uncultured Planctomycetia bacterium | reverse complement strand
GACGCGACCGAGGATGATGGTGTCACCGTCGCGGAGCACCTTGCCGTTGGCGGTCTTGGTCAGATAGTCGCCGGCGCGTCGTAGCCGCGTCGGGTTGCGTGGTGCCGCGTCGTAGATCCGCGTCTCGTCGTCGGTACGCTCGATGCGGCAGTGGGACCTCGAGACGCTCGACTCGCGGAGCGTCAGGTGGTTCGATCGCGTGCGGCCGATGGTCGTCTCGCCGATGGTGACCGGGAAGACCTCCTCGCCGTCGTCCGTCAGGATGACGAGCGAATGTGAGCTATCGTCACTCATGGCGGACTCCCGGCCGGAACCTGCTGCCTACGGCTTCCGCTCTCGAGGCTGGTCGCGGGCGGACTCCGTGCGGGAACACGAACCCGGCGTCCCCGCGCTGAAAGGCATCTCGTCGATCCTTTCTTGTACAGTGCTTCGGGGCACCCATCAACTTCCATTCGTATCCTCGGCGGGATCCGGGCTCGGATCTGCACAGTCGCCGTCCCACTGGCCGATGTACTTCTTCACCGTGCGGCGGTCCAGTCCGGTGCGCCGTGCGACCTGCTCGTAAGTCCCGAGGCGCTCGTGGAGCAGTGTGCAGTACGCTGACAGGACCTGCTGCGCGTTCAGCGTGCCGGAGTCGACACCGCTCAGGAGCGTGTTCCGGAGGTCGTCGTCACGGAGGTGCCCATCGCCCTCGTAGCGCCGCTTGAGCACGATCCGGCGCACGCACTGCTCCAGCTCGCGGACGTTGCCGGGCCACGCGTAGCCGTCGCCGAGCTGCGTGCGGATGCTCTCCCGCACCAGAGCGGCGACCTCGGCGCTGTCCTCTCCGAGCATGCGTGCGATCGTGCGCTCGAGAAGGAGGTCCAGCTCCCGCGGATCCTCGGCGATGCGCTGGCGCAGCGGCGGCGAGACGATGACGTCCGAGCACAGCCGGTAGAAGAAGTCGTCACGGAACGCGCCCCTCTCGCGAAGCTCCGCCATGCCGCGATTCGTCGCCGCGATGACGCGGCCGCGAAAACGCAGCTCCTCGCGGCTGCCGACCGGCACGAAGAGGCGCTCCTGCAGGACCCGCAGCAGCTTGATCTGAACGGGCGCCGACACCTCGCCGATCTCATCGAGGAAGATCGACCCGCAGGGTGAGCAGCGTGCGAAGATTCCGTGGTGATCCTCGACCGCACCGGTGAACGCTCCCTTGCGGTGACCGAAGAGCTCGGACTCGATGAGCGTCTCGGGGTACTGCGACAGGTTTATCGGCACGAAGGCTCGCGTGAAGCTCTCGGTGAAGTGCTCGCGCTTCTCGTCGAAGGGGATGAGTCCGCTGCGGCCGATCGCCGCTGCCGCCGACCCCTTGCCCGTGCCGGTCTCGCCCAGCAGCAGCGTGGAGAAGTCCTCCATGCGCGAGCGCAGAAAGCGGTCGTACCAGCGGATGTCGCTCGTCAAGATGTTGTTCCAGAGGTTGCGGCGCAGCTCCTTGACGCACGGGCTGATTCCGGTGATAGCGCCGTCGATGAAGTAGAACGCACGTCGGATCTGATAGAAGGTGGCGAAGTGCTCGACGCTCTCGACGGCCGTGAAGCCGCGCCGGCGAAGGAGCGTCAGCGCGTCGGACGCGAAGGGCACCGCACAGGGGCTCTCTCCCGCGCCGATCTGCTCGACTATGAGGGCGTCGAAGGCGTCGTTGAATCGGTGGTAGGCGTCGAACAGAAACGTGTACGACAGGATCTCGCGATCCTCGCCGGAGTAGAGGCTGACGTCCGCGCGTCTGTCGCTCTCGAGCTCCCGGATCCGCACCGCGACGGCCTCTGCGGCGCGCCGGGCCCGCTCCTCGTGAGGGCCGTCGTCGGCGTGGCCCATGAGGCGCGCGTCGATCTCGATGCGTTCGTCGCTGAAGGGGTTGGTGAAGACTGCCTGCGCGACGGTGGAGAAGAACTCGCGTTCAGCCTCGCGCAGGACCTTGCTCGGCGCCATGACGGTGATCGTCGCCGTACGCGTCGCGCCTGTCAACGTCCGGAGCGTGAACGAACAGCGGGGGCGCCGCAGCTCGAGCACGGCGTCCCTGCTGTTGGTGGCCCCACCTTCGATGTAGCGGTGGAATCTACCTGGCCGTCACGAAGATGTTGCGATAAGCGACCTCGCCGTGGTTGCCCTGGAACATCAGCGGGCCGACCGGCTTCTCCTTGCCGTCGATGCCGCCGGGGGTGGCTCTGCGGAGCTCCAGGTTCTCGTGCAGGAGCTTGCCGTTGAGCTTCACCGACAGGAAGCGCGCGTTGGCGGTCTTCTTGCCCTTGCTGTCGAAGCGCGGCGCGCGAAACTCGATCTCGTACTTCTGCCACTCACCGGGCTTCTTGCAGGCGTTGAACGGAGGCGGGCTGGCGCCGTAGACCGCGCCCATGTCGCCGTTTCCGAGCTTCTTCTTGCCGTAGCTGTCGAGCACCTGGATCTCGTACTCGCCCATCACATAGACGCCGGAGTTAGATCCCTTCGGCACCATCACCTCGACCTCGATCAGCGCGTCACCGAAGACGGCCTTGGAGAAGAAGTCGCGGCCGACCCCGTGCTTTCCGCCACAGCTGTTGACGAAGGCGCCGGTGCCCTTCTCGACGGTGAGATGGTGGTCGCCCGGCTTCGCGAGGACAGGCTTGCCGACGACCCAGGTCTCCTGCTTGCCGCTTCGCTTGTTCGTCGTCCAGTGGCCGATCGACTTGCCGTCGAAGAGCGCGATCGGACGGCCCTTGTTGCACTTGAAGCACTGCACGCCGACCGACCGCGCCTCGACGCAACAGGGGTGCTTGCACTTCTCGCCACGGGCCAGCGCCTTGTCGCAGCAGCTCGTGGCCTTGTCGGGGTTGCACTTGAAGCAGGTCGTGCGCAGTGTCGTCGCGGCGACGCAGCAGGGGTGCTCGCAGGTCACGCCCCGGGCCTTTGCCTTGTCGCAGCAGCTCTCGTCGCCGAACGCGGAGCTCGACGCTGCCAGCGCGAAGGCGCCGGCGGCGACGATGAGGGAGCGAATGATCGTCATGGGCCGAGATCTCCTTCGGGAAAACGGTTGCAGCGGTTCTCGAGGAACGGGCAGGGAAACCTGCCAACCGCTCCTTTTGAACCCGGTCGTGCCGACGTTTCCAGGTTTTTCCGTGTCGTGACGGCGTCGACGGCGCTGTGGACCCCGTTCCGCGAGAACCGACTCGCGGGCCGGTGCTCCTCGCAGATAGTTGTCCAATCGTGGGGTGAGTCTGATAGGCTGAACAGGCGGTCCCGGGCGGCGATTCCCGCCGAGTCCGACGCTGCGGGAGATGGTTCGAGAGGCTGACGGACGGGAGTGGCGCTGGTTCGATGATCACCGGAGTTCACCATGTGTCGTTCACCGTCAGTGACATCGAGCGCTCCGTGGCGTTCTACCGGGACGGGCTCGGCTTCGAGGTGCTCGACGATCGCGTCGTGGAGGGCGCGTTTCCCGAGGCGGTGAGCGCGCTCCAGGGCGCGCACCTGCGGATCGTTCACCTCAGCGGGCACGGACAGGGTCTCGAGCTGATTCAGTATCACGCTCCGGCAGGCAAGTCCCCTGCGCCGCGTACCTGCGATGTCGGAAGCGCGCACCTCTGCTACATCGTCGACGACATCGACGCCGAGATGGAGAAGGTCAGAAAGCTCGGCGCTCGCTTTTTGTCGGCCGCCAAGACCGTCGAGGGCGGGCCGAACTCGGGCAACCGGATGGTCTACTTCCTCGATCCCGACGGGATACCGATGGAGTTCACCCAGCCGGCACATCGTTGATTCGAGACGCGCGTGTTTCCGGTGACGGAAGTTCCGAGGATGGAGCCAAGTGTGTGAGCGGCTGTCCCGCGTGTGATGATGACCTGATCGTGTTCGAGCTCGGGGGCATCGAGATCGACCACTGTGTCGGCTGTCGCGGCACCTGGCTGGACGGCGGCGAGGTCGAGTCGATAGTCGTGCTGGCCGGCTCGGAGTCAGGCGCCTTCACGCAGGCTCTCGATGAGGCGCGCGCCGGCGAGAAGAGCGATCGACGCTGCCCGCGCTGCTCGCGGAGGATGCGTCTGGCTCGAGTCGGCGAGGCGCCTACGATCGACCTCGATCATTGCTCCAGGGGCCATGGCCTCTGGTTCGACAGCGGCGAGCTGAAACGGCTGGTCGATGCGCTCGACAAGGAGAGCGGACGGAGCGACGGCGCTTCGGGCGAAGGCGGTGCGATCTCCCGGTTCTTCGCCGATCTCTATCATCACGAGTTCCAGGAAGCCTCGGAGAAAGGACAGGACACATGATGAAGTCTCTTCTGGCGCTAAGCACTGGTGTGACGACTGCCATCATCGCCGGCGTCGTCGTGGTCTTCGGATTTATCTTCTTCAGCATGTACAACGCTCTCGTTCGCTTGCGCAACGAGATGAAGAACGCATGGTCGCAGATCGATGTGCAGCTGAAGCGCCGTCACGACCTGATCCCGAACCTCGTGGAGACGGTGAAGGGGTACGCCTCGCATGAGAAGGAGACCTTCGAGAGAGTCATCGCCGCGCGCTCGAAGGCGGTCACCGCGAACGGTGTGGCCGAGCAGACGCAGGCGGAGGGCGAGCTCAGCGGTGCTCTCGGCCGCATGATGTTGCTCGTCGAGCAGTACCCCGACCTGAAGGCCAACCAGAACTTCCTGTCGCTGCAGGAGGAGCTGACGTCCACCGAGAACCGCATCGGCTTCTCGCGCCAGCACTACAACGACTCGGTGATGACCTACAACACGAAGCGTGAGAGCTTTCCGTCGAACTTCGTCGCCGGCATGTTCTCGTTCAAGGAAGGCGCCTTCTTCGAGATCGAGGACGACTCGGAGCGCCAGACCCCGAAGGTCAGCTTCTGAGCCGCTCCGGCCGCTGAGCGAGAGACACCCTGGTCGTCATGTGGGAAGCCATACGCGATAACCGCCGGCGCTCCTGGATCCTTGTCGGGTTCATGCTCGTGCTGCTTCTCGCGATGGGCTGGGTCATCGGCTTCTGGCTCTTCCCGCCGGGCCAGGAGTGGTGGGGCGCGGTGGGCGCGGCTTGTCTCTGGGCGATCCTGTGGCTCCTCGGGACGGCGGGCGGCGACGGTCTCGTTCTCTTCGCAGCCGGTGCCCACGAAATCTCCAAGGAGGACGCTCCGCAGCTCTGGAACGTGGTGGAGGAGATGTCGATCGCCTCCGGCCTCGGTGGCAAGATGCCGCGTGTCTACCTGATCCACGACACGATGCCCAACGCCTTCGCCGTCGGTCGTCGTCAGGAGAACGCGGCGGTCGCGGTTACCTCCGGGCTGCTGGCGCGATTGAACCGCGACGAGCTGCAGGGTGTCGTCGCGCACGAGATCGGCCACATCGTCAATCGCGACGTCTCGTTCATGGTCATGTGCTCGGTGATGGTCGGCACGATCGTCATCCTGTCCGAGATCCTCCTGCGTGCCGTGCTCTACAGCGGCGGGCGTCGGCGCTCTTCGCGCGACAGTGGCGGCGGAGGTGCGGTTCTGGTCGTGGTGGGTCTGGTGGCGGCGATCCTTGCTCCGGTTCTTGCGCAGGTGATCTACTTCGCGTGCTCTCGAAAGCGTGAGTATCTGGCCGACGCGTCCGCTGCGCGCTACACACGTTATCCCGAAGGGCTTGCCTCCGCCCTGGGGAAGATCAGCGGCAAGCACCGCTCGACGTCGAAGCCGAGCCGCGCGCTGGCACCTCTTTACATCGTCAACCCGCTCAGTGGCATGTCGGCCGTCTCCCTGTTCGCGACGCATCCGCCGATCGAGAAGCGCATCGGGATCCTGCGCGCGATGTCGGGTGCGGGCTTCAAGGACTACAACCGTGCGTTTCAGCAGGTCGCCGGCGGCCAGAGCTGCATCGGCGCGCGGGCCGTCGCCGGGGAAGGTCAGCCGGTTGCCATCCGTGAAGCCGCCGTCGAGAAGGAGACCGAGAAGGATGCCGCCGCTCGCCTGCACTCGATCGCGGACCTCGCCGGTCATCTCGCGGGACTCGTCACGATATCCTGCGCGTGCGGCGTCGGGATCAAGGTGCCGCCAGGCGTGAAGCGCGACTCGGTCGCCTGTCCCCGCTGCGGTCGAGAGAACGGCGTTCCCGGCGCGTTCGAGAAAGCCGACGGGAAGAGCGACGCGGCCGGGGCCCGCGCACCGCTGCGCTACCAGCGCAAGGGCAGCGGCTGGGAGACCTTTCGCTGCGACTGCGGCCGGACGATTCAGCTCAGTCCCGGCCTCCTGGCGCCGACCGTGAAGTGCCGCTCGTGCCGCCGTGAGATCGAGCTCGTCTGAACGAGCTCTCCTGCCGGGCGCCACGAGGCGGGTCCGGCTCTCGCCCGGGCGTTATTCTCGCTCCAGGGTCAAGTCGATCCACGTTCGTCGCGCGTGCGACTCGAGCACTGCATCGGCGACGATCTGCGCGTTGAGCCCGGCGAGGAAGCTCGGCGCGGCGGGTCGGCCCTCGACGATCGCGTCGACCAGCTCCCAGACCAGGTCGTACCGAAACACCGTCGCCGGCTCGCCCTCGGACGGATCGCGCGGGCTTCCCGCGGGCGCCAGGAACTCGGCGGGAACGTCGACGGGCGCGAGGTCCCTTCCGGTCTTGCCGAGCAGGATGTGGTTCGGATCGTGGAGGCGATAGACCGCAGAGCCCTCCGAACCGTTGATCTCCGCCCACTCGTGTCCGAAGCCGTCGCGGTCGTGGCCTTTCGCGAGAGTCGTTCCCTCCCAGACGCCGACGGCGCCACACTCGAACTCTCCGATGATCGAGGACCAGTCGTCCACCGTGGAGGGAGCACAGGCTTCACCGTCCTTCGTGCGAGTTCGCGGCGCGAAGGTGGCGACGGCCCCGCAGACGCTCTTCAGCGGGCCGAGAAGGTCCTGCGCGAAGTCGATGCGGTGGATCGTCATGTCGAAGAGGTCGCCGGCGCCCGCCTTCTCCTTGTACTGTCGCCACCCCCAGCTCGTCTCGGGCAGGTCGAGAAAGCGCTGGCTGCGGAAGTGACGGGGTTCTCCGAGCGCGCCGGAGTCGAGAAGCTGCTTCATGTAGCGCATCGACGGTGCGAAGCGGTACGTGAACGCGGTCATGTGGACGACTCCGGCGTCGCGCGCCGCCTCGTACATGCAGCGCACCTCGCCGGCGTCGAGGCCGAGAGGCTTCTCGCACAGGATGTGCTTGCCGCTCTTCGCCGCGGCGACCGCCTGCTCGCGGTGAAGGAAGTTCGGCGTCGCGATGATGGCGGCGTCGACGTCCGGATCCGCCAGGAGCTCCTCGAAGCTCGTCGTCGCTCGGTCGACGCCCCAGTCGCTCCTGCGCCGCTCGAGGAGGGCCTCGTCGGCGTCGCAGACGGCGACGAGCTCGGCTCGCGGATCGAGGCGGATTCCCGGTACGTGGTGATAGTCGCTGACAAGTCCTGCGCCGATGATCGCGATGCGGACCGGGCCGTCGTGCGATGGCTTCATCGAGACTTCTCCGTCGGTTGCCGGGAACGGTGTGGGCGGATTCCGAGGCCCGGGAATACCACTTTCAGCGTCGTCCTGGAAGGAAAAGATTCGACGTCGCCGGTGATTGTGCATAGTCTCGTGGGCCTTCCGCGGGAATGTCTCGAGGGCCTGGACTCTCGACCTCCGATGCTCTTTCGCGCTGCCCGATCGCTGGCCTGTCTGATCGCTCTCGTCGTTGCCGGCGGGACGCTGATCGGTGCTGCAGACGGGTGGTACGAGGTCAGCGCGGAAGAGGTCCCCGCAACCGCGCACTTCGAGGTCGACGAAATCGCGAGGGGGAAGACCTACCAGGGTCAGCGCCTGGCGTTCTGGTTCGGTTTCCTCCTGCTGCACCTGGCGTTCTGGTCGGCGCTTCTCTTCACGGGCGCGGGCGAGCGCCTCGCGGCGTGGGCGTCGCGCGTCAGCGGAGGACGGCACTGGCTCACGGCCGCGCTCGCTCTCGCGGTAACGCTCATGCTTCGTGAGATCGTCGACTATCCGCTGGCCGTCGCGTCGTTTCTCCACCGACGCGCTTGCGGGCCGGCGACTCAATCCCTCGCGGCGTGGCACTTCGACCGGCTGCTCGCGGTCAGCGGCGTCGTTCTGATCACCACGGTGGTCATGACGCTCGCGTACGTGCTTCTTCGTCGCGCCGCCCGCTGGTGGTGGCTGCTCGCCGGCATCGGTGGCTCGGGGGTGATCGTTGTTGGCATGTTTGTCTACCCGATCTGGATCTCTCCGGTCTTCAACGAGTTCGAGGCGCTCGAGGAAGGACCACTGCGCGAGAGAATCGTCGCGCTGGCCGCACGCTCGGAAATCGATACCGAGTCGATCTACGTCATGGATGCCAGCCGTCGCGGCTCGCACACCAATGCCTACTTTGTCGGCGTCGGGAGCTCTCAGCGTATCGTTCTGTACGACAATCTGATCGAGGAGCACACGGATGACGAGGTCCTGTCGGTGCTCGCTCACGAGATCGGTCACTGGAAGCACCGGCACATCTGGCAGGGCATGGCGCTGGCTGCGCTCGGCACCTTCGTGCTGCTCTTCTTCGTCGATCGGGTGCTGAGGTCCGTCGCGCGGCGACGCGGGTGCGAGCGCTGGGACCTCTCGCTCGCGCCGGTGGTCTTTCTGGTGATCCTCATCGGCAACACCGTCTCGCTGCCGCTTCAGAGCGCTCTGTCGCGTCACATGGAGCGGCAGGCGGACGACGAGGAGCTCGCGCTCACCCGTGACCCGCAGCTGTTGATTTCCGGGATGAGGAAGATGGCGCTGACAAATCGCTCCGACGTCGAGCCGCACCCCGTCGTCGAGTGGCTCTTCTACTCCCATCCGTCGACGATGAATCGCATTCGCCGTGCGGTTGCGGAGAAGCGTCGACAGGCTGCGCCCTGATCCGCAGAACCGGAGGATGACGATGAACGATCCGCAGGTCCATCACCTCGAGGGAGCGATCGATGCTGCCTGTCTGCCGAAGAGCGTCGAGTCGACGCTGCACGAGGGACGTCCGATCTGGGTGCGCTACGATCTCGACTGGATTCGTGAGCACGTCGGTCGAGAGGCTCTCGAGAGTCGCGAGTCCGGGATGTGGCGCTACCGTGAGCTGCTGCCGTTTCCGCTCGACGAGGAGCCGGTGAGGCTGGGTGAGCGGACGACCCCGCTGGTGCCCGTCACCCGTCTTGCCGCGACGCTCGGCGTCGCGCGACTCTGGGTGAAGGACGAGTCGCGGATGCCGACCGGCAGCTTCAAGGACCGCGGCATGGCGGTCGCCGTCAACATGGCGAGCGCGTTCGGTCGCCGCCGCTTCGCGGTGCCGACCAACGGTAACGCGGGTGGAGCGCTCGCGGCGTACGGCGCGGCGGCGGGGGCGGAGTCCTGGATCTTCATGCCGAAGGATACGCCGGCCCCGAACGTCGTCGAGGCGGTGCGCTACGGTGCGCACGTCTTCCTCGTCGACGGTCTGATCACCGACTGCGGTGCGGTCGTGCGGCAGATGGTGGAGGAGTACGACTGCTTCGACATGTCGACGTTGAAGGAGCCGTACCGCATCGAGGGGAAGAAGACGATGGGGCTCGAGCTCGCCGAGCAGCTCGGCTGGCGGCTGCCCGATGTCGTCGTCTATCCCACCGGGGGCGGGACGGGTCTCATCGGCATGTGGAAGGCATTTGCCGAGCTGTGCGAGCTCGGCTGGCTGAGCTCCGCCACGATGCCGAGGATGATCGCCGTGCAGAGCGACGGCTGCGCGCCCATCGTGCGTGCCTACGATGCCGGTGAGCGCTTCGCGGAGCCGTGGGAGGACGCCTTCAGCGCCGCGGCTGGAATCCGCGTGCCTGCGGCGGTCGGTGACTTCATGATCCTCGATGCGGTCAGGGAGAGTGGTGGCTGCGCGATCGCTGTCCCCGACGAGCGGATCGTCGAGTGGCAGCGACGAGCTTGCCGCGCAAGCGGGCTCGGCATCTGTCCGGAGGGTGGCGCGTGTCTCGGCGCGATCGAGTTGCTCCGGGAGCGTGGTGAGATCTCTCGCGACGATCGGGTGGTGCTCTTCAACACCGCGTCGTCTCACAAGTACGAGGTCAGCGGCGTCGCGGAGCTGCCCGTGATCGATCCGTCGCTTCCGGCCCTCCCGCAGGTCGGGTGCTCGGGAGCCTGAGCTCGGCGTTCGCTCGACGAGCGTCGGATGTCCGGTCGTGTCGGGCCTCGGAGTCTCGCCGCGAGAGTCGCGCGGCGGCTCGAGTGGGCACGGAGGGGCTCAGTGAGTGACGCGGAAGAAGAGGACGTGGTTCGCCTTGCCCGTGATCTTGCGGGGTCGGCTCCTCACCGGCGCCGACGTCGCCGGGGGCCACGGGGGCTCGCTCGCCCGGCCGTCCTCGACGCGCACGACCCGGAACTGGAAGCCGGGGAGCTCCGGGTGCTCGAAGACCTCGTTCGTGCACCCGCCGATGAGATCGAGCAGCAGCTCTCGACGCGGTGGGTCGGTCGGCGGCGAAGCCATGGAGCCGGTGCTGCTGCCGCCGGTCGCTCTGCGATAGTGGGTGAAGACTCCGGTCGGCGTGAGTCCCAGGTGGCCGGCGATCGTGCCGCTCTTGCGGTGTCGCTCCAGACCTCGTCGGATGTGCCAGGTCGCCTTTGACGAGTCGAACTCGTCGAGGTAGCGCCGGAAGACCTCCTGCTTTGCCGGCCGCTTCGTGAGGAACTTCTCGGCGGCCGACCGACGAGACTCGTCGTCGGAGCCGAGAAACTCGAAGAGGAGCGCCGGGTCCTCGTGGAGCTGACCGAGGTAGCGGCGCTGCATCAAGCCGGGCCAGGCCTCGCGCACCGCGACAACGCCGAGCCCGACCCCGGCGAGCACGATGACACCGAGCACGATGATCTGGCGTCGGCTTCCTTTGCGGCCGGTCACGGGTACATCCACGGGATACCGAGAAGACAGGGGGGACACAGCGCCAGCGGTCGCCGGGTCTCTTCTTCGTCGACCGTCGAGGCCGTGCGTCTCCACCGCTTGACGTGGGCGGCCGGGGCTGTTACCAACGGGGTCCGGCTGCCGTACCGCACTCTCGAGGCACGAACGTGGACGTCAAAGGCAGAAAGCTCCTCGTCGTAGGGGACCGGGTGCTCGTCACTCCGCAACAGGGCGAGGACCGTACCCGTATCGGTCTGCTCCTTCCGCAGACCGCGGTCGAGAAGATGCAGGTGCAGAGCGGGCATGTCGTCGAGGTCGGCCCCGGCACTCCCGTGCCGTCGCCCTCGGAGTTCAACGACGAGCCGTGGAAGCTCCAGGAAGCGGAGAACAAGGCGCGGTACGTGCCGATGCAGGCCGCCATCGGCGACCTCGCGCTCTTTCTGCGCAACGCCTCCGTCGAGATCGAGTTCGAGGGAACTTCCTACCTCATCGTCCCGCACGCCGCGATCCTCCTGCTCGTGCGCGGTGAGCCGAGCGAGGGCGACGGGGACATCGATCTCGAGTCGATCATCAAGCTCGACGACTGACACGACCCGTCTCTCCGGTCAGTCACGGCAGGTGTCGACGGCGCAGTCATCCGAGGTCGCGGACGCGCATGCAGGGTAGGGCGCGGCGGGTGATGGCCCCTGGTTGAAGAGGTGGTTGAGGTCGAAGATCGCGTCCGTGAGGTCGAGCTCGCCGTCGGAGTTGCAGTCGCCGGCGGCGGCGCATGACGGACCGGCCTGCTGCGCGAAGAGGTGTGAGAGAATGAACACCGCGTCGGCCAGGTTGTTCGAGCCGTCGGCGTTGGCGTCGCAGAGAAGGAAGCGATGGTCGAGTCCCGCGCTCTCGAAGGGGGTTGCGCCCATGTCTGTCCCGTCACGTGCGGTGCCGACGCACGGCGACGGAGGGGTGAGGCGATAGTCTCCGCTCGACGGGTCAACGAAGAGAGGGTCGGCACTGATGTTGCCTTCACCGGCGAGGGCGGGATCGGAGGTGTTGGTGAAGGTCACCGCGAACTCGGCATCGAGCAATGCGGTGATCGGCTCCGCCGACTCCCAGATGATCGAGCTGTCGATCCGGCTGGCCGCTCCGCCGAGCCCGGGAGCCAGGGTGTTGACCACGACGCCCCGCCGGCAGTCATGGATGGTCACATGATCCACCGTGCTCCGGATCGCGCTCGCGAGGACCACCGCGTCGGCACAATCGGCGATCACCGTATGCCGGACGTCGAGGCGATGTTGAGGGTCGCCGATGGCGTTCACGGCGCTGCCGGTGAGGCCGAGGAGCCGGCAGCTTCGAATCGTCGCGCTCGACTGGACCAGCTCGATGCCGTCGCGGGCCGTGAGAACGTCGCAGTCGACCATGTCGACGACAGCGTCACGCTCCGCGTTCAGACCCACGGCAACGGGCTCGTCGATGACGACGCTCTCGAGCGTGACGGCCGCGCCACGGACGACGATCGCGGCTTCCTCGTTGCGCGCTCCGGCGTCCAGGACGTGGCAGTGCGTGACACGGCTCCCCGAGGATGTCGCCATGAAGCGTATACCAGGCCACTCGCCGTCGCAGTCGCTGGCACGGAGCGTGACCGGCGCCGCATCGTCGCCGTCGATCAGCAGGCGTCCCTCGATGCGCAGCTCGGCGTCGGAGGCGAAGAGTACCGACGTGCCCGCCGGGATGCGCAGCGTTGCTCCCGGGGCGACGGTGACCGGGGTGTCGGCAACGTAGATGGCGGTGTCGGTCGAAAGTGTCAGGTCGGCGTCTATATCCGGAGACAGGCGATTGTCTTGCGTGGCGTTGACGATGGGCAAGGAGACGCGGTGAGTTTCCGTGCCGTGGCGGTCGACGGTCGAGACATCGATGCTCGTCGCGTCGCCGAGGTCGATGCCGGCGCTCCATTCGTTCGTCACCGGGTCGGTCGACGCCGGGGTGCCGTTGACGAAAACCTCCGCCGTGCCGCAGCCGGGAGCTCGCCCCCGCACGGTCAGGGCGCTGCTCGTCGCGATCAGAAGGCCGTCGCACTCGGACCCTCCCTCGACGATCTGGACGGTCAGCCGGGTCTGCAGCCGTGACCGGATGAACTCCCGGCGCTCGCGGGTGTAGCGACGCAGCTGCGAGATCTGGCCTTCGGTGAAGAGTGAGGCGATCACGTCGATGCGCGCGTCCACCTGCTCCTGGACGAAGGCGGTCTCGAGCAGCTGCTCGAGGAAGCACCAGTAGTCAGTCGCGTAGCGCGGGTGCCGCAGGAAGCGTACGATCGAGCCGACGGACGGACGGAAGAGGGCCTGGCTCTGGTCGTCGAAGCAGCTGTCCAGATCCCACGGCAGCAGGATCCAGCGGTCGTCCGAGAAGCGGTGGTAGAGGAAATAGTCGTCGCCGTTGTTCAGGATGATGCTGTTTTCCGTGGAGCCGAGAACCGCGTAGGCGGCGAAGTAGAGCGCCCACTGCGAGACGTCGACGCGCTCCTCGATCAGCTCCGGAAACTCCGGATCGTCGGTCTCGTCACGATCGAAGCGGCGACAGAGATCCACCACATCGCTGTAGTCGTCGGACTCCTCGTTCGTGCGCTTGTCGTAGTTCCCGCGGTAGCGGTCGAAGTTATCGCCGCGGTAGTCGAGGTTGGCCTGACCGATTCCACGATAGAGGTTGCCGTCGTCGTCCGGATCCAGCGTGCGATCGAGGAACTGGTCGTCGATGGCCTCGACTCGCAGGTACACGTCGGGTTGGACCGAGCCGTTGATCGACAGCCGGCGTAGCCACCCGTCGGGTGTCGGGATGCCGGTGCGCCGCAGGAAGTCGAGCCCGATCCACTGGCGCTGCACGTTGCAGCCGTTGATGTTGATGCGCTTGATGCCGTCGAGGCTGTGGTCGTGGTCGAGCTGGATGCGGTAGCTGAGCGGGCTGCAGCTGCGAGCCGAGCTGCCGCGGTATCTGATGCCGCGGTTGTAGTAAGCCTTGCCGTTGGCAACGATCGTGACGTCGAGGAGGGTGTTCGAGCCGTTGCCCCGACTGCGAAGCGCGTTCAGGTCACTCCGGCGCAGGATGACCCGCCATGTCGGTCGGGTCGACTCGGGAGCGGGTGACTCGACCTGGTAGAGGAAGCTCGCGCTCGATGGCACGATCGTCGTCACTCCGTCGTTCGCCTCCGCCTCGATCCGGAACGTGACGATGCTCATCGCGCCGAGCGCCGGTATCTCCGCGCCGAAAACGCCGTTGTCGGCGACGCCGTCGTCGATCTCGCCGTCGTCGAGCATCGGGAGGCGTCCGGGGTCGCCGCCTCCGTCGTCGAGCTGCCAGAGTAGCACGGCCTCGTCGACCTCCGTGTTGTCGGAGATCGTCGCGAGGATCCGGACCGGATCTTCCGGCCCCGGCACGACCGGGCTGTGCGAGACGCCGACGATGATCGGCGCCGGATTGAGGTCGAAACGCGAGTTCTGTCGACCGGGCGTCGGACGGTCCTCGCTTGCCCGCCAGGCAGGCCCGTGGCGATTCTCGAGGTCGAAGTGGACGAGCTCGACCGACGGGCCGCCGCCGTCGGCGTCTTCAGGCCAGGTTCCCTCGTCGGCATAGCGGACGCGGTCGATCGGATTGCCGAGCGCGTCGCGAAGCAGGAGAGTCTCCGCGTCGTTGCGGAGCGCGCCTTCCCACGGACCGAAGACGCCGGAGATGCCGTACTCGGTCTCCATCCCCCGTGGATTCGCCGCGATGACCAGGAAGCCGAAGCCCGGAAGCTCGACGTTGTCGTCGAAGGTGAAGGTCACGCCGCGAGTGAATGACCAGCCGCCGATGTCGATCGGGAGAGTCGAGCGGTTGAAGATCTCGACGAACTCGCCCCCGGTGTCATTCGCCGGGGGGTGGTACATGATCTCGTTGATCACGACGGGGCTCTCGGGGTCGATGTCGTTCGGCGCGGCCGGGGTCGGAGTGTCGAAGACGAAGCGGTTCGAGGCTCCGTCAGGACGGCGTCCGGTGGAGTGGCCCGCCGGCGTCTGTCGAGGCTCGAGGGCGTCGACGAAGCGGTTGTCGTCGGTCTCGAGGATCAGCGTGTTGATCGTGTCGAGCTCGAAGCCGAGGACCGACTCGCGAATTTGCAGGAAGCCGCCGGCGTCGACCGTCTCGCCGTCCGGGATCACGAAGAGCCCCCGGCTTCGCGGCTCGACTCGGACGCGTCGTCCGCTCGCATCGATGTCGCCGTCCGTCGGGTTGAAGATCTCGACGAAGCCCGCCCCAGCGCCGAGCGGCGCGATCTCGTTGATCACCAGGTCGCGTGGCGCGGGGCCGAGGGCGACGGGGTCGGGGTCGGGGTCGGGGTCATCGTCCGGGCTGACGATTCGAGCGTCGAGCCCGGCGGCGAGACTGAAGTCCGAGCTCATCAGGGTGCTGTTGTGGCCTTCGAGAGCCAGGACGTTGCCGGCGTCGCGGAGGAGGCTCACGGGGACCGTGAAGGCCTCCGGAGTGCCGGCCTCGTGACTCCCCGTCGCCGGAGCCTCGAAGCCGTTCTCCGCGACGTTCGAGCGTGCGATCTCGGCGCCGTTCAGATACGCGATGAAGCCGTCGTCGTAGTCGACCTCGAGGATGAGATGGAGGACCGAGTCGTCGTCGTCGAGGTCGACCTCGAAGGCGCGACGGATGAACACGGTCAGGTAGGTCTCAGGCATGTCCTCCAGCAGAGTCGTGTCGTCGCCGTCACCGTAGCCGAAGCCACCCGCACCGAGCTCCCAGCCACTGTCGTCGAAGTCGGGATCGGCCCAGCTCGCGGGCGGCTCGGAGCTGCCGCGGTGAAATCGCCACTCGTCGCCCGCGCGTACGAGGCTGCTTCGAGTCGTTCCGCCGGTACGACGCGTCGCACGCAGCGACGGGTGGATGGTGAAGTCGCGACTGTCCATCGAGCCGTTGAGCCCGAGAAGGGCCAGGGCGTTGTCTTCCTGCGTGAGCGTTCCGAGAAAGGGAGTCAGGTCGATCTGCCGGGTCTCCGCGAGGCGGGTCGTGGGGAAGGCGAGCGTGTCGTTCGGAACCGGCTCGCCGGGAGGCGTGTCGACGTTGGCGCGGCCGACCTCGACGCCGTTGAGATAGGCGACGAATCCGTCGTCGAAGACGACCTCGAGCGTCAGCGAGTCGAGGCGATCAGCGTTCGGCAGGTCGAAGCTCTGACGTATGTAGACGGACGAGTAGCTTCCTTGCATGTCGTCGAGGACGGTCGTGAAGTCGCCGCGGTCGTAGCCGAAGCCCGCGGCGCCTCGAGCCCAGAGCTCGTCGTCGAAGTCGCGGTCGTTCCAGTTCGCCGGTGGCGAGGCGGTGCCCCGGAAGAAGCGCCAGTCACTCTGACGCCCGATGATGACGACCTCCTCGACACCGTCGATGGGTGCGTCGCCGTCGACGTGGCGAGAGTTCTGTCTACCGGGTGTGCCGCCGACGAGAATCGAGGCCGCCCAGGCTTCCGGGTCCGAGTCGTCGAGCGATGGCGAGCGACGTTCGAGCGTCGGGCCGAGCCCGTCGGGCGTCTCGGGCCAGGGCTGCCGGTCTCGATACTCGATGGATGATGCGAGAAAGCCGCCGCGAGTGAAGAGAGCGACGCGCTCGCCGTCGTTCTCCAGATCGCCCGCGAAGTCGCCCAGGATGAGTGACTCATCGAGCTCGTGGCGTGCGATCAGCGCGACGCCGTCGTTCGCCAGCAGGCGGAACTCGCCGGCGGGGATACGTGTGCCCGGTGGAAAAACGAACTGCACGCCGCCCGTCAGGATCCAGCCGCCGAGATCGGCTTCCTCGTCGTCGTAGTTGTGCAGCTCGAGGAACTCGGTGCGCGTATCGCCGTCCGCCGGGTGATAGTGGACCTCGCTGATCACCACCTTGAACGACTCCGCCGCGGCGGTGCCGTTTACGAGCCATGCGAGGGCGCCTCCGACCGCGAACAGCGCGACGCGGACCGCCGGCGCGGTACGGCAAGAGAGGCACGACCACTGGTACATCGGAGATTCCTGCTGCGAAGGGCCCGCCGACGCCGGTATACGGCGGAGCGGGCCATTTTAGCATCCGATAAGTCCCTCTCGACACAGGATTCGCTGCGATTGGAAGGGCCGCTGCGGCGATGGTGTTCGAAATAGTCGTTGGACGTCGGTTCGACGTCACCTTAGGATGATGGGTGATATACCTGTTCAGGCTGGTCGCCACAGATCATGGACGATTCCGAGGAGTTTCCGATGCTCTCGCCCCGCTCCCTGGCCGCTCTAGTGCTTTTCGTGCCGGTGCTTCTTCCATTCTGTCCTGCCGCGACCGCGGATGCGGCCGAGAGGAAGGACGACGCGCAGAAGGAGATCGAGGAGGCGCAGAAGAAGGCGGAGCCGGAGCTCGATGTCGTCGATCCGCAGCGCGTCGAGGTCATCGAGGAGGGCAAGAAGAACCTCGCGGACATCCAGCGGATGCTGGACGAGATTCGCAACGACCTGTCGAGCAAGAAGACGGGTGCGGCGACGCAGACGCAGCAGCAGACGGTGGTCAAGAAGATGAAGCAGCTCATCGAGAAGATCGCCGAGGAGTGCCAGCGTTGTCAGGGAGGGGGCGGAAGCCCCGAGGAGCAGACGGCACAGAACAAGCCGCCCCAGCAAGGCAAGCC
Organism: uncultured Planctomycetia bacterium; assembly: GCA_964390645.1. GTDB lineage: Bacteria > Planctomycetota > UBA8108 > UBA8108 > UBA8108 > CAYMLL01. The sequence goes on along the minus strand of CAYMLL010000028.1, from coordinate 22,098 downwards.
GGGCCAGGAGAAGGACCGGAAGCCGCAGGGGAAAGAACGTGAGAACCAGAAGCAGGTCGCCTCCTCGCGCAGCGAGCAGGAGAAGCGGCAGCGGGAGAAGCAGCGTCGTGAGAAGGAGGAGCAGCAGTCTCCCGGCAAGGTGGAGAACAAGGAGGTTGCGGAGGGCAAGAACCCCGACGGGGAGCTCGGCAAGCTCGCGAACGAGATCCGCCGCAAGGGCGAGAAGTGGGGGCAGCTGCCTCCGAAGGTGCGCGATGCCATCTTCTCCGCGTCGACCAAGCCGGCGCCGCACGAGTACCGCCGCATCATCAACCGCTACTACCTGCGAATCAGCGAGCGCTACTCCGAACGGAAATAGTCGCTTCGCGAATCAGGATCGTAGTCGCTCCGTGCATCGGGAACTGCGGTCAGCGCGTTCGGTTCGAGGGCTCCCGCTCTCTCTGCCTGTTGAACCACGGTGCGACCAGCGTGTCGACCACGAGCTGGAAGACGTGGTAGAGGACCAGCGGCAGCGCGCCGTAGGGGTTGGTGCGGAAGAACTGCTCCCAGAGATAGATGCCGTTCGGCAGCGTCTTCTGGCTGCCGCAGAGGACAACCGCCGCGCGTGTCCCCGGGTCGAAGCGTAGCGCCTTCGACATCCCGTAGGTCCATGCGAGCAGTGCGATGTGAAGCAGCGCGCTCGCTCCGAGGAACCTCAGCGCGACGAGCGGCTCTTGGAAAAGGTGGCTCGCCGCTGCGGAGAAGCCGGTGTAGAGAAACGCGAGGATGATCAATCGTGGCAGGACACGGACGGTCGGCAACACGCGAGCTGTCCGGCTCCAGAGCGCGTGGCGAAGCAGCTGACCGAGGATCACGGGGGCGACGACGACCAGAGCCATGCGTCCCATCATCTCGACGACCGGGAACGAGACATCCTCTCCGATCGACAAGCGCAGCACGAGCGGAGTGAGCACTGCGGTCAGGAAGTTCGATAGCACGGTGAGGACGAGCGCCAGCTCCTGGTCGCCGCGAGCGACTGCCGTCAGCGCGAGCGCCGATGCGAGCGTGCCTGCCTGCGCTGCCATGATCATCTGCGCCTCGAGAAAGCGTGCGCCTTCGGAGTCGGGCCCGTCGAGCGGCGGGCCGCAGAGGAGCGCGCCGACGTAGGCGACCGTCGGAGCGACCACGTAGGTCGATGACAGGGTGAGGGCGATCGCTCGGGCGTTTGCGGCTCGTGCGAGAAGTCGCGTGGTGTCGAGGGTGAAGCCGGAGACGAGCAGCGTGAAGGCCACGAGTGCGGGCAGCGCGACGCCCGTCTCGCGCAGCCAGAGACCGCCACCGGGGGCCACGGCGCCGGCGACGATCGCGCCCGCCATGCCGAGGAGGAACCAGTATCGCTCGAAGAACCGTCGGGCGCTCATCGTTCGTCGCTCTCACGTCGTCGAGAGAATTGCACCGGGTCAGCGTCGCCGGGCGGCTTCCTTCACGGGCGTCCGTCGCCATGACGGTGCGGAGGCTCCGGCGGCGTGGAGCTCGCGCCGGCTCAGAGCTCGACGGCTCTATCCCCCGCAGGCGTCCGGGCAAGCCTCCAGATGCACGCAGTTGGCGCCGAGGGCGGGCGGGGCACCGCCGCGGAAGAGGAAAGTGAGCAGGTGGATGCCATCGGTGATGTCGTGCTGGCCATCGCTGTTGAGGTCCAGGAGGGTGCGGTTGCTCGCGTCGTCGAGGCTGCCGTCGCCGCACGGGAGCTCGATCGCCTCTCCCCCGACGAGGAAGCGCAGGATCGCGACCGCGTCGCTGACGTTCCTGCTGCCGTTCTGGTCGAGGTCGCCGTGGCGCTGGAAGCCGCCCTCGGGCCCTTCTGCGTCGTCCGTGCCCGGCGTGCCCCAGAATCGTTTGCTCGAGCGCCAGCTCTCCGGGTTGCCCCAGGTCTCCGCCGGCGCCAGCGGATTGTCGATGACGAGGGAGAGTCCGAACCCGTCCGTCAGCGGCAGCCACAGGTCGTCGTATTCGAACGCGAGGATGGTCTCGCCACGGCCGTAGGTCAGCTCGATGCGCTCTCCGGAGTCGGAGAGGCGTCCTCCGTACTCGCCCGCGATGAGCATGTCCGTCGTGTCGTAGCGTGTAGCGAAGACGACGCGGTCGTTGACGAGGACGACGCGCTCTCCGGGGCCGAGGGTGTCGACGTCACCGTCGACGAAGTCGAAATCGAGACCGTCGGTGAAGCGGACTCCGGAGAGATCGATGGTCTCGTCGCCTACATTTTCGAGCTCGAGAAACTCGAAGTCGGAGTCCGCATCCGGATTGTACATCAGCTCCGTGATGCGCAGTGAGGCCACTTGCGGGGCGATCATCGTCGGGGCGCCGACGACGAACTCGCTCGGGTCGGACCAGTGGCTCCACTTGTTGTTGTTGTCGCGGTGCTTGACGCGTACGCGATAGAGATGTCCCTCCTCGACGATCGAACGCGGCACGACGATCTCCTCGAGGAAGTCGTCCGACTGGACCTCCCAGAGCGCCGGGTACTCGTAGAGGCGGGGCCGAGTCGGGTCGAAGGGTCGGTCGGGAGACGAGATCTCGCCGAGCCGCCAGACGATGCCGGCGAAGCTGTCCTCGTCCTGGGGATCGGTGAAGGGGCTCGAGCGGAACCGCAACTGGTCGGCAGGGAACCCCTCGGGAGCGAGCGCCGTGACCGTCGGCGTGTTCGGGATCCTCGTGCGGTCACCCTCCGCGTTTGCCAGGTTCTCGAGGTGCCGCGCGCGCCCCCCTGCGGGCACCGTCGGACCCGAGGCGCCGGACCATCCGATGAACGCGAACCTCTTCATGTCGTTGACCTTCGCGGTCATCGACCCGAAGTCCTGTCGACCCGCGTCGGCCGGTCCGTTGCGCCAGCGGTCACGATCGGCCATCGACATCTGCTCGACGGCCGCTGCGAGGTCGTCGATCATGGTCTCGATCACCCCGCGGGTCCAGACGAGGTCGCGGAACTCGCGTATGAAGTTGCGGTATTCCTGCTTGAAGGCCGGCTTGCCGCGTCCCGAGAAGATCGCATTCTTCGTGTAGTCGACGCCGCTGTTCCAGTTCGGTCCCCAGCTCGCGTCCGAGTCCCACGGTAGCGTCCACAGCCTGCCGTATTCCGAGCCGTCGTAGTCCGGCTCGAAGTACCAGGCACGGTTCTTCGAGTGCGAGTCGGCAGGGCGGAAATCGTAGTGACGGATGCCCTCGACGACCGCGTGGTAGGGGTACCAGCGCGGGTAGTTCACGTGCGCGTTCAGCCAGTCGTCGGTGCGCTGCGGCCGCAGGCTCGAGCGGATGTTCTGGAAGTCGCGGTCGGTGGTGACGGCACGGCGGCCCTGGTTACGTCTGAGGTCGTTGCCGTTGAACTGGCCGTCCTTCAGCTTGTACAGGTTGCCGTCGTCGAGATCATGCGCGGAGAGAAAGCGGGGGTCGTAGTCCTGGATGGCGTTGAACATGCCCCAGAAGTCGCCCCGGTACTGACCGAAGTTGTCTGCAGGAGCCTCCTCCGTGTCGTCGATCACGCGGAAATGGAAGGTGTGGAACCACGGGGCCGGCGTGCCGACCATGTTCCACAGGAGCGCATTCATCGTCTCGGTGAGGCCGAAATTCCCGACCCGCTTGTTGTCGAACATCTTGCCGGTGTTCAGCGTGCGCCAGCGGGTCGGGTAGCGCTTGCCGTACTGATCGCGTACGCGCAGATAGTTGCCCTTTCGAAAGCGGATGCGCATCGAGCGCTTGCCGGAGCCGCCGTAGCGGTCGTTTGCCTGGCGCAGGCGATAGGTCACGTGATCGTAAACTCGACCGTCGTAGATGAACGTTCCGTTCCAGTTGAACTTGTCCCGGGCGCGTTCATTGGACTTGGGGATCTGAAAGGCGCCGCTGTATGCGACGGCGTGCGTCATGTCTTCGGCCCGCGTCGCGAGGGTGTAGACCGGGATCGAGGTCATCACCTCGGGCGGATAGACGTGACCCGGACCTTCGGGGTGAACGGAGAGCCGCGTCGTCTCGTAGCCCGGAATGCCGTCAGAGACGAAGAGCGCGAAGTTCAGGGACGGATCGTCGCGGTAAGGGACCGTCACCGAGAGATCGGCGGCGTCGGTCGCGCTGATTTTGTAGCGGACGAGCGTTCGGTGGTCGCGCGGCTCGAGGAGGGCGGTGTAGATGCTGTCGTTCGCGACCGCGTCACCACCGGTGCCGTCGTCGACCATGGCGATCGTCGTCCAGCTCTGCGGGCTCACGTACTCCGGGTTGACCTCTCGCTCGGTCTGTGGGGCGCCGATCAGCCGGTTCTGCGGCAGAGGCAGGTAGGCCGGGACGTACTCGCCTGCGCGCACCTCCTGCAGCTCGACGTTGACCGAGACCACACCGTCCGGATCGGTGACCTTGGCGGTGATGACGAAGGGCTCGCTGCTCGTAGGCTGCGTCGGGAGGTGGTCGACCTGGCGGATCTGGGGCGGCGCGGTCTCGGAGTACACCGAGTTGCGGTCGCCGGGAGTCGGAGGGGCGAGCGCGTCCGGGTCCTCGTCCTCGGTTCCGGGCACGAAGAGCTCGACGTCGATCGAGAAGTCGGCGCTGGTGATCGAGGAGTTCATCGCCAGGACCGAGAGTATGTTCTCGCCTTCCCGCAGCAAGGTGTGCGCGTTCTGGATATCGAGGTGCTGCCAGCGCGCCTCGCGACCCGTGCGAGCCCGTGTATCGTAGGTGATGGGGTCGGTGCGGGTGTTGTACTGCTGCGCGTCGACGCCGTTGATCCAGATGAACGCGCCGTCATCGACGTACAGGCCGATCTTCAGGAGACGCGGCAGGCTTCCATCTTCCTGGAGCGCGACGTCGAAGGTGTGGCGCAGATACACCGTGGTGTAGTTCTCGCGCATGTCGTCGAGCACGGTGTTGTCGTCGTCATCGCCGAACCCGATGCTCGTCTGGCCCGCGAGCCACGTCTCGTCGAGCTGGAAGTCGAGATCGCGCCACGCTTCGATCGGGTCGGACGCCTCCGACGTACCCTTGCGGTAGCGCCACCCGGTGCTCTCGCTTTCCAGGAGGAAGACACGCTCGCGGAAGGGCCTCTCGACGAGCCCTGACGCGCGCCAGCTGCCGGCAAGGTCGTTGTCGAGCGATGGGTGGATGAGCTCGAGGGAGCTGCCGCCACCCTCGCTCGCGATCGGCCACGGAAACGCCGCCTGGTAGTCGACGGTGTCCTGGATGTTGCCGTCAGGGCTGCGCAGGTCGATGCGGTCGCTGCTGTTTGACAGGCGTCCGTCGTAGGGACCGAGCGCGTCGACGCCGAAGGCATCGACCATGCG
>CAYMLL010000028.1:12885-16788 GCA_964390645.1 uncultured Planctomycetia bacterium | reverse complement strand
GGGGGGGGGGGGGTGGGGGGGCGTGGGTGGGGGGGCCCGGGCGGGGCCGCCGCGTTCGCCCGCCCCCCGGCGGGCGCGGGACTCCGCGACGACGAGGAATCCGTTGGCGGGAATCGTCGTGTCGGGGGGGATGACGAAGAAGATGCCGCTGGAGAAGAACCACCCCGAGACGTCGACCTCCGCATCGCTCTGATTGTGGAGCTCGATGAACTCCTCCGGCAGGACCTTGACCGCCGGATCGAAGTGGATTTCGTTGATCACGATCGGCCCGCCGAATACCGTGCGCGTGACGATCAACAGTGCGATCGTGACCAGCAAGGCGTATCTCGTCATCGCTGTCCCTCTCGAACTCTTCGGCGCGGCGAGCCGATCCCTGGGCGGCTCCGAGGCACCAATCTTCGAGGTCGGCCGGCAGATCAGCCAGCACTTTCTCGGTTCCCCTCGGAGGGGGCGAAAACCCACCTGACCCGGAGTTGACTACCTTATCGGAATGTCCGGGCGCAGGGAAGAAAGTGATTGTCAGGCCGACGGAAGGGGCCTAGATTGGCGCCGCCTTCAAGGGGTTCGAGCGGGCGTGCGTGGTGCGAGTTCCGGGGAGCTTCCTGCAGGTACATCGCGAAGAGAAGGGGCTCGAGGAGCATGAGAGTGACCCGTCGAGGGATCCCGGTCGTGTGGCCGGCAGTGATTCTCGCCATCGCCTCGGGGCTCGCCGCGCAGGAGGGCCCGGTCGGGCAGGACGTCGCGGCAGCCTCCGAAGCTGACAGGGCCGCGCAGGGCGACCGCGTCGAGCTTGCGGACGGCAGCGTCGTCGTCGGTCAGATCGACAGCATGGTCGACGGGACCTTGACGATCGCGACCGCGTTCGGCGGCAAGGTCAGCATCGAGTGGAAGCAGGTGAAGGTGATCCGCAGCGCCGCCAGGCACAGGTTCGTCCTCCAGGACGACTCGGCCATCGTCGGCTCCTCGAGGCCGGACGATCGGGGTCGACTGGTCCTCTCGGGATCGGGCGGGGGCGTCGAGGGCTCGTACGCGGTGGTCCTGGACAGGGTAGTGGCGATCAACCCGCCTGCTGTCAGGCACGTGACCTATCGTGGCAGCGTCAACCTGGGCGTCAACGTCCAGGACGGAAACACGCAGACCAAGAACGGCAACCTCAACGCCGACTTCGAGGCGCGTAGCAAGCGCCAGCGGCTGACCGCCGGCACCGCGTACAACTACTCCGAGCAGGGCGGCGGTATCACCGCGCGCAACGCCAAGGGTCGCATCAAGTACGACTTCTTCGCGACGGATCGTCTCTTCGTCTATTCCGCTGTATTGCTCGAGGCGGACCGTTTCCAGGACCTCAACCTGAGAACGGCCGTGTCGGGCGGCCCCGGCTACCAGCTGATTCAGGCCGGCGACCTCGAGGGGGACTCCCTGAGCAAGCTCGAGGTTTACGGCGAGATCGGTCTGTCATTCTTCGACGAGGACTTTCGAGTCGCGGTCGACAACCGCTACATGGCCGCCAGGTGGTCCGTGGTCGCGAACTGGCCACTGAGCGACATGGTGTCGCTCTTCCATCGCCAGGAGGGTTACCCCGGGCTCGAGAACGTCCGGGATTTTTACATCACCTCGGAGCAGGGCGTGCGTTTTCAGGTCTGGGAGAACTTCGTCGCCACGATGCAGCTCAACTACCGCTGGGACAACACGCCGTCTCCGGGATTCAATCGCGGCGACACCCAGTACCTCGCAACGCTCGGCTACTCGTTCGACCTGTGATCGCGACCGTTCGTCGTGTCCGGTGGCTCCGGGTATTCTCGTCCCGGTTCACGACGTTTCCGAGCGGAGCCGTTCGATGAGCTCGCGCGCATCGTCGATACGTGCGGCGAGGTTCTCCAGGCCCGCGATATGCTCGGCGGGGTCGATCGTGGGTGCCACGCAGGGGACGGCGTTGGGGTGGGCGCGTGTCGGCAGATCGAGCGATTGGGGCAGATACGGCTGGACCCTGGGGCGACGGCGCCGGGTCGGTTTCCAGATCGGCTCGATCTCCCCGCCACGAGCGCAGGGGGACGTGACGACCTCGATCTGAGCGTTGCGCGCGTCGAGCACGCCCTGGGGGGGCGCGTGCGTGAAGAAGCGGAAGAAGACTCCGCCGTAGCGCATCTGGACGCCATTGTGGAGCCACGCCCCGGATCTCTTCGTCCCCGATGTGTCACCCTCGTCCTTGAGGATGCGGTAGCGGCCGCCGCGGCGGACGACCCGCAATCTCATGGCGCGGTTCGAGCTCTCGATTCGTACGTCGGAGTTCTCTTGCGTGCCGACGACGAAGGGTACGAAGCCGATCTTGACAACCCGCTTCTTGTCGCTGTCGGGCTCGTTCAGCAGCAGAATCAGGGAGCGGTCAGTCGCCATGGTGTGCCTCGTTTTGACAAGTTCCTTGACGCTTCGTGTCGCTGAGTGACCATCGACGGTCCTCCGGGACTCCACGAAGCGTCGCGTCGCGGCGTTCGAGCCGGTTTCGTTGACTCGTGAGAGGATCCACTGCATGAGATATGCCGTCGCGGCGTGCCAGACCGATTTTTCCTGCCCACGGGACCGGGGCGAGATCGCCTCGCGCGTCGACCGCATGCTGCAAATGGTCGATATGGCAGTTGTCGGCTACGAGCCCTTCTATCCTGTGCGTCTGGTCGTGTTTCCCGAGTTCGCGCACGCGGCGCCGATCTACGCGACGGCGGCCGAGCTGCGAGAGAAGCTGGCCGTGCCACTGCCGTGCGAGCACACCGAGCGCTACGTCGCGAAGGCGAAGCAGTGGGGTGTCTACATCCAGACGGGTACATTCCTCGAGACGGACGCGCGCTGGCCCGGAGTCGTCTTCAACACGACGTGCCTCGTCGGCCCGGACGGCATCCTCTCGAAGTACCGCAAGGTGAATCCGTGGATCCCGTGGGAGGTTCACGCGAGCCCGCACGACATCGAGGGCTACGATGCGGAGCTCTTTCCGGTTGTCGACACGGAGATCGGCAAGCTTGGCTGTGCGATCTGCTACGACTGGATCTTTCCGGAGGCGGTCCGGCAGCTGGCGCTGGGCGGAGCCGAGGTGCTGATCCGGGTCTCCGCGTACATGGACCCGTGGGGTGCGACCGAGCCGATGGACTGGTGGACGGTCGTCAACCGCTGTCGGGCTCTCGAGAACCTCGCGTACGTCGTCGCGTCGAATCAGGGTGCCCGGCTCGAGAACTACGCGCCGTTCTCATGGCCCGGAGGCAGCATGATCGTCGACTTCGACGGTCGGATTCTCTCGCAGGCCGATCCGGGGCCGGGCGAGAAGATCGTCGTCGCCGAGCTCGACGTCGGCGCTCTTCGCGAGGCACGCGAGAGGCGGCTCGGTCACAATCTGCTCGCTCACCTGCGTGTCGGCGCCTACCGTGCCGAGGAGAGTGAACACTTCCCGGCCGGGACATTTCGCGGCGTCAGGGACGCGGACGGCGATCGTAGCGTCGACGAGAACAGCGCTGCGATCCGCTCGGTCATCGGACGTCGCAAGCGATGAGCCGGGGCTGCAGGGCCACGGCGGTCGAGCGCTGAGTCGCCCGGCCAGCTCGAGCCGCCCGGCCAGATCGCCTCGATCAGACCGCTGCGGGCTTCGGGGTGTGGGCGGTGTCCTCGCTGTCGGGATCGCCCTTGCTGTGACAGAAGAACGCGCCTCGGTTCCGCACTCCGAGCTCGTCGAGGTGCTTGCGGATGCGCGCTTCGGTCATCGTGGTGACGGTGAGAAGCTCGGCGAGCGTCAAGCGCGGCTGTATCTCGAAGAGGCGCTCCCAGTCTTGCGCCGTGCCGCGAAAGCGTGGGGGGGCGCGCGCCGCCCCCCCCCCCCGCCGCACCCCCGCCCCCCCCGCCCGGGGGGCGGCCGCGCCGGGGAGGCCC
>CAYMLL010000028.1:0-12875 GCA_964390645.1 uncultured Planctomycetia bacterium | reverse complement strand
GGGCGCGCCCCGTGGGGCGCGGGGCCGCGACCGCGGGGGCGCGCGCGCGCCGACACGCCGCTCTTCAGCAGCGCCTCGACCACCTCGGGGTAGGATACCGCTCCTTCGAGGACAGTCGGCGGCTCCATCGTCGCCTTGCGGATGACAATCGTCGGGAAGCCGAAGCCGTGGCGGGAGGCCTCGTCCCGATCGAGCGCGAAGAGCGACTCGGCACGGCCGCTGGCGATCTGCTCGAGCAGGTCCTCGGTGCTGAGGCCGAGCTCCCCGGCGAGCGTGAAGATCAGATCGAGCTCGTCGATGGGCGTCTGCTCGACGTAGAAGGCCTCGCGCAGTCGTCGTAGCAGTCGCCGCGCTGCTTCGGGGCTGCGGATTTCGGCGGCCTTGATCGCCCGACAAGCGGTGTAGGTCGATCGCAGAACGTGTTTCTCCCAGATCGCGGGCTCGAAGGGCATCCCGGAGACACGCTGCGCCGTCGCCCAGTGACGCACGACGAGGGTGACGTCGGGCACGGGCTGGTCGCGGAGGCCGCCCATCACCATGCGCCAGGGCACCCTGTCGCCAAACTCGAAGAGGAACGCCGTTTCGACCGGTTGAAAGGCCCAGCACCAGCTGCATGCCGGGTCTCCGATGAAGACGACTTGAAGTTCCTGGATACCGCTCATCTTCACTTCGACGGTATTGCCGGACGGCTGAGGCTCCCCGGCTCGCGCCGGGGATTCGCTTCGGAATCGGGCGATCGGCTCGAACGTGCCGAGCCATCCCCTCGATGAGACCACAGTGGACTATACGGTCGCCGGAGCGAAAACACAATTCTTTGACGGGCTCGCCGCGGTCGTCGACGATGCCTTGGTTGCGGGATCTTGCCAGCTCCGGGAAAAGTGGTATAAGGTGACGGCGCCTCGTCGAGCCGGGCAGGAAACGGACGCTCCTGTCGACACGTGTCGCACGACCGTCACTCCCCGGGAGCGGGCGTTCGGCCCGTTTCGGGTTCGGGTTTTCGAGGTGGGCGTCGGTACTACTCTTCGCGGACTGTCTTCACGGACCGGTCGACCGCCATGAGCTTCGAGAGTCTGCACGAGGATCCCGAGTTCCGGGCCTGGTTGGAGCAGTTCATCGAGGATCGCGTCCGGGATGAGCTGCGCCAGGATCGTGAGATGCGGTTCCGCGAGTCCATCGCGCTGATCTCCGTGCGGTCCGACGACAGTCTCGCGAAGTCGATCGCGCGATCGCTCGGCAAGCCGCTGGTTCCGGTCGACATTCTCGAGTTCGGCGACGGTGAGAAGAAGGTCGTCATCAAGGAGAACCTGCGTGGACGGCACGTCTACGTGATCGCGACGGTCGGCTACAAGGAGGATCCGGACGTCTCCCTCGCGAACACGCTGAAGATCGTCGCGACGTTGCACCGTACGTGCAAGGTCGCCCAGATCAATCTCATGGTGCCGTGCCTCTGGTACCAGGCGCAGGACAAGACGCATGCGCGTCGTGAGCCGATCAGCGTGCGTGAGGTCGCCGATGACCTCAGCCGTCGCGGGATGAGCCATATCATCGTCGCCGCGTTGCACGCCGAGCAGATCGAGATCGCGTTCGACAGCTTCGACCATCTGAAGATGGAGCCGCTCTTCAGCGACTATCTCCATCATCGCTTCGCGGAGCACGGAGAGCAGTTCATCCTGATCTCGCCGGACGACGGTGGCGTTCGCATGCGCGAGGAGCTGGTCAAGAACATGAAGCCCGAGTGGGTCGCCGGTCAGGCGGCGGTTCACCAGCTCCGCGTGCGCGGCTCTGTCGACGAGAAGAGGGCGTTCGACTTCGTCGGCGAGGTCGACGGCAAGATCGGGGTCATCCTCGATGACATGATGCGCTCGGGCTCGACCATGTTCCAGGCTGCCAGCGCCGCCAAGAAGCACGGCGCGAAGAAGGTCATCGGCCTCGTCAGCCATTTCTACGGCTTCGACAGCTCGGTTCACGGTTCGTTCGATGATTACCTCGCGGCCTCGGATCTCGACGAGCTCGTCTGCACGAACAGCCGGGGAGGGCTACGAGAGCGGCTCGAGCGCAGCGAGACCCTGCGCTCGCGACTGACGGTCCTCGACATCGCGCCGTACCTCGCTCAGGCGATGAGCAACTGCCACACCGGTGGCACGGTCAAGGACATGATCACGCGCGTCGGCGACCTGCGCGACCTCTACCGTCTCGCCCACGTGGCCGGCGAGTCGAAGACACGTTTCTGAGCGGATCGTCGCTCCCGCTGACCTCGCGTCCCGAGTCCGCCTCCTGATCGGCCCGGGACAGGGCTGTCGGCACCGGGTTGTCGTGGTGTCGGTGTTTGGGGCCGAGGCGATTCGCCGGCGGCCGAGGCAATTCGCCGCGAGCTTCACGAGCTGCCGGGGGCAGGCCTTCATGGCGTCCGGGAAAGTGCCTGTCCCGTCGTTCTTCCGGGAAGAGGGCCCTCGTCTTCCCGTAAGAGACCTCTTTCTCCACCCCTCGACTTGCCGATACACCGGGAGAGAGACTCATTCGCCAGGACGATTGCCACGCCATGCCCCTTGATTTCCACGCCCCGGATGGGGTTCATCAGGCTCGTATGTCCAGCCGTCTGGAACGTACCGTCGCCGCGACATCCTCCGACGGTCGTGCGTCGCGGAGCGCGCGTCTGCGCGGGCGCCTCGAGCGCATCGCCATGAACCTCTGGTGGACCTGGAGCGCGGAGGCCGGCGCTCTCTGGGATCTCGTCGCTGACGTGGTGCCGCCCTCGCGGCGCGGTGCGTTGCGTGGCAGCCCGGTGGTTCTCGTGCGCAAGCTCGGCGAGCGCCAACTCGCGACGCTGGCCGCGAGCCGTCCGTTCAACGCCCGGCTGAGGTCCGTTGAGCAGGCATTCCGTCACGCGACGCGTTCGATGTCGGCGCCGTGCGGGCTCTCGACGGCGACACCGGTGGCGTACTTCTCGATGGAGTTCGGGCTCCACGAGAGCCTGCCGATTTACGCGGGTGGGCTCGGAATCCTCGCTGGAGACCACATCAAGAGTGCCAGCGATGTCGCGGTGCCGCTCGTCGGTGTCACGTTCCTCTACCGCCACGGTTACTTCCGTCAGCTCCTCGACTCGCAGGGCAAGCAGGAGGTCGTCTTCCCGCGGGCAGATTTCACGACGATGCCCCTCGAGGTCGTTCACGACCGCGACGGAGGCGAGCTGCGCGTTGGTGTCGAGCTGCCCGATCGTGATGTCCTCGTGCGCGTCTGGCGACTCGCCGTGGGACGTCGCGGCCTCTATCTTCTCGACACCGACATTTCCGAGAACAGCCGAAAGGACCGGGGCATCACGAGCCGCCTCTACAGCGTCGACCGCGTCGAGCGCATCACCCAGGAGATCATCCTCGGCATCGGTGGGGTGCGCGTTCTGCGAGCGCTGGGCGTCAAGCCCGGCGTCTGGCATCTCAACGAGGGGCACGTCGCGTTCCAGAGCCTCGAGCGCATGCGCGAGCTGCGCGAGCAGCACGGGCTGGAGGCCGAGGAGGCTCTCGAAGCCGTGGCGGCGGACACTGTGTTCACGACACACACGCCGGTGCCCGAGGGCAACGAGGCCTTCGATCTGCCACTCGCGGAGCGCTTTCTGCGGCCACACTGCGAGGCGGCCGGCATCGCGGTCGAGGACTACCTGCGGCTAGGTGTCGACGAGGACGCCGCGGGACGACCCTTCTTCAGCCTCACCGTCCTCGCGATGCGACTGTCGCGGCTGCGCAACGGCGTCAGCGCGCTGCACGGAGAGGTCTCGCGTGGCATGTGGTCGAAGCTCTGGCCCGGATTCGACGCCGCCGAGTCTCCGATCACCTCGGTGACCAACGGTATTCACGTCTCCACCTGGGTCGCGCCGAGCCTGCGCTCTCTCTATGCCGAGCACCTCGGCGACGACTGGGAGGAGCGCTGTGCGGATCCGTCGACCTGGAAAGCGGCGAGGGGGATTCCCGACCGTGAGTTGTGGGAGAAGAAGCGTGAGCTTCGGGGTGAGCTCGTCGACTTCGTCCGAGAGCGGACCCGCCGGCGCCTCGAGCGCTACGGCTGGAGCGAGGCGAGATGTCGCGCGGCCACGGTGGATCTTCTGGACCCGGACGCGCTGACGATCGGCTTCGCCCGGCGCTTCGCGCTCTACAAGCGCGCCGGGCTTCTCTTTCGCGACCTCGAGCGTGCGGTGAGGCTTCTCGGGTCGAGAAAGCGGCCGGTTCAGATCATCTTCGCCGGCAAGCCGCATCCAGAGGACGCGCTCGGCAAGAAGCTCTTCGAGCGCGTTGGTCGGCTGGCGCGCAGCTCGAGGCTCGCGGGTCGTGTCGTGCTCCTGGAGAACTACGACACCGAGGTCGCGCGGTACATGGTGCGCGGCGTCGACGTCTGGCTCAACAATCCGCGTCGCCCTCAGGAGGCGAGCGGGACGAGCGGCCAGAAGGTTCCCGTCAACCTCGGTCTCAATCTCAGCATTCTCGACGGCTGGTGGTGCGAGGGCGCCGACGTCGATACCGGGTGGTCCTTCGGCAAGAAGAAGGACTACGAAGATGACGAGAAGCAGGACCGGGAGGACCATGCGGATCTCGTGCGCGTCCTGGAGCGCGAGGTCGTGCCGCTCTACTACGATCGGGATCGCAGGGGCGTGCCGCGTCGGTGGCTGCGCATGGTGAGGGCGTCCCTCGAGAAGCTGGTGCCGCGATTCAGCACGCATCACATGGTGCTCGAGTACGCTGAGCGGCTCTACGCGCCGGCTCTCGAGAACGGCCGGCTCATCCGGGAGCGTCGCTGGGCGCTGGCGAAGGAGCTGGCGGCGTGGCGACGCGAGGTCGAGCGCTGCTGGCCGCTCGTCCACGTGCGCAGGGTCGCACCGAGCGTGCGATCGCGCAGCTCGGTCGACGTCGATGTGTATCTCGGCGGACTGTCGACGAAGACGATCGCCTTCTGTGACGAGACCGGCGATCTTCTCGAGGTCGAGACCGTCCGCTCGATGCCGGACGGAGCTCACTGCTTTCGCGTCGAGAAGCCGGCTTCCGGCCGGTGTGCGAGGATGTTGCCGACACATCCGTCGCTGGTTCACGTGCAGGAGCTCGGGGTGAGCCTGAGCTTCGACGTGTAGGCGCCGACGTCGCCAGCGGTCTTCCGAGGGAGGGCCTCTTGCTGGCGAACATCGCGAGATTCGTCCCGGGCGTGGCGGCTTGCGTGGTGGTCCTGTCGGGTTGCGCGTCGACGTTCCGGGGCTCCCCGGCGACGTTTCGTGAGCTGCCCGGGGTGGGGGAGAGATCGGGCGACACCGAGCCGCTCGTGGCGACGTTCTTCGAGTGCGGAGTCGGCGACGCGACCCTTCTCGAGCTGCCCGTCGGCGACACCGTCCTGGTCGACGCGGGTGTCGGCTGGCATGTGGACCACATCCTCGGCTATTTCGAGGCGCGCGGCATCCGGGAGCTCGATGCTCTCGTCGTCACGCATCCCCACCGCGACCACCAGGGCGGTGCCCAGGCGATCGAGGAGTCGGCGCCGGTGGGCGTCTTCCTGGAGAACGTCGCCGTCTGCGACGAGTCTCACCCGGAAGAGCTGGTGGCGGCGCTCGAGGTCGCGGGCGTTCCGCGGCGAGTCTTGCGCCGAGGCGAGAGGACCGGTCGGCGGTCAGTCAGCGTGCGGCGCGCAGAAACGCGAGCAGATCGGCGAGCTGCTGCCGATTGAGGAGCTCGGTGAGACCGGCCGGCATGGTCGAGGTCTCGCCCGGGTACTGCTCGACGATGTCGTCGCGCCGGATGCGCTCCGTCGTCGTCGCGCCGGTGATGAGGTCCACCGAGCCTGCGTCGGCGTGCCGGACGATGCCGTTGTGCACCTCGCCGGCCCGGGTGACGATCGTCGTCGGCTCGTAGCTGCGTACGAAGCCGGCGCTCGGATAGACCAGCGCCTCGAGAAGATCGACACCGGAACGGATGCCGCCGATGCGTGTCAGGTCAGGCCCGATCGTGCCACCGAGGTAGCCGATCCTGTGGCAGGTGTGGCAGGCCGTCTTCTCGCCGTTGAAGACGAGCTCGCCGCGCCGCACGTCGCCCGCCGGTAGCTCCCTGGCCAGGGAATCGACCTTCTTCCTGCGCTCCTCGACGTTCGGGTCGATCTGTCGCAGGAGCGCCGCGGCGCGGCGGCGGGTGACCTCGGAGGTCTTCGCCAGCCACTCGCGAACCGTTGATGCGCGGAGCCCGTGTCGACCCGGTGACGAGAGGATGCTCCGGACCAGCCCGTCGGCCGTCTCGTCGTCCGTGCGCTCCGCGAAGAGCCCGAAGACGGCGCCGATCTCCATCGGCCCGATCCGCGACACGTGCGGAAAGACCCGAGCGTCCTGCTCGGGGCCGAGTCTCGTCGACGTGAGGACGCGGGTGGCGACGGAGCGCCGCTGGAAGTCGCGTTCCAGATGCAGATTGCCGAGGGCGAGGTCGAGGAAGGAGTCCTCGAGGAGGCCGGGGCCTCCGGGGAGGGCGTCGAGCGCCAGCAGTCGCGTTTCCTCGTCACGCCGCTCGTCCGAAGCGATCGAGAGCAGCGAGGCTCGCATCTTTCCGGTGGTGGCCGCCGGGATCTTCAGCCTTCGCAGCGCCGACAAGGCGATCTGCAGCTGGCGCTGATCACACTCCAGGAGGACCGGCTCGACGGCCTCGACGAGGGAGGCGTCGACACGCTCGACTCCAGCGTCCGCGACGGCCTCGAGCACGATGCGCAGGATCGCTCGTCCGGAGGACCGATCGGAGAGGGCTCGGGCGAGATGTTGCTGGAACGCCGGACGTCGCGCCGCCGCGCTCAGCAGCGGCCGGTACCGAGCACCGGCTCGCTCGTCGGTCGCGGCCTTCCGGAGGCGCTCCGCGGTGAAGAACGTGATCAGGGCGGCGGACCACTCCGGATGCCTCAACGCGATCTCTCGGGCCCAGCGTCCGGTCGGGTCGTCGCGGTCCAGGTCGCTCAGGATCGTCCCGGGCTCGAGCGTCGCGGACGGCATCTGGTCGAGGGCCCGCAGTCCGATGAGCCGACGTGTGGGGGACCCGCCGAGAAACAGGCTCCCCGTCTCGGCCGGGCTGTCGAGCTCGATCAGAGCGTAGATGAGCGAGTGTTCGAGCGCCCAGTCCATCTCCGGCGTGGTCGCGTCACGGAGCGCCGTCAAGAGCGACGTGTGTCCGACTCGCCCCGCCGCCTCCGCCGCGACCCGCCTCAGTGCCGGCGTTCCATGCCGGAGGTTCGACGCGATCGCTCGCACCGCGCCTCCGTCACGTCGCAGCGCGATCGAGTGCAGCGCGGCCCGTCGCACCGGCTCCTCGAGGCGCTCGGCGGCGTATCGTGTCGCTTCGCGCGCGTTCTCGGCGTCGATCCGCGCCAGAGCCCAGACCGCGTTGACCTGCGCCGTGGTGCCGCTCTCGCGGCGAAGAGCGCCAGCGAGCGCCTCGACCGCCCGCTCCGCGTGAAGGCCGAGCGCCTCGACCGCCCGCTCCTGGACCGCGACGCGTTCATCGTCGAGAAGGCGCACCAGCTCGTGGGGTGTCGCCTCGTCCCAGTCGACTCGCCGCCCGCGCGGATCTTCGCTCGGTGGTGCGCCGACTCGTCGCACGCGGTAGATGCCGCCGAGCACGTCCGACTTTCTCAGCTGCGACGTCGGACAGCAGATCTTGTACCACCCGCCGGTGTTCGCGACCAGGAGACTGCCGTCCGCGTCCTCGAGGACATCGGTCGGATGGAAGTCGCGGCTCTCTGACACCAGGAAGTCGGTCGTCGTGCTCGTGTAGGCGGCGCCTGCCGGGCTCAGGACGTGGCGGGTGACCTTGCGCATGTTGAAGAGCGTCGCGAAGAGGTTGTCGCGGTAGCCTCGGCCGAAGACCGTGGAGCGGTACGCGGTGAGCCCGCACGGCGCCGCGGCGCCCAGATGCACCAGCGGCGGGAGCAGGCCCCCGGTGCGCGGGTGCCCGTCGAGTACGCCGTGCTCCTTGCCGTAGACGCCGCCGTGGAGCGCGTGGATGATCCCGTCGCGTCGGCCCTGGGCGGGGTGTTGCAGGAATGTCGTCGTGAAGAAGCGCTCTCCGCTGGGCAGGAACGTGACGTCGACGGGGTTGTCCATGCCGCCGGTCATCACCGGCTCGACCGGGCCGCCGTCGCGATGGCGACGAAAGATGTGCGCCGCGCGGGTGACGAAGGGCTCCTTGCCGGGCCGCTCATGGGTCTGTTCGGCGAAGGCGCCCTTGCACCAGTAGACGTGTCCGTCGACCCCGAGATAGGGGCCGTGCAGGTCGTTGGCGCAGCCCGTCAGCGTCTTGCCCTGGAACCACTCCTCGCGGTGATCGGCGACGCCGTCATCGTCCGTGTCCGTCAGCTTCCAGATGCTCGGGGGCGCGGCGACGTGGAGCGAGCCGTCGAGCCACATCGACCCCTCGGGGAACATCAGGTTCTCCGCGAAGAGGACGCTCTTGTCGAAGATCCCGTCGCCATCGCTGTCCTCGAGACGACGCACCCGGTGCGACCTGCGCTCGAGCTGCTGCTGCCCGCGTGAGCTGTCGCCCGAGGAGTCGGTGACGTAGAGCCGGCCCTCCTCGTCGAAGGCCATGGTGATCGGTCTCTCCACGAGAGGCGGCCCGGCCGCGAGCTCGATGTCGAACCCGTCGGGGACCGTGAACGTGTGCGCACCGATGGTGATCTCCGCGGCCCTGACCGCGGCACCGGCAGCGGGGAGGCAGGAGCCGACAGCCGCGATCAGGGCTGCCGAGGCGACGCGTCGTGGGAGCATGGTCGAGCACCTGAACCGTCGGGGAGGAGATCTTCGAACCCGACGCAGATTCTAGCCGAAGCGGGTCGCCGGTCGCTACTTCTGCCGGACGTCCGCAACCGGCTCGGGCTCGTACGCGAGATTCGGAGCGAGCCACCGCTCGGTCTCCTGGATCGTTTGACCCTTGCGCGCGGCGTAGTCCTCGACCTGGTCCCGGCCGACCTTGCCGACCGCGAAGTAGCGTGACTCGCGGTGCGCGAAGTAGAGACCGCTGACCGACGCCGCGGGGTGCATCGCGCAGCTCTCGGTCAGCTGCATGCCGGTCGTTTCCTCGACTTCCAGCAGCCCCCAGAGGACGGACTTCTCGGTGTGGTCCGGACAGGCCGGGTAGCCCGGGGCGGGACGGATTCCGCGATATCTCTCGCGGATCAGGTCCTCGATATCGAGACTCTCGTTCAGGCCGTAGCCCCAGGCCTCGCGCGCGCGCCGGTGTAGCAGCTCGGCGAGCGCCTCCGCGAGCCGGTCGGCGAGAGCCTTGGCCATGATCGAGCGGTAGTCGTCGTGGTCCTTCTCGAAGCGCTCGCACAGCGCCTCGACGCCGAAGCCTGCGCTGACGGCGAACGCGCCGACCCAGTCAATGCGAGGACCACCGCGTGGTGCGACGAAGTCGCTGAGGCACCGCTGCGGCGCCCCGGGGTCGCGCTGGTGCTGTTGACGCAGGAAGTGCAGCGTGGTGACGAGCTCGGATCGGCTCTCGTCGGTGTAGAGCTCCACGTCGTCGCCGACGCTCGCCGCCGGGAAGAAGCCGTGAACCGCTCGCGCTTCGATCAGCTGGCCGTGGACGATCTTCGCGAGCAGCTCCTGCGCATCATCGAGGAGCTTGCGCGCTTCGGTACCGACCTTCGGGTCGTCGAGCAGCTTCGGGTAGCGTCCCTTGAGCTGCCAGGCGAGGAAGAACGGTGTCCAGTCGATGAAGGGAACGATCTCCTCGAGGGCAACCGGCCTGTCGACACGCACGCCGCTGAAGGAGGGGCGAGGGATGTCGACGTCTTCCCAGCTCGAGGTGCAGGCTCTCTCACGCGCCTGCGCGATCGACAGGATCCTGGCCGATGTGCCGCTGCTCGCCTCGTGCCGCGCGCGCGCCTCGGCCTGCGCCGTGGCGTTTCGCGCCGTGAACTCGTCGCGCAGCTTTTCGCTCGTCAGCTCCGAGCAGACGCCGACGGCGCGGGACGCGTCGAGGACGTGGACGACGGGATGGTCGTAGGCCGGCGCGATCTTGATCGCGGTGTGAGCTCGGCTTGTCGTCGCTCCGCCGATGAGGAGCGGCGTCGAGAATCCTCGCTTGCTCATCTCGGCGGCGACGTGCGTCATCTCGTCCAGAGACGGAGTGATCAGTCCGCTCAGGCCGATCACGTCGGCCTCCAGCTCGCGTGCTGTGGCGAGGATCTTATCGCACGAGACCATGACACCGAGGTCGACGACGTTCCAGTTGTTGCACGCGAGGACGACTCCGACGATGTTCTTGCCGATGTCGTGGACGTCGCCCTTCACCGTCGCCATGACGATGCACCCGTGCGCCCTGGCGTTGGGATCTTCGGCGCGTTCCTTCTCCAGGAAAGGCTCGAGGTAGGCAACGGCCTTCTTCATCACGCGGGCGCTCTTGACGACCTGTGGCAGGAACATCCTCCCTTCGCCGAAGAGGTCGCCGACGATCTTCATGCCGTCCATCAGCGGCCCCTCGATGACGTCGAGCGGACGGCCGTGCCGGACACGCGCCTCCTCCGTGTCCTCCTCGATGTGCGTCGTGATGCCGTTCACCAGCGCGTGCGAGAGGCGCTCCTCGACGCCTCCCCGGCGCCAGGAGTCGTCGACCTTTTTCGTCACCTTGCCGGTCGACTGGTCCTTGAGACCTTCGGCGGCGGTGATCAGCCGCTCGGTGGCGTCCTCGCGACGGTTGAGAAGGACGTCCTCCACGAGACCGAGGAGATCTGCGTCGATCTCGTCGTAGACCTCCAGCATTCCCGCGTTGACGATCGCCATGTCGAGCCCGGCGTCGATCGCGTGGAACAGAAACGCCGAGTGCATCGCTTCGCGAACGATGTTGTTGCCGCGAAAGGAGAACGAGACGTTGCTGAGGCCGCCGCTGGTGCGCGCGCCAGGGCAGGTGGCCTTGATCTCGCGTACCCCCTCGATGAAGTCGACCGCGTAGCTGTCGTGCTCCTCGATGCCGGTGGCTACCGTGAGAATGTTCGGATCGAAGATGATGTCGTGCGGGTCCATGCCGATCTCCTCGGTGAGGAGCCGGTAGGCGCGCTGGCAGATCCGGACCTTCTCGGCCTTGCTCGTCGCCTGGCCTTGCTCGTCGAAGGCCATGACGACGGCCGAGGCGCCGTAGCGCATCACCAGTCTCGCGTGCTCGAGAAGCTTTGCCTCTCCTTCCTTGAGGCTGATGGAGTTGACGATGCACTTTCCCTGGGCGCATCGCAGTCCCGCCTCTATGACCGACCACTTCGAGCTGTCGATCATGATCGGGACTCTGGCGATGTCCGGCTCGGCGGCGATGAGGTTGAGGAAGCGTGCCATGCACGCCTCGCCGTCCAGAAGCGCCTCGTCGAAGTTGACGTCGATGATGTTCGCGCCGTTCTCGACCTGTTGTCGCGCGATCGCCAGGCCGGCCTCGAAGTCGTCCTGCTTGATGAGCTTGCGGAACCGCGGCGATCCGGTGACGTTCGTGCGCTCTCCCACCATGACGAAGGGGGCTCCCTCCGCCTCGACGCGCATCGGTTCGAGCCCGCTGAGGCAGGTAGCCGGTGCGACTTCGGGGATCTTCCGGGGCGGATGCTTGCCGACCTTCTCGACGACGGCGCGAATATGCGCGGGAGTCGTGCCGCAGCAGCCGCCGACGAGGTTGACCAGACCGTCCCTGGCGAAGGCCTCGAGCGCGCGGGCGGTGTCGTCAGGGAGCTCGTCGTAGCCGGTCTCGCTGAGCGGGTTGGGCAGCCCCGCGTTGGGGTAGCAGCTGACGTGGCAGTCCGCGAGGCGCGAAAGCTCCTGCAGGTACGGCCGCATCGCGTCGGCTCCGAGGGCGCAGTTGAGCCCGACGGAGATCGGTCTCGCATGACGGACCGAGTACCAGCTCGCCTCGGTGGTCTGGCCGGAGAGGGTGCGGCCGGACGCGTCGGTGATCGTCAGCGATAGCATCACCGGGAGCCGCCGGCCGGTCTCCTCGAAGAACGTCTCGATCGCGAAGATCGCCGCCTTCAGGTTCAGCGTGTCGAAGGTCGTCTCCGGCAGGAGGATGTCGACGCCGCCCTCGACGAGCGCGACGATCTGCTCGTGGTAGGTCTTGACGAGCTCGTCGAAGGTGACCGCACGATGCGCCGGGTCGTCGACATCGGGAGAGATCGACGCGGTGCGGTTGGTCGGTCCGAGAGCGCCGGCGACGAAGCACTCGCGCTCGGGGTGCTCGCCGACAAACTCGTCGACCGTTTGCCGTGCGATGCTCGCGGCCGCGAGGTTCATCTCCCGGCAGTGGTCCTCGAGTCCGTAGTCGGCCTGCGAGACGCTAGAGGCGGTGAAGGTGTTGGTCTCGACGATGTCCGAGCCGGCCTCGAGGAACTCCCGGTGAACCGTGGCCACAACCTCCGGACGAGTCAGCGACAGCACGTCGTTGTTGCCGATCAGGTCGATCGGGTGGTCGCGGAAGAGCTCACCGCGAAAGTCGGCCTCGCCGAGCCGGAGCCGCTGCACCATCGTCCCCATCGCGCCGTCAAGAAAGACGATCCGTTCGTCGAGGAGACGCCGTAGGCGTAGTTCGGTGGAGGCGTTGCCGGTACTCATCCTCGTAGTTTACAACACCCATGTGTGCTGTAAAGCCGGGCGGTCGTCCGGTCTTGTTTTCTTCGGACTCTGCTGTCGACGGTGGTCGATTCGGGCGGTTACGATCTCGGAGACGGAGAGAGGGACCCAGGGCGGCGACGAAAGCAGGTCTCGGATGGATGAACACGAGCAGGCTCTCGATCCAGACCTCGTTCGACGGGCCGGTATGGTCCTCTTGTCCGCAATGTCGACGTCTCGGCTTATCGGGAGGGGTCCGCGGAGTCGCGACGGCTTGGGCCGCCGGATCAGCCTTTGG
>CAYMLL010000027.1:21576-39803 GCA_964390645.1 uncultured Planctomycetia bacterium | reverse complement strand
TGAACTGGTCCCGGATCTCGTGGCTGTCCGTGGTCGCGAACTGCACTTTCGCCGTCATCGTCAACCGGCGAGTCACCGCGAAGTCCCCGTCGAGCTCGACGTTGAAGAGGTGGCCCGGCAGACCGCCGAACTCGGCGCGATTGATGGCGATCCGACGGTCCAGGGACACCGCGAGACGGAAACGGTTCCGGTCGACCAGCTTCCACTTGATGCCGAGGTCGCCCGAGTCGAGCAGAAAGTCGGTGGCCCTGCGCGTCTGCGGAGCGCCACCACCCGCGAGAAGCTCTCGTCAGTCGACGTGGCTCCCGACCTTACCGCCACCGAAAGTGGATCGCGCCGGGAATCGGGAAGAAAGCCCGAGCCCGCCGACGCTTCCCCACTGGCGATCCTGCCATCGCCCCGCTCATCAATCGCCCGTCTTCGGACGCCGGCACAGACGCAGCCCGGTGAAGCGTCCGAGCAGCTCGCGCGTATCCGTGTCGAAGCGACGCGAGGCCAGACAGTGCCGCTCCATGTGCTCGGCGTCGCCGAGCTGATTGTGGCCGCCGATGACCGCGTAGAAGTCATTGCTGTCGAGCACGATCTCCTGCAGGTTCGACTCCATGTCGAGCAGCTCGGTCGGGGTCAGGTTCGACGGACGCGCGCCGATCTCGCTGGGCTTGTTCTGGCCGTACCGCTCGGACTGCCGGAAGCCGAAACCACTGCGCAGGTCCCCGAACCAGTCGGAGATCTCCGTGCGAGCCTCGTCGACCGAGCCCGCCCCGGTGAACGCGCGCAACCAGTCCTCCTGACGCGGAATCGCATAGGAGTAGCCGTCCGCGGCGTTGACCTCGAACCAGCGCACGAACTCCGGAAGCAGCTTCAGGTAGTGGTCCTCGACGAGCACCATCGGGTGCTCCCTGCGACCACGGCCCAACTGCACCTCACGCCGGCCCTTCTCCTCGAGAAAGAGAAACCACGCGTACTCCGACACCTCCGTACTGGCCATCTCGAGACGCGACGGACCGCAGACGCGGAACCGCATGCTGATCTCGTGTAGAAAGGGCGACCGCAAGATAATCGTTCCGGGCTCCGGAGCCGGCGATGACTTGCGCGTGCGAGGGCCATCGGCCGGCGCACGCGCCGGCGTCGGAGACGACAGATTGAAGAACTCCTTCAGAGTCGAAACATTCCCCGCACGGTCGGTCAGCTCGACGTGAACCATCATCGAATCCTGCGGAACCGGCACACGCCATGTGAACGTCGGCTGCTCCGGCTGCAGAGTCGTGCCGGCAGGGATGTCTTGCCACGGCGTCATGCCGCCCGTGCTCGACGAGCCCCCCATCGGAACGAGCCGGCCGCGCAGCAACTCGACCGCCTCGTCGGCCTGAATCCGCACGACGAGCTGCTCGCCGGCGACCTGCAAAGTCACGCTCGCGGTCGGCGGGTCCTGGTCACACCAGACCGTCAGGGCATCCGGTGCCGGCAGGAGCTCCTCCGCCTCACCCCGGTAGTAGCTCTCGATCGTGATCAGGTTCTCGACACCGGGCTCTACCTCGACGTCGATCTCGAACTTGCCCGAAGTTCCCGTCGCGGCGGGATCGACGACGACCGTCCTCTGCAGGGAGCCAAAATCGTTCTGCGCGACGAGAAGCAGCTGGAGTCCGGAAAAGTATGGCTCGATGGTGCCCTCGATCGCGACCTGGCTCTTTTTCGTGTAGACGACGGCCGTCCGCGGGCGCTCCCCGGGGACGGGGTCCTCGTCGACCGGACGCGCCCCGGCGATGGCGAACTCGATCCCCGGAGCGCGCATCCGAACACTGTCGAGAAAGCCCCCCTTCGGAAACGACCCCGCGCGACGCTCCTTCCACGAGTACTGCACCTCCACCGTGTTCGCGGGACGCAGCAGCGTAACGCGCGCCTCGAACGCGAGGCCTGTCATCACACCGCTGCCGATGTCCGATGACGGGTCCGGGGTGGAAGGAAAGAGCCCGTCGGAAGCGGTCCGGCTCTCCCCGGAGAGAATGCGCCAGCCAGCTTCCACCTCCTCGCCGTTGACGAAGAAGACGAGATCCGGATAGGAGTCGCCCTGATAGCGAAAGACGCCCTGCAGGGTCGCGACATTCCCGATCACCTCCACCGTCCGGAACTCCTCGAGGTCCATCTTGTAGCGATGGAAGACGACGTCGTGCTCGCCGCTGCGATGCCCCACCCGGTCGGTGGCGAAGACCCGCAGCGTCTTGCGCTCGCCGGGAGCGAGGCGCGGCACCCGCCAGCTCTGGGGGTCCTCGATCTCGATCGGCGCCGACGTCGAGTCCGGAGTGACGATCTGGTAGTACGCCACCTCGATGTCGCTGACGTCGCCCACGTCGCCGGTGGCCAGCCGCACATCGACCGACTCCTCGAAGGTCGCGAAGACCTGACGGCCGGTCAAGAACTCGCCGACCTCTCCGGCAGCCTCGACGAGCACGTCGGAGTGCAGGGCCCGCACATCGAAGACCGGCGGGGTCAGATCGACGATCAGGTCGCGCCGGAACAGCTCCTGCTTCTCGGACAGAATCGAGCCGGACGTGCTGAGCACGGCCTTGAGCACGTGCGCGCCCTCGCCGAGCCCCATGAACGTGAACGTGTGGACCCCGTTCTCCGACTGCCCGGGTACCTGGTGCTGCACCAGCAGACCGTCGCTATCGACGGGACCGACGATGAAGATGACCCGAGACAGCAGCGCCGCACCCATCGGAGCGTCCTGCTCGACGAAGCGCAAATCGACATCGATATGGGGTCGACCGGTCGGCGAGACGCGTGTTGCGTGGCGACGGCCGATGACGGTGGGTAGATCCGCATCGAGCGCTTGCTTGAGCCAGCCGCTGAAGTCATCGAGCTTCTTACGGCGCTCGGCCGGCGTCGCCGCAGCGTCCGCGGGCAACAGCTTGGAGGAGTCACCCAGACTTTCGCGACTCGAGCTCCCCCCGTACGAGGGCTCGTCGGTTCCGCTGTAGGCACTCCAGGCGAGGAAGAGCACCAGCCCCGCGAAGATCAGCCCGGCAACCATCTTCGACGCCACCGAACCGAAGCCGCCGAATGCGCGGCGCGGCGGCACACGCACACGACCGTCGATGGCCGCGACGAAGCCGCCGACCGTCTCGAAGCGGTCCTCCGGTCGCTTCGAGAGCGCCCTCTCGACCGCGGTCGCGAGGGGACGCGGGACGTCCTCGAGAGGCTTTGGCTCGACGTTGAGGATCTGGTACCCGATGTCCCCGGTCGTGAACGGAGGCGTGCCACAGAGCAACTCGTAGAGTGTACAAGCGAGCGAGTAGATGTCGCTCTGCTCGGTGCAGGCCTCACCGCGGTACTGCTCGGGACTCATGTACGGCAAGGTGCCACTGCGTCGACCCGTCTGCCGCAGAGTGCTGTCGGCCGCGACACGGGAGATTCCGAAGTCCGTTATCTTGACCGTGTCGGAGTCGGTGACATCGCCGGTCGTGACCCCCACGAGCATCAGGTTCGCCGGCTTCAGGTCCCGGTGGATGATCTTGTGAGCGTGCGCGTGCTCGAGCCCACAGCCTACCTGCCCCGCGACGTGCATCACCTCCTCGGGGGAGAAAACGCGCCCCTCACGCTTCCGTTCGCGCAGGAGCTTCTTCAACGTCGGCCCCTGCAGGTACTCCATCGCGAAGAAGGGCCAGGTCGGGCCGTCGTAGTAGGTGTGGACCCGCACGATGTTCTCGTGCGCCAGATCGAGGAGTCGGTTGGCCTCCAGGCGCAGATCGTCGCGCGCATCGACGTCGAAGATGATCTCCTGAGGGATACGCTTCAGCGCGTTCGGGCGCTTGAGCGTCTCGTCCTGCGCCAGGTAGACCTTGCCCATGCCGCCCTGCCCGATGAAGCGGAGCAGGCGAAACCGGTTGGCGACGAGGCCGCCCTCCCTCCAGCTCTCGGCGGCCTCGTCCTCGAGGTCGGGCGCGTCGGTGTCCATGCCGGCGACGGTATCCGACTCCGTGACGGTCTCGTCGAGACTGGACGCGTCACCGATCTCGCCGCCGACGGTGTCCTCGCTCGACAGAGCCCCGTCGCTACCGGGTTCCCCCGACACGCCACCGGGAGGCTCCCGGTCGATGTCGCCCCCCCGCAGCTCGCGGCACGACGCGCAGAAGCCGTCCGGCCCCGTGGTCCCGACGACCGACGCGTCCTCGCCGCAGACACTGCAGACTGGATTCCCGGGCATCGGCGACAAGCTTCTCCCGACCGACGCGCTGAACGAAAAAAGACCACCCGGACCCCCGACCCGGCCCGAGACCTGAACCCACCGCCTCGACCGACTCGAAACGTCTCCGCCCGACGTCGAGACAGACCGATTGTAGCCCCGGGAGACCGAAAAAGAAACTTCCGGCGACCGCTTTCCTCGTAACCATGGCAGCAGAAGTCTCAATACCACTGTAAGTTCCGGAAAACGGCTGAAGCCCTTCGCGAGGTCCGAAGGTGTCCCTGTCCCTTTGACTTGAGCTGCTCGGGCCCATAAAATGGCCCCTCGTTGTCCGTCTCCGGGAAAGCTGCTGGCAAGTCGGGGACGCGGCTTGAGTTGGGTACTGTCGGTGTCCGCCCGGCACGGTCGAAGGCGGCCCGCTTCGACACAGCGAGTACTCGTGGCTTCCCGGTTCTCCGGACCTTCGTGGCGCGCCGATCTGCTCGACGGGTAACGAGGCGGGTAACGTGTCGGCAGTCGGGCTTCCGGACCGGACGAGGAGCGGAGTTCCCGACAGGCCGAGAACGCTGGTCGGTGGTATCCCCGGGAGGGCTCGCAGCTCGCCGCGGCCCACCGGAACCGACCCTACCGCCCACTCCCCTCGTGCTGTTACCACCAACCGACCCGGAAATCAGGGACAATCCCGTGAGCCATAGCCTCCCCTGCCATCGCCGACCCGGCACCTTGACCGCATCTATCGCTCTCTGCCTCCTCCTCACACTGACCTCGAGCGACTCCGCACGGGCCCAGAACTCGCAGCTGATCGTGATCACGGAGATCATGTACAATCCGGCCGGTACCGGCCGTGCGGGGGAGTACATCGAGATCCACAACGCGTCCCCCGCGCCGGTCGACCTGTCCGGCTGGTACTTCTCACGAGGGATACAGTTCCAGTTTCCCGACGGGTTCTTCATGGAGGACGGTGACTACGTCGTCGTCTGCGCTGACCAGGAGCTGATCCGAGCACGTTACAACATCGAGAACACGCTCGGCGACTGGGGCACGGGCAACTGCGACGACAACCCCGGCGACCTCGACGACGGCTCCGGCTGTGCGCTCGCCAACGGAGGCGAGGCCGTCGAGCTCTCCGAGCAAAACGGGGTCGTACACTGCCGCGTACGGTACGACGACCGCGGCAAGTGGCCGGTCTCCGGTGACGGGCTCGGACACTCGATCGGGCTCGACGACCCCTACGATGAGCCGGACGACCCCGACAACTGGGAGACCGACGGCCTGCTGACGCACGGCGAGAACGGCACGATCATCGGTGGCAGTCCCGGCGAGGCGAACGACACCACCACGGGCGATATCCCGGTCGTCCTGAACGAAGCGCTGCTGTACACCGCCGGCGAGCTCTTCCTGGAACTCTACAACAAGGGCGAGGCCGAGGTCGACCTCTCGGGCTACTGGATCGTCACGGGACGCAACCTCAACGACGAGACTCAGCGCAGCGCACTGCCCGCGAACACCGTGCTCGCGTCGCGCGCTCGCTTGCGCCTGACCGAGACACAGCTCGGGCTCGACCTCACTCCCATCGGGGAAGACGGCGCGGGGATCGGCAGCGGCGCCCAGCGCCTGGTCTCGCTCGTCAACCCGGACCGGACGCGAGTCATCGACGGATACAGTTTCCGGCCGGAGCAGAGCGAGAAGAGCGAGGCCCGCCTGCCGGACGGAGACGAGGACTGGATCGACCGCGCGGAACCGACGCCAGGCGAGCCGAACGCGATCGCCGTGGAAAGCGACATCGTGATCAACGAGATCATGTACCATCCTCTCCACGGCGAACCGAGCGGCGACCAGAGCTTCGCCGAGTACCTCGAGCTGCACAACCGCAGCACGGACCGCACAATCGACATCAGCGGTTGGAAGTTCACGCGCGGAATCAACTTCGAGTTCCCGGCCGGAACCGAGATGCCGGCGAACAGCTATCTCGTCGTCGCGCGCGACCCTGCCTACGTCACCGACGTCTACGGGCTGCCCGCCGACATGGTTTTCGGACCCGACCCCGACGAGGTTGATGCCTTCGGACGCCTGCGAGACGACGGCGAGCGCGTCAACCTCCGGGACGCCGACGGCAAGCTCGCGGACACGGTTCGCTACCACGACGGAGGCCAGTGGCCGCTCTGGGCGGACGGCGGCGGCTCCTCGATGGAGCTGATCGACGCCTGGCATGACAACAACGTGCCGTCGTCCTGGGAGTCCAGCGACGACTCGAGCAAGGCTTCCGTCACCGAGATCGAGTACGACGGCGTCTACTTCAACGGCGAGCCCGAGCTCCACTTCGCGGCGAACGGCATGGCGCTGACGATCGTCGACGACATCCGTATGGTCGAGCGCATCATCACCTTCGTTCCCGACGCGACTCTCGTGCCGGTCGGGGCGAGCTACAAGTTCTTCGCCGGCACGGAGGAGCCGTCCGACCCGGTCGCGGCCTGGCACCAGCCCGGATTCGACGACTCCCGCTGGGACCCCGTGACCACACCCATCGGCTACGGCGAGGAGGATCGCTTCGACAACTTCTCGACAATCGAGGGGATGGAGGACAACTACCTCTCTTTCTACCTGCGAACCGAGTTCCCTCTCACGCAGGAGCAGATCGACGCCGTCACGGGCCTGCGCTTCCACAACGTCTACGACGACGGATTCGCCGCATACCTGAACGGCACCCGCATCGTGATCGAGAACCTGCGCCCCTCCGGCGACGACTTCGAGACCGCGTTCAACTCGCGCGCACGAAGCTCCCGGGAGCGCCGGGAGTACGAGGCCGACGTCTCGGAGTTCAAGGACCTGTTGCAAGTCGGGCCCAACGTCCTCGCAGTGCAGACCCATAACTCGAGCATCTCATCGAGCGATGTGCTGGCCATCCCGTCACTCGAAAGCGGCGAGTTCGTACCGGCCGACAGCGACAACTACGTGGTAAATGGCGACTTCGAGGCTGAACTCGGACGCCCCGGCACGCGCCCCGGCCAGTGGCAGATCCAGGGGACCCATATCAATACCGGTCGCACGACCAATCCGGACGAGGTTCTCGAGGGCGGTGGCTCGCTGAAGCTCATCGCGCGCAGCAAGGGCGACTACAAGGTGAACCGCATCGAGCAGCAGCTCGGATCCCCGCTGCGTACGCGGAACAGCTACAACATCTCGATGAAGGCCCGGTGGATCGTCGGCTCGGAGACCTTCCAGACGCACGGTGACCTGCAGAACTTCGCGAAGTCGCACCTTCTGAGCGTTCCGCGGGATCTCGGCACTCCCGGCGCCCGCAACAGTGCCACGGCGGCGCGCATCGCGGCGCTCGGAAGCGCCAACCTCGGCCCGACCATCGACAAGCTGGTGCAGGAGCCGGCGCTGCCGAGAAACAACCAGGACGTGACGATCACCGTCCGCGTGCGCGACCCGGACACGGTGCAGGACGTCAAGCTGTTCTGGAGCACCAGCCGTCCGGCTGACCCGGACAGCGAGGACCTCAACGAAGTCCCCATGGCCGGGCCCAACGTGCGCAATCGGTACACCGCGACGATTCCCGGGCAGCGCAGCCGCACCAGCGTGATCTTCTACATCGTGGCGACCGACGCCAACGGTCGCACGGAACGCTACCCGATCGATCCCGCCGAGCGCGTGCACCCGCGCGTCGTCGATGCCGAGTCGACGGACTCGCTCGACCGAAGCTACGTGATCTACCGGCACGAGAACCCGCAGACGGGCGCGCATCCGTCGTACCGATTCTGGACCGACACGGCCTCCGAGAGCTACATGTCCTCGCGACGCTTGCTGTCGAACGACAAGATCGAGGGCTCGTTCCTTTTCCAGAACCGTGACATCTACCACCATGCGCGAGCGCGCTTCTCCGGCAGCCCCTGGGCGCGTGGTGCGTGGAGCTCCTTCCGCATCCAGATGCCGAAGGACAATCCGCTCCACGGCCGCATCAAGAAGTTCGGGCTCGAGAGCCACCAGCGCGGCGATACGTCGGCTCTGGAACGCATCTCGAACTACCTGATCCGCCACAACCAGGGCAACACCAGGGCGCCATTCTTCTACCAGTGGCTTGTCCAGTGGCAGGCGAACAGCCGCAGCTCGGGCGTCCGCGAGCACGTCCACGTGCCGGATCGCGAGCTTCTCCAGCGCTGGTTCCCGGGCGACTCCCACGGCTCCTTCTTCGAGATGGACGACCGCTTCGAGTTCTCCGATGCCGGCTCCCGCGAGGACAGCACCGACGGCAAGCTCACCTACCCGCCCTACACGGCCGGCAAGTGGGGAACACCCGACCTGCCACCGGAGGACAAGGAGAATTACCGCTACTTCTTCTCGCTGCGCTCCGACGAGCAGAAGGACGACTTCAGCCATCTGGTGCGCCTCGCACAGGTCATGGACCGACGCCAGACCCCCAACGAGGTCTACGACGAGATCATCCACGACCACATCGATACCGACGCCTTCCTGCGAGTCCTCATGATCCGGATGCACACGACGGACTGGGATACCTGGGGCACGGATCGTGGCAAGAATGCCTACATCTACCGTCGTCCCTCCGACGGCCAGTGGGTGCTATTGCCGTGGGATATGGAGCTCACCTACGAGGACGGTCGCATCAGCGGCTGGCTACCGCCGGCGGACATCACACGGCCCTACACCAACGTGGGGGGGAAGTTCCCCGAGCTGCAGCGCTTGTGGAATCACGCGAAGGTGAAGCGACAGATGTACGGAATTCTCTGGGAGATGATCAACCACCAGTTCAACGGCGCCTTCCTGCGACCGTACCAGCTGGCGCTCCAAAGAAGACGCCTCTCGAACACGCAGGTGCTGTCGGCAAACGGCTTCATCCAGCGGCGCTCGACCATGATCCGCAACGCGGTTTCGCGCAACGTCACCGCGAGGGTCGACTTCGAGCTGACGACCAACGGAGGAGACGACTTCACTGCCGAGACCAACGTCGTTCGCCTCGAGGGTCAGGCCGGAGTGGACATCAGCGACATCCTGGTGACGGTCGATGGTGACACTCACCCCGGCTGCGATCGAGCGAGCTTCTCGAACTCCAACCCGCTCGGCTGGTACGTCGACGTGCCCCTCGCGCAGGGGGTCAACGAGATATCGTTCATCGGAGTCAGCACCGCCGGCGAAGTCCTCGGAACGACCCAGATCTCCGTGACCGCGGCGCTGACGAGCGCCCCGATGATCGACAGCCTCGATCCGGCACAGACCGAGGCCGGCGAGTGGGTGACGATTCACGGCGCGAATCTCCACCTCGGCGTCTCCGTGCGTCTCGGCGACACCGTCATCGCGGCAGCGGACACCGACTGCACCGGCGCCCCGGCACGCATCGCCTTCCGCGTACCGGACGACACGGCGGACGGCGAGTACGCGGTCGTCGTCTCCTGCCCGGAAATCGGTGAGTCGGACAGCGAGACGCTTCGGATCACCGTTCCTGACAGCGGCGACGGGACCTTCATCCGCGGCGACCCCGACCTCTCGGGCCGTCTCAACGTCTCGGACGCCGTGCAGATCCTGCACCACCTCTTCCTCGAGCCGCAGCTCATCTGCGAGGACGCGGCGGACCTGGATGACGACGGCCAGGTGATCCTCACCGATGCGATCATCCTGCTCAACTTCCTCTTCCGCCAGGGAATCGCTCCGGCGGCGCCCTTCCCGGAAGCAGGCACGGATCCGACCGAGGATGACCTCGGCTGCGCCGGAGCCTGAGTCCGGATCCGGCCGGCGAAGGATGGTGTGATCGTCTCTCGCAGACGCTCACACCATCCATCACCGTCGCGAACGAGACGACACCGAACGCCCCCGGCGCCCGGTGTACGCCAGCAGCGGGACCGCGAAGCGCCGCAGCAGCGACGGGATGAGCGGCGCCGGCGAGGGCAATCCGCAACACGCCGACCGGCTCCAGGAGGACGACGGTGAGGCTGACGAGGTAGTAGAGCGACCGCCCGCACGTCTCACTCGACGGTGACGCGTCGCCCCTCCCGAGCCGAGCGGTAGATCGCGGTGATGACCGCAACGGCAGCGCGTCCCTCGAAGCCGTCGCAGAACGGCGTACGACCCTCGCGGATGGCGCCGACGAAGTCCGCGAACTGCCGACGATGGCCTTCACTGTCGATCGCCTTGGCATCGGCCGCACCGCCGCCGGAGAGTCCCGCACGTGGACCGTGCTTCTCGACGATCTCCGCATCCCCGGGCAGCTCCTCGGCGAAGGTCCAGTCGACGATCGTCTCGTCCTCCATGACGACGTGACCGGCCGAGCCGGAGATCTCGATGCGGATCTTCTGGCCCGGCCAGGAGGCTGTCGAGCCCTCGATGACCCCGAGCGCACCGTTGTGGTACAGAACGGACGCCGTCGCGGTGTCCTCCACCTCGATCCGCTCGTGCGAGCGCAGGGCGGCGTTTCCGCAGACGCTCTCGATCCCGCCCATGAGCCACTGGACCAGGTCGATGCCGTGAATCCCCTGGTTCATCAGGGCGCCCCCGCCATCGAGCTTCCAGGTGCCACGCCATCCGCCTTGATCGTAGTACTCCTGCGTGCGGAACCACTTGATGTAAACGTCGGCGAGGCTCAGCGTGCCGAAGCGTCCCGCATCGATGGCTTCCTTGAGAATCCGGCTCGTGTCGAAGAAACGCCTCGGAAAGATCGCGCCGAGCGTGACTCCGGCACGGCGGCAAGCGTCCACGATGCGGTCGATGCGCTCCGTCGTCACCTCCACGGGCTTCTCGACCATGACGTGCTTGCCGGCATCCGCTGCCGCGACCGCCGGCTCGAGGTGCACACCGCTGGGCGTGCAGATCGAGACGACGTCGACCTCCGGATGCGCGAGCAGCTCGTCCAGAGATACGAACGCCCGCGTGCCGAACTGCTCGGCTCGCTTGCGGGCCAGCTCGGCGACCGTGTCGAAGTAGCCGATGACCCGTGCGGTGTCGAGGTCGGCGATGGCCCGCGACTGGAACTCACTGATCATCCCGCTCCCGACGAGAGCGATTCCAAGCTGCTCTGCGGACACCTCTCCGTCCTCCTGTTGCGCTGAAGAAGGAGCTCATGATACCGCGGACGCCGCAGGAGGGAAGAGACGTCGTCGAGGATGCCCGCCAAGGGGGAGAGGTTCCCGGACGGAGTCTTCCCGGCACCGAGCAGAACGAGTCTTCCGCACGGGCGCGAAGCAGCCGCCGCCGGGCCGCCGGGTCCCCCGTGCGGGACGTCAGTCGACCGGCGCCAGCGGCTCCAGCACCAGCTCGTGAGTCCCACGTGCGGACACCGGGATCTCCCCGAGCGAGCCCTTCCACGACCGGTAGCCATCGAGCGTCACCGAGACCACGTCCTTCGAGCCGAGCTCCGCCGGAAGGTCGACCGGGGTCGCCTTGCCGAGGCGCATGTTGAACCGCTCGATGTGGACCCTGGCGCCGCGGGGAATCGTGTCGAGGCGGGTGATCGGTCGAGTGTTCTGGACGCCGTGCGGACTTCCGTAGCTCTGACAGCCGACGACGGCTGCAAGAACGACGAGCGACGCAGTCAGCGCCACGGCGCACGGGGCGCTTCGAGACATGGCGGACCTCCTTCTCTCGTACGACAACACCGGTCGGAACCTGTTCATGAGCCGGTCTCCGGCTGCACCGTCTGTGAAGACTGCGGCGGCGGCCCGCCGTCAACGGTCGGGGTCATGACGCTGACGTACGTGTTGTGACCATCGCTGACATGCACGCGGACGCGCTGCGGAGAGCCGAGCGCCCCCGCCTGACGACCGGCGCGAAAGACGATGTCGTGCTCCCCGGCCGGCAGCTCGAGACGGAGCACCTGAAAGCTGGCGGGCAACAGGCTCCAGCAGCGCAGATCCGCCGACTCGAGCGCGGCCCAGAGAATGCCGGCACCGGAGATGGCGAGGTCCACAAGAGCGTTCTCGGCGCGATACTCGCGGCGGCGCGAACGCACGCCCTCCTTGGCCCCCTCGGTAAGGGCCACCTTCACCGCACGCCGGAGAACCGCGCGCGCGACGATGTGCGCCCGCATCGCCTCGAACTCCCGGCGCGCCGTCTCCTCCACGTCGGTGATGACCGCGGTGACGCCGGCCGACCGACCGTCGACCTCGACGTGCAGCTCGGTCGGGTTGTCCGTGTAGAACGCCAGCTGCGGAATCTTCACGGCGGCGACGTTCGGGATCGTCGCACGGTCGCGGATGATCGCCCATACCAGCTGTGCGATGGCGAACGCGTCCCGCGTCACCGGCTCCTCGACCTCGACGCGAAAGGGGCCACGGCCGACGAGGGCGAGCACGTGCACCACTCCGTTGCCCTTTGCCGAGATGTGCCCATCGGTGATGCGGGTGACGTTCTCGTTGTTGAACACGAAGGTCGGCTCGAGCTCGCGCACACGCTCGTAGCTCCTGCGGGCGACGTCGAACTTCAGCGCGCCCTCGTCGAGGATACCGCGCAGATACGAGCCGAAAGCGACGAGCTTGTAGCCATTCTTCGGCTTGCTGCCGTCCCTGGCCTCGAAGGCATCGATGATCTCACGTTGCTTCTCGCCGACCTGTAGCGCGTAGGCGCCGGCGTCATTCGCCTCGCCAGTCATCAAAGCGGCGAGAGCGAGGAGGGCCCGGACCAGAACGATCTCGAAGTCGGCACCTTGATACGCCAGCCGTGTGTCGTCGAGGAGAACCGACTGGAACCAACCCGAATAGTCCGTACCCTCGAGATCTTCGAGCTCGTCGCGCGCGCGACGCAGATCACCGATGGCCTCCTTCGGTCGCCCCATCGCGAGGGACGCGACGCTGCGCTCCAGCCGCCAGACGTGCTCGTTCTTCACATCGCTCGCAGCGAGCCTCGACAGCTCGCCTCGAACCAGCTCGTAGCGTCCTCCCGCGAAGTCCCGACGGACCTGCAGCATCGGATCGCCCCCGCAGGACGACAGCAGAGCCTGCGCGGCGAGCAACAAGGTCGATGTGAGGAGAGCACGCATGGAAGCCGGCTCCGACGGTCCAGACTCTCGGCGCGAGTTCCGCGCCGGCTCAGCGCCTGTAGGCCTTGCGGATGCGCTCCGTGACACGGTAGTCCTTCCCGCTGGCGACGTCGACGAGCTCCAGGGTCAGCAGGTAGTTGCGCTGACCGATCCCGTCGCCCCTCGTGGTGCCCGACGACAGCTTGGGGAACAGCAGCACCTGGGCGGGGTTGTCGTCCCGCTCGAGAATCCCGAGAAACTGACGCCGCTTCGCCGGCAAAAAGAGATCGTCGCGGCGCAGTCGAGTCTCTCGCAGAGCCGCGTCGACGTAGCGCACGCTGACCGTCTCGTAGCGCCCCGACTGGTTGACGCTCGTGGAGATCAGATCGAAGATCTGCTCCTGCCAGTCGCCGAGATCCTCCGCGCTCGCGTTGTCGATCCGCAGCACCGCAACCTTGAGCTTCCCCGCACCCGCGTGAGCCGCGTGATGGCTGCCGAGAAGCTTCGAAACCGAGCCGGCCACCAGCCGGTCGAACGCAGCGGCTCCCGCCGCTCTCGCTCCGACGTGGTCCTGCTCGGAGTCTTCCATGATGCGTCCCTGCGGTCCCGCGCAGGAGACAACGGCAAGCGCCAACACCAAGACAGCGACGCTGTAGATCGTACGATAGAGCATGAGACTGTGTTCTCCGTGACTTCGTATCAGTTGCTGCCACCCGGCTTGAAGCTCTCGTTGCGCGCGGTCTGGTCCCACTCGCTGTCCTTGCGGTAGTGCCGCACGAGATCGTCGGCCAGGGTACCCCCGGGAAGCGCCACACGCCAGAGCGCAACGATCCCGCGATTCTCCACTCTCCGGCAGACCCACTCGATCTCGAGATTCTCGTCGCGCTTCTGCACGTTGTCGAAGACGCGGTGACGAGCCGTCCCGGTGACGACGTAGGTCGCGCCGACACGCGAGGCGATCTCGACGGCGTCGGCGACCGAGCGATAGTGGTGCATCGACAGGTCCACCCGGTGCATCGCGTTGACGAGGTCCGAGCGTGCAAGCGTCTCGACTCCGTGATCCGCGAGCCGCAGAACGGTCTGCGTTGCGAGATGCTCGCCGAGCCCGTTGACGTGATTGTGACCGCTGTCCTTGTTTCGCGTCAGCGCCGGCAGCACGACGACGAGCCCGGGTGCCGCCTTCGTGGCCGCAGTGACCTCCGCGACGAAGCTACCGAGAAACGGCTGCGCGACCGAGCCGGAGACCAGATCGTGAGGATTCGTGCCCTCCGGATGAGGGACGTCGACTCCCGGGATCGGCTGGCGCGGTGCACGCTCCGGCCCACCACAGGAGCTCAGCGCGACGACGCCCACGACAAAGGAGACGGACGACAGGGGACTTCTCTTCATGGTCTTTCTCCGCTGGATTCGGCCGCGGCGAGCTTTCTGAGCGCGACGACGCCCACGACACACGGGACGAACCAAGGGGCACTTCTGTTCACGGTTTTTCTCCGCTGGATTCGGCCGCGGCGAGCTTTCTGAGCAAGTCGAAGGTGTAGATCCCGCTGGAGTGGCCATCGCTCCAGTCGATCGACAGAGCGTAGCGTCCGACGAGGTCGATCCGCCGAGGACGCACGTCCTCGGGGACCTGATCCGGCTGGAGAATCTGCCCACCCGTCCACTCGTCGATACAGACTGCGCAGCGGCACGCGCGACGCAGACCGACGACATCAAGGACGCTCCGTTCACCATCGCTCCAGTCGATCGCGAGCTCCCTGGGACCCGCCTGCCGGATGCCGGTCGGTCGCACCGTATCGCCCACGCTCTCATCTCGTCCCGAAGAAATCGTGACGCCTCACTTCCACTCGATCGGACCCGGCATGACCGGATCCTGAGAGCCCCCCAGCTGCTCCGCGAGGATGCTGAGACGAGACGCGACGCTTCCGGCGAGCTTCGAGTACGCCTTCGCAGCCGGCGAATCGGGATTCGCGAGGACGATCGGCGTTCCTTCGTCCCCGCCAACGACGACCGCGGGATCGATCGGGACCTCGCCGAGATACGTCACGCCCAGCTCCGTGGCTGCCCTCTCCCCACCTCCGTGGCGGAAGATCTCGTGGCGGCTCCCGCAGTCCGAACAGACGAAGTAGCTCATGTTCTCGACGATACCGAGCACCGGGACCTTCATCTGCTCGAACATCTTGAGCCCCTTGCGAGCGTCGATCAGGCTCACATCCTGCGGAGTGGTGACGATGACCGCGCCCGAGATGCTGACAACTTGTGAAATCGACAGCTGCGCGTCACCGGTCCCCGGAGGCAGGTCGATGAGCAGGTAGTCGAGCTCGCCCCACAGCACGTCGCGCGCGAACTGCTGAATCAGACCGTGAACCATGGGGCCACGCCAGATCACCGGGCGATCCGCGTCCGCCAGGAAGCCCATCGAGACGACCTTGACGCCGTGTCCCTCGAGTGGGATCAGCTTCTTCTCCTCGTTGACCATGGGCCGCCCATCGAGCCCGAACATCATCGCCATGCTCGGACCGTAGACGTCCGCATCGAGGAGCCCGACGGCGGCGCCGGTCGAATGCAGAGCGAGAGCGAGGTTGATCGCCGTCGTCGACTTGCCGACACCACCCTTGCCGCTGGCGACCGCGATGACGTTCCGAACACCCTCGAGCAGGGGGCCGGTCGACACACTCGCGCGACGCGTCTGGGCGGTCATCGTCACGTCGACGTCGGAGACGCCGGGGATGCCGGAGACCTTGCTGCGACACTCCTCCTGGAGCTGCTCCTTGACCGGACAGGCAGGCGTGGTCAGCTCGACCTTCAACGCGACCTTGCCACCGTCGACGACGAGATCCTTGATGAAACCCAGGCTGACGATATCCCGACGGAGGTCGGGATCCTCGACCGTGCGCAGGATCTCGAGCACGGCATCGGGTTGAACGGTATTGTCGGACAAGGTCATCTCTCGCTATCGACTCTGGCTCGTCGGTCCACAACCGTGCGCGTCGGCCCCGGCAGCGTGCGACTCAGGCCGGACGTCGGGCATCCAACCTGGACCTGTCGCCCGGACCGGAACCCTCATCACGCGGAGTTCCATCGCACGAGGCCTCGTCCCGGCCGATCGCCTCGACGGGACACTCCTGGAGGGCCTCCAAGCACAACGCGATCTCCGCGGCGCTGACCGGTTGATGGAAAACGTAAGAGTGGCAACCCTCCTCGTGAGCCCGGAAGCTGTGAGGAGCGGTGACGCGGCAGAGATCGCAGTCGATGCAAGACTCGTCGACGTAGAAGGGTCCGACGACGTTGAGCCCCCACTTACGCGTCCTGTCCGCCAAGGTCCCTGACTCCCGACCTGCTTCGCGGCCTAGCTCACGACAACACGATACGCCGCCTTCCGTGCTACGAACGGGAGGCCCGCGGTTCATTATGCCCGGTGCCACGGGTAAGTCCAGCGGTGCGCGAACGGCTCTGCGGGACCGGTCCCGAGAACGAAGTCGTCGGCCCCCTCGGCCCGAACCCGACTCACGAGCACGCCCGCTGGATCGAGAAGACGCGGGCCGGGCGAGGTTCGACGGCAGTCCTGGCAACAGACGAGCGCCTCACCCAGGGGGCACTGAAGCCATCGCCACAGCCTGCCCGAGCGAAGCGGACGGCTCGTTCCTGACAGGTGGGCTTTGACGAGTCCGGGCTCAGGCCTCGGTGGGAATCGGCTCGCTCACCTGCCGGTAGAGATCCACCGTCCTGCCGGCCACACCGGTCCACGAGAACTGCTCCTCGACACGACGCCGACCCGCGAGCCCCATCGAGCGGCGCAGCCGGTCGTCCGCCGCCAGCTGATCGACGCGACGCGCCAGGGACATGGCGAAGGCCTCCGGGTCGCGCGGCTCCGTCGAATCATCCGCTCTCTCGAACGGCACGAGGAAGCCGGTCTCGCCATCGACAACAACCTCGGGTATGCCACCGACCGACGACGCCACGACCGGCGTCTCGCAGGCCATCGCCTCGAGGTTGATGATCCCGAAGGGCTCGTAGACGGAGGGGCAGACGAAGACATCCGCCTCGCTGTAGAGGGCGACGAGGTCGTCGACGGGAACCATCTCGGGCACCCACGCGACCCCAGGGCGCTCCGCGCTCACGCGTTTCACCTCCGACTCCATCTCGCGGCCGATCGCCTCGGTATCCGGAGCACCCGCGCACAGCACCACCTGGATATCCGATTGCAGGTAACGCAGCGCACGCACGAGATGCACGATGCCCTTCTGCCTCGTGACACGCCCGACGCAGAGGGCGAAAGGCTTCGAAGCGTCGAACCCGTACTTCCCGGCGTACCGCGCGACGACGCTCGACCCGTCACTCTTGCGATAGACATCGAGGTCGACGCCGTTGTGGATCACGTGAACGCGGTCGGGTTCGACATCGTAGCACTCGAGCACCTCGTCACGGGTTGCCGACGACACGGCGATGATCGCATCGGCCTCCTCGTACGCGACGCGCTCGATCCACGAGGAGAGGTCGTACCCGCGTCCGAGCTGCTCACGCTTCCACGGCCGCAACGGCTCGAGCGAGTGAGCCGTGACGACGAGCGGAACGCCATGGAGCTTCTTCATCCAGACACCGGCGAGCATCGAGTACCAGGTGTGACAGTGAACGACGTCCGCATCCGTCGGTGCCGCCGCCATGCGCAGACCGACCCCGACGGGCTCGATCGCCTTTCGCAGGGAATCATCCAGCGCCGCGAAGTCCTCCGGTCCTCCCCGGAACCCCGTGACCCCTACCTCACCGACGACCGCCTCGTGAAGCTGCTCGCCGAAACATCTCACCTCGACGGACAGGAGCTTCGCGAGCTCTGTGCTGAGAAACCCCACGTGGACCCCTGCGCCGCCGTAAACTCGGGGCGGAAACTCCTTGCTGAGGAGTAGGACCTTGTTCATGCAGACCGTTTCCTTCCTGAAACACGGGACACGTGGTCACGGAGAAGCCGACTCACGTCTTCGTATCGACAGATCATGGGCTCCGGCTGGCAACCTATTCCCGACGAGTCGCGCCGGGCGCGCGCAAGCCCCCCGCCCACCCCCCCCCCCCCCGCCCCGCAAACCCCCC
>CAYMLL010000027.1:0-21566 GCA_964390645.1 uncultured Planctomycetia bacterium | reverse complement strand
CCGGGGCGCCGGGCGCCCAACCTCGCCCCCCGCGCCCCCCGGGCCCGCGCCCCCGCCCCGGTCAACCCACCGCCGGACCTTCCGATACACCCGACTGGCGCCCGCTACGGCGGAGGGTCGACAAGCCGCCGAGCGAACGCCGACGAGCCTGCCGCCGTACGGTCAGACGCCGTCGCACGACGCGTACCGAGGCGCCTACCCCCGTCGTCTCAGCTCCCCCAGCGCCGACTCGAAGTCCGGCGGCAGCTCGCAAGAGAGCTCCCTCCTGCCGGTCCACTCGCGCGGCAAGGTGTAGGTCCGCGCGTGCAGCGTCAGCCGGTCGATGCCCGGCGGCCGGGTCCGACCTCCGCACGTGCCCGGGCGGTACAGGGGATCGACCGCGAGCGGATGACCGATCGCCAGCGCGTGGACACGGATCTGGTGAGTGCGGCCGGTATACGGCCTGGCGAGCACGAGGGTCAGATCGCCGTACCGCTCGAGGGGCTCGAAGGTCGTCCGCGCGGGCTTGCCGCCGGCACCCGTGCGCATGCGCCCCTTGCGACCGGGCTCGATCGGGCCGTCGATCGTGATCCGCGCCGGCAGCACGTCGCCGGCGAGCAGCGCCACGTACTCCTTGCGCACTCGGCGCTCCTCGAAGAAGCCGGCAAGCTGACGCTCGGCGTCCGGTGTCCTCGCGAAGATCAGCACGCCGCTCGTCAAGCGATCGAGCCGGTGGACCACACGCGGACGCACGAACGCGTCAACCGGCTTCGTCCCGCGCGCCTCGAGCTCGCGGCGCAGGAGGAAGCCGAGGCAGCTCTCGCGTCCTGACCGGCGATCGGGGATTACCGGCACTCCCGAGGGCTTGGCGACGACGGTCGTCCTGTCGTCCTCGAAGAGCACGTCAACCCCGCACGG
Source organism: uncultured Planctomycetia bacterium (assembly GCA_964390645.1). Classification (GTDB taxonomy): domain Bacteria; phylum Planctomycetota; class UBA8108; order UBA8108; family UBA8108; genus CAYMLL01. The sequence goes on along the minus strand of CAYMLL010000027.1, from coordinate 20,669 downwards.
CGTACCCGGGGCCCAGATCTCGGGCGTCCCCACGATGTCGCCGCGGATCTCGAGATCCGCGAGCTCGCTGACCGGCGTGCGGAGCGCCACGGGACGTCCGGCACTGCGCACACGGCCGGCGGCGAAGAGCCCCTGGAGCGTGCTCCGGGTCCACAGCGGATGGAGCACCCCGAGAAGCTCGATGACCGAGTACCCGGCGAAGGCGGGCGGCAGGGGCTCCTTCATGGCACGTTCACCTCCGATTCGCGGCTCCCCGGCGGGTTCTGGGTTGAACGTCGGCGGATTCCGGGCATCCTGTCCCACCGGTCCCGAGGTTCCCCATCCACCACCCGAGAGCCGACCCTGTTCCCCATGAGCGCAAGAGTCCTGATCGCCACCGGCGACTTCGGCGAGTCCCTCGAGGTCCTCTACTGCTACTACCGGCTGCAGGAAGAGGGTATCGAGCCCACGATCGCGGCTCCCGACGAGAAGCTGCTGCAGCTTGTCGTGCACGACTTCGAGCCGGGGTACGACGGCTACACCGAGAAACCCGGCTATCGCGTCCAGGCTGGAACATCGTACAAGGACGCCGATCCTGCAAGCTTCGACGGTCTGATCATTCCTGGCGGCCGCGCCCCCGAGGAGATCCGCAGCGACAACGAGCTGCTGCACATCGTCCGACATTTCCTCGCCAAGGACAAGCCGATCGGCGCGCTCTGTCACGGCGTCATGCTCCTCTACACGGCCGGCAGCATCGAGGACGTCGAGTGCACGTGCTACGCGGGAATCCGACCGGACGTCGAGATGGCCGCAGGCGTGTACGTCGACCGAGATGTTGTCGTGCACGACAACATCGTCACGTCGCGAGGCTGGCCCGACCTGGCGGCGTTCTGCAAGACCTTCATCGGGGTGCTGGGCGCCCGGTGAGTGGCAACTCGAGATCGACCGGCGTCGGTTCCGGACCCGGATGATTTTCGATCCGGGTTGAATAACGAGCCTGCGGCGCCCGTCGGATGGAGCGCGAGTCCTCCTCCCGAACCCGCCCACGGGGTCCACAAGGACGGTGAAAAGTTCTGCCGTTCCACCGCACACGGAGTTAGGGTAGGGGGAAGCTCGAGGCCGCCGCACCGCCGCGGGGACCGTGAACCGAGAGAAGAGATCTTGCCCGCGCGTCGCCGCCGAGACGGCCGATGACTCGAAGCCGAGGTCCGCGCATGTCCCGCTCCGTCCGGATGACCGCCGCCATCCTGGCCCTTTGCGTCTCTACCGCCCACGCAGACTGGGTCAGCCTGCGCAACGGCGAACATCTGCGGGGAATCGACCTCCGCAAGCACCGCAAGGGCTACCGTTTCACGCTCGAGACCGGCGAGGTCGTCTACCTCCCGAAGGACGACGTCTTCCACGTCGAGAAGAGCCCCCGCAACGAGAAGGTCGAATTCCGCGGCAAGAAGGTGACGCTGCGCCACCAGATCGAGGTGCTGCTCAAGGAGAGCAAGAGGCGCCTCGAGCGGCGCTCCAAGGACGTCGAGGCCTGGGCACGAGCGGCGGCGCTGGCGCCGAAGCGGTTCGCGAAACCGGGAGCGGATGCAGCCCGCCCCCCGGAGGGCTCACGCAAGCCGGTCGGCACGAAAACGCCGAAAGCGGTGCGTGCCGATGACGTCATCCGGGTCGTCAAGGCGACGCCGAAGAGACCCGACAACGGCCGACGACTGCAGAGGCCCGAAGCTCCCGGATCCGCCCCCGGCCGGAGGCGCGAGGCGGGTGAGAGGACACCGGTCACGAAGACACCCGTCAAGACCGCGCCGTCCTCGGTGATCGAGGCGGGCCTCGAGGCGCGCGACCGTGTCCTGGCTCTCCAGCACGATGAACGCATCGACGTGTTCCTCCATACCTTGCGTCACAGCAAGCTGCCCGGTGCCCGCAAGTTCGCATCGAACCGACTCGACGCCCGAGGCAAGTCACGCGTCGTCCGTGGCCTCGTCCGGGCGGCGCTGCTGGACGGCTACCGTCCGGTGCGGGATCGCAGCCTCGCGTCGCTGAAGAGGATCGCGGACCGCAGCACCGCGAAGGTTCTCGCCCAGGGCCTCACCCACCAGCGGCCCTCGGTGCGCACGCGCGCCGCGAACGCCATCTCGCTGTTTCCGGATCGCGCCGTCGTGCCCCAGATCCTCGGGTCCATCCACATGACCTGGCAAGGCTTCGGCCGGGCGCACATGCTACAGGTCACACAACGAGCGTACATCGCCGACTACGAGCTGGTCTCGGGCGGCACCGGATTCTCGATCATCGAGGTCGCTGATCCGGTCATAGCGACAAACCTCGAGGGCGTCGCCCTTGACGTCAAGGTGCGCAAGGTGGAGCTGACCGCTCGTCTTCGCGCCCTCCACAAGATCACCGGTCAGAACTTCGGCGCGGACATCGGCGCCTGGCGCGACTGGTGGGAGAGGAACGGAGACCATTGACCGCTCGGGTCGCGCCGGGACGATGACGGGATCGACCGTCCTCGGAAGGGCCTGCCCGACAGAGCCTTTGCAGCAGTACGTTCCCGATAGATCGTCTCCAGAAGACCGTCCCCGAAAGGAGAACTCCGTTGATTCGATACGTCGTCCTCAGCGCCGTCCTCGCCAGCCTCGTGGTTCTCGCCGTCGTCCAGGGAAGCAATGCGGGCTCAGATGACGACGGGATCGTCTCGACAGCCCCTCCTTCGAGTGGCGACAACCCGGAGGCGAAGGTCGCTCGCGCCGGCCTCGGCGGCAGCACCGGTCTCGACGCTCCGCTGCCGGAAGTGCCGGTGGCCGTCAAGACCGAAGAGCAAGACACCGCCGCGAAGGAGGGCGAGCAGAAGGCGAATCCGGCCATGGGCCACCTCGAGGGCACCGTCGTCCTGAAAGGCGAGCCTCCGACGCTCGATCCCTTCCCGGGCGTGCCGGCGAACAACAAGGATGCCAAGTTCTGCATGAATCACGTCAAGGACGAGCGGCTGCTCGTCTCGAAGAAGGGCGGCATCCGCAACTGCGTCGTCACGATCACCGAGAAGACGAGGTTCCGGAAGAAACCGCAGCGACGCGTCCTGGTCGTCGACAACGTCAACTGCAACTTCGTCCCCCACATCTCCGCGATGTCCGTGGGCTCGAAGGTCAAGGTCTCATCGAAGGACCCGGTGATCCACAACGCTCAGGGGCTACTGGCCATGAACTTCAACTCGGCGATCACCCGGGACAAGCCCTACGAGCACCCCTCCACCGCCCGCAAACCGGGCATGTGCCTCCTGCGCTGCAGCTTCCACACGTGGATGAACGCGCGCATCCACATCCTTCCTCACGAGCACTTCGACGTCACCGACGACGATGGCGGCTTCAGGATCATGAACATCCCTCCCGGCACCTACGAGTTCGAGGTGCGACACGAGATCCTCGCTCCCTACCTGGTGAAGAAGACGGTGAAGAAGAAGCTGACCATCAAGAAGGGCGAGACGACGAAGGTGACCTTCGAGCTCGAAGACCCCAAGCTGTAGCACGCCACGAGGCCGTTCCCGGACGCCGGACACCGCCCGACATCGTTCACGCATAGCGGCCGGCGAAGCCTTCGACGCTCACGCCCACCCGACCCGGCATGCAGCGCCGCGCCACCGCGACGATCCGCTCGCGATACTCCAGAGCGGTGGACCCTGCATCGATCCTCGCCATCGCCTCCGGAAGCGGAGTCGCGAGCGTCCGACGCCCGTCCGGCGGGCCGTCGCCCCCGATGAAGTGATCGACGACCGCGTCAGCGCTCGCGGCGATCCGTGAGAAGAACGCCTTCGGATCCTCCACCGGAAGGACCGGCGCGACGGTGACGACGGTGAAGATCCCGGCGTCGCGCAGACGGCGCACGGCAACGAAGCGGCTTTCCACCGAACTTGCGTGCGACGGCAAGCCGGCGATCCGCTCGCGATCCGTCTCGATCGAGACGTGAACACGCAGACGACAGCACGCGGCGAGATCGCGCAGCAGATCCACGCTGCGAGCGACGCGATCGGTGTGTGTCTGCACGACGAGAGCGTCCGGCGGCGCTTCCCGCATCGCCTCGAGCAGCGCACGCGTCACACCGAGCTTCTCCTCCTGGGGCAGGAAGGGCTCGGTCGAGCTCGACAGGAAGACGCCCATCTCACCGCGCTGCTTGCGCGCCCAGCGGCGCTCCTTCTCGACGTTCTGCAGGTACGAATCGGCCGCGTTGCCGCGCGCCTCGAGGAAGCTCCCCCACCGACGATCGGCGGTGACCCAGCGGTTGTGACGCACGTAACAGCCGACGCCACAGAGGGACAGTCCCAGGGTGCAACCTCGATAGGGCTGCGCGGAGTGCGAGGAGACCGACTTCAGGTAACCCGTCGTCCGCGTGAGGATATTCCCGATAGCGACGCGCTGGACCCGCATCCCGGGGCTACTGCCCGCCCTGGACGATCCAGCTGCGGATCGTGTGCAGGTGCTCCGCCGACAGAGGGTCCTCGCCTCGCGGCATACGGGACCCCGTGCCGCCGACCCCCGGCGCCCCCTGCGTCCCGACGATCTTGCGCCACAGGTAGCTGCTCCCGGGCAAGTGCGGACGAACGAGCCGCGCGGCGAACGAGTCGAGATCCGGCTGCGACGCGAAGCGGTTGACGACACCGCGCCGCACGGACTCCGCGTCGAGCCCGACCAGCTCGAGCCCCTGGAAGTTGTTCGGCCACTCGTGGCAGCCGGTGCAGCGCAGATCCCAGATCGGTTGCACGTCCCTCGCGTAGTCGACCTCGACCTCGAGCGTCAAGCTCGCCGCCGCGCCGAGCGCCTCACCCACGGTGCCGACGCCAGCCTCCAGCCGCGTGTTGCCTGTCGCCGGATACCACGGCGCCTCGAGTCTCAGGATCCGGACACCGGGCGACCCGGGCAGCTCGTCGAGCCGACTCGTGAGGTCGGCGCCGCCGGCGAACGGCGGATCGGCCGTGAGCGTCAGCGACGCCAGATCCGGCACCGGCCCGCCGTGCGGGTTCGCCGCGCCCTCGCCGACGAGCCAGGGCTCGCCCCCCTGAGCGAGGCGCGCGCCACCGCTTCCCTCGTGGTGCTGCATCGGCGCGCCGCCTTCGACCGAGCGGTCCTCCATCCGCATGCGGATGACCGGAGCGCGCGACGCGTTCACCCGGACGGACGTGCTGAAGGCCTGCGAGGTCGAGCACTCGTCATCGGTGACACGCGCCGTGAAGCGGTAGACACCGGGCACGGGACTCCGAGCACCGTCGCCGCCAATTCGCATCGCGACGTGGTCGAGCAGATAGACGCGGTCGATCCACGGGTCGATGTCGACACCGAAGAGCGGGGCGAGAGGAGCTCCGGCAGCAACGCCGCCGCTGCGGGGGTCCCCGAGGTCGCGGTCACAGCGAACGTCCAGAACGAGCGGATCTCCGACTCCGGTGACCGCTGAGATCAGCGAGAACGGAGCACGCGAGCTCTCGTTGCGACGCGCCTCGAGGAGCAGGACGAACGGCTGCCCCTCGGCCACCACGTACTCGCCGTCACCGTTGACGCCGAGAAGCTCGCGGCAGCGCTGACGTACGCCTGCCGGCGGCGCGAGCGCCGCGAAGAGCTCGACCTCGGGTGGCGCCGCTCCCGCGGGCACGCCAGCGGCGCAGCCGAGCGCGTCCGCGGTGGGATCGGGTCCCCCGCAGGGACCGCCAGGTGACGGCAACGGAGGGATCGGCCCGCCGAGGAAGAGGAAGTTGAGGATGTAGATGCCGTCGGCGAGGTCGATCTGACCGTCGTCGTTCGAATCCACCGCGTCCAGGCACGGAGGCTCGTCGCCCCCGAGGAACAGATAGTCGAAGACCGCGACCCCGTCGGAGATGTCGACCTCGCCGCCCTGATCGACGTCGCCGCGGACGAAGCGCTCGTCCCCCCCTCCGTCGACCCGCATCCCACCGGCGACCAGCGCCAGCATGACAAGAACCTTGGCAATCGGTGGCAGGAAACCTGTAAACCTGTGTTTACAACGCTGGACTCTCATTCCTCTTCTGCGCTCCGCAAGCGTCGGAACCACGGCGATGGGCGACAGCCGATGTTCCGAGGCGGCTGAAACGGTCGATCGCGCTCGCGCTGCGATTCTCACCGCTACCAGCCGCCAAGAAACGCTCCCGTGTTCCAGCCCACCCTCGCAAACGCGTGTCCGACCCTGTCGAATCTACCGCGACATCGGCGCAGTGGAACGACATTTCCAAGGAATCAACGAGTACAATGGACAACCTCGCCCGTCGCTGCGGGGTTTATGTCCGATGCCGGGGCCCGGCCCGAGAGGGGCCCGCCACGCACATCGCAGAGTCGCTGAACGCATCGCGTCGGGAAACAGCCCGGCGGCGACGAGTCCGAGCCCGTCGCGCCCCGGCCGGCGTCAGGGCTTCGGGAGCCGTCTGCGTCAGCAGGTCGGGAGGAAGGACAGACATGGACCGAACTCGACGAATCGAAGCACGACAAGTCCAGGCGCGACCGCGGCCGGTCGCCGTCCGGGCGGGAACCCGCCGGGCGAGGAGCGGGCAGACGGCTCTGGTGACCCTCTTCTGCATCCTCGCCGTGAACCTCGCGATCGGGCAACCGCGGCCACCGGGCCATGTGCCGGCAGCCGGCGCCCAGGGCGGCGCGGCAGGAGGCGGCGCTCCACCGCCGGAGTCACACTTCTTCCGCGTGCAGAACTTCGTGCGCGGCGACTTCAACTCGGACGCCGTGGTCGACATCGCCGACGCATCCGCTCTGTTCAACCACCTCTTCCTCGGCGGCGCGGGCACCACGTGCCTCAACGCGGCGGATGCCAACCGAGACCGCGAGATCGACCTCAGCGACGGCGCGTACCTCCTGAACTGGCTGTTCATCGGAGGTCCCACGCTCGCCGCGCCCGGCCCCTTCGAGTGTGGGATCGACCCGGTCGAGCCGCAGCTCTCGTGCTCCTCCTACGTTCCGTGCTCGGACGATCTGCCGCTGATCACGCACGTGCTGAACCGCATCACCTTCGGCCCCACCGAGGAACTCTTGACGCGAATCCAGACGCGCGGCGACCTCATCGAGTACATCGAGGAGCAGCTCGACGACGCTCCGGCGGCCTACGACCCGGCTATCCACGAACCCGATCTCGATGCCTTCAACCGGGCCTTCGAGGTCGGATTCGACGCCGACGGACCGATCCCGAACCGCCAGCAGGTCCGCATCAAGGCGATCCCTCTCGTCGACGCCGTCACGAGCCGCTGGCAGCTGCTCCACAAGATCGGCCTCTTCTGGAACAACCACTTCCACACCCAGATCAACGCGCTGCGCAACAGCTTCTTCGGACGCGGCGGACGCGGCGGAGGCGCCTCGCGCCCGAACCGGCAGCAGTTCGCCGCGGCCCCCGTCGACCGCACGAACAGCAACACCGCGCAGGAGTGGAACGAGTTCCGGGAGGAGCACCCCGGAGTCATCCCCTACAGCGGGTTCTCTCGCCAGAACCGGGATGACCCGAGCCGCCTGACTCTCGACGAGTACCTCAGCATCAACCAGGTCAGCTACTGGAAGTACGCCAACGGGAACCAGCAGTACGCAGTCTCCGCGGACATGGAGCTCAGGGAGTACAACGCGTTCCGTCGCTACGCGTTCGGCAGCTTTCGGGAGCTCGCCGAGATGCACGCGAAGAGCACGGCACAGGTGATCTACCTCAACAACTTCGAGAACACGGTCATCGAGCCGAACGAGAACTACGGACGCGAGTTCTTCGAGCTGTTCCTCCTCGGCGCCGACCACAGCTACACCCAACGCGATATCGAGGAGGTCGCGAAGGTCTTCACCGGCTGGTGGGTCGGCTGGCACGAGCGCTCGGTGTACGACGAGGAGGACATCCTTCGCATCAGCCACCCCGAGGCACGTGACTACCCGATCGTTCAACGCGAGCCGGAGCCATTCCGTTTCGCGATCCCGACCTTCTGGGACGACGCCACCTACACCTGGGGTTTTCACTTCGGCCACCGCGTTCGAAACAGCGACGACGGCCACGACTGGGGCCGCAAGGACCTCTTCCTGCCGCGTTTCGGCGGGGTCGACTCGCTCGGAAACCCGATGTCACCTGCGGCGACAGTACGCATCGCGGCCAATCAGTCCAACCACACCGTCAGCGCGGCGATGAACGAGTTTGACCGCGTGCTCGACCGGGTCGTCACCCTGCGCGACTGCCGCAAGTTCATCTGCACCAAGCTGATCCAGCTCCTCGTGACCGACGACATCTCGGATCTCGCCAGGACGCAGGACATGCCCCCGGATCTCGTCGACCTCTTCGAGGCGGCGGATCTCGACGGGGACGGAGCCCTGGACCGCGATGACTGGGACGAACCGACGGCGGATCTGCCGAACGGCAAGCCACCGGAGATCTTCGCGGAGATGGACAGAAACGCCGACGGAGAGATCTCGAGGCTCGAGTTCCGAGAGCCCGACCTGCTCCTCGATGCCATGGCCGCATGGAGTACTTCGCGCGGTGACATCCGTGAAGTGCTGCGAACGATCCTGCTGTCGGACGAGTTCCTCAGCCTCAAGTTCTACCGGGCGAAGGTGAAGGACCCGTTCGAAGTCATCGCGAGCACGCTGCGAGGCATCGCTGCCACCCCGACCCCGCAGCAGGTCATGACCACGGTGGAGGACCTGCGGCTCGCCGGCATGGAGCTCTTCGACTTCGCCGATCCGACCGGCGAGTCCGAGATGGGCTTTGACTGGATGCACACGGTCGGTCTGCTCGAGCGGCTCAAGTACGTGAACCGCGTCGCCAATCCAAGCACGACGCAAGAAGCACGAGCAGAATGGAACCCGAGGGACTACCGCAGCCGATGGAGCCTCGAGGAGAGCGAGGACACCGTCGACTTCTTCACGCTCCTTCTCCTCGGTGGCGATGTGCTCGACCAGCACAGGGAGCTGGCGGAGACGGCGTACCACGACTCGCCCAGGGTGCCCAATCGTCAGGCGCGTGCCGTGGTTGCGTACATCATGAGCCTGCCGCAGTTCCAGAAGCAATAGAGCCGCCCGCGGAGGCTCCGAGGCGTCCGAACCGAGAAACAGCCCGAACAGGAACCCGAGTCATGAACCTCACCAGCAACCCGTTCAACCGCCGCCGGTTTCTCCAGGCCGGAGCTCTGGGCTTCAGCGCTCTGGGCATGGGTAGCATGGCGCCCTTCCTGCAGAGCCTCCAGGCAGGCAACGTCAACGCCGGCAAGAAGCTCCTTTTCATCTTTCTGCGCGGCGGCATGGACTCGGTCGGCACGGTCATCCCCTACGGCGACGAGGGCATCGCCGGAAGCGCTCCGACCTACCTGGAAGCGCGCCCGACACTCGGCGTGCCGAGGAACCAGTCCTTCGACCTCAACGGCTTCTGCGGGCTCAACCCGAACATGCAGGGCGAAGAGGACGACGACCCGAAGCTCCACGACATCTTCAACGCCACGCTCGATCCGTCGCGACGGAGGAAGGAGCTGGCCATACTCCACCGCGTCGGCTACGAGCGCCAGAGCCGCTCGCACTTCGTCAGTCAGCAGCTCTGGGAAAACGGCACGGACCGCCGCGTGGCCTACGAGAATGGCGTCTTCAACCGCTACATCGGCGCCTACCTCGACGAGTCCAGGCCGCTGCAGGCGGCAAGCATCAACGGCAACCAGATGGTCATCATGAAGGGCGACGTGCTCATCCCCGTCCTTCGCTCGGTCAACGACTACGCGCTGCCCCGGAACGTGCAGATCGGCACCTTCCCGTCGCCGGGCAACCGGCTCGGCAGCGGCCTGAAAGGAGCCTACGGTCAGAGCGGATTCAACACTGACATCAAGTACAACCCGCTGACCTACGACACCGGCAAGACGCTGCTGGAGAGCCTGCAGTTCTTTCAGGACAATGTCCTTGGCGGGCCCTATTCACCGACGGCCGAGGCGCAGCCGTTCTACGACGGCATCGCCAACAACGGCTTCCGCCAGAGCATTCAAGACTGTGCGCGGCTCCTGCGCCAGGTCGACGACATCCAGATTGTCGGCTGCAACCAGGGCGGCTACGACACGCACGGCAGCCAGCAGGTTCGTCTCCCGCCGCTGCAGCGCGACCTGGCGCTCGCGTTCACGGGGCTCTACTTCGACCTCGCCGAGATCTGGAATGACGTCGTCGTGGTGACGATGTCCGAGTTCGGCCGCACGACGCTGCAGAACGGCAACAACGGCACGGACCACGGTCAGGCGAGCGCCTGCTTCGCGATGGGCGGCGCGATCGACGGAGGCGTCTACGACGCGGACGAGGACTCGTGGCCAAACGGCACCCTCGTGGGAAGGAACGGTCGCTATCTCCTCGAAGCGCACGACTTCCGGGCCATGTACCACGAGATCCTGACCCGGCACCTGGGCGATCCGGACAACCGGATGGACACGATCATTCCCGGCTACGGCGGCCTGGCCGCTGACGATCCGCGCGGCCTGTTCACCCAGCGCGGCTTCGTGCGGAGTTGAGCCGGATCGACGCACGCTGACAGTCGATCGGGTCCTCGGCGGAGATGGATCTTCCCTTCAGGAGACCGCTCGTTACGCTATGGGGGCCCAATGCGCGGGACAGCCGCTCGGTGACTGTCCCGTGGATCATGTCGCTGCGGATCCGGACCCCCCATGCCTACCCACTCGCCCTGTGCCCCCTCGAGCCTCCCCACGCCCCTGCTCTCTCTCGCTGGACCGACCCTCCTCACCCTCCTCGCTCTGACCCTGCCGCTCGGGCTCAGTGGCTGCGGCGACGCCGCCGGCGGAGGACTGCCGACACGGGGGCAAGGTGATCCCATCCGACGCGCGGTTCCGGTGGCCATCACCGCGGTGACAACCGGTCGCATCACGAGCGTGTACCAGGCGACGGCGACCCTCGAAGTCGAGAAGGACGCCGACGTCGTCGCGCGAGTGGAGGGCATCGTGCAAGCGATCGACCTCGAGACGGTCGAGGAGGGCATGGATGTCAAGCTCGATCAGGCGCTCCTCCGGATCGAGCCTGAGGAGTACCGGCTGCGCCTCGACCTCGCTACGGCCAAGGCGGCAAACCTGCAGTCGAAGTACGACCGCATCCGCAACCTGCCGAAGGACCTGATCTCGCTGGAGAACCTCGAGACCGCCCGCAGCGAGCTCGCCACGGCGCGAGCCGAGGAAGGGCTGGCGAAGCTGCTCCTGTCGTACACGGTGGTCAGGGCGCCCTTCGAAGGGACCATCGTCCAGCGTCACGTCGACGTCGGACAGAAGGTGAGCCTCGACGAGAGGCTCTTCAAGCTCGCCGATCTGTCGGTCCTCCTCGCGCGCGTGATGGTCCCGTCGAAGGAGTTCAAGAAGCTGCAGGTCGACCAGACGGTCGACCTCGTGCTGGATTCGGACAGGTCGACGCTGAATGGACGTGTGAAGCTCGTCAGCCCGACCATCGACCCGACCACGGGAACGATCAAGGTCACGGTCGCGGTGCACGACAACGTCGAGAGCGCTCGACCCGGCGACTTCGTGACCGTGAAGATCGTCACCGAGGAGCGTCTCGGCAGCAAGCTGGTTCCGAAGTCCGCTGTGCTCAGCGACAAGGGTGATCGCATCGTCTTCACCACAACGGGGGAGACGGCCGAACGTCGCGTCGTCGACGTCGGATTCACCGACGACGTTCACGCAGAGATCCTTGCCGGTCTCGATCCGGGCGAGCACGTCGTCGTCCGCGGGCAGCGTTCGTTGAAGCACGGGTCGCCCCTGAAGGTGCTCGAGGACCCCGCCAGAGGATCCGGCTCGTCCGCGGCCGAAAAACAGCCGAGCCCCGGAGGCCCGAGCTCCTGATGCGAGGCCTCGTCCGGCTCGCTGTCCAGCGCCGCGTCTCGGTCGTCATGTTCTCGCTCGCGGTGGCGGCGTTCGGCATGGTCGGCTATTCGCGACTGTCCCTCGAGCTCTTTCCCGACATCTCCTACCCGTCCGTGACGGTGCAGACAGACTTTCCGGACACCGCTCCGCAGGAGGTCGAGTGGTTCGTCACGAGGAAGGTCGAGGAGGCGGTCGGCGTCCTTCCCGGACTGCAGCAGGTCCACTCGGTGTCGCGCCCGGGAACATCCGAGGTGACCCTGGAGTTCGACTGGGACTCGGACATGGATCTCCTCTCGATGGAGGTCAGGGAGAAGCTCGACCGACTCATCCTTCCGGAGGGTGCGGAGCGACCGATCGTTCTGCGCTTCGACCCGAGCCTCGATCCGATCCTGCGTATAGCGCTCAGTGGTCGCGATCCGGACGAACTCGAGGCCCTGGCCGCGAAGAGAGGCGACAAGCAGGACGCTGCCGCGCTCCAGGCGGCGGAGCTCAAGCGCGTCCGCTTCATCGCCGAGCAGCGCCTCAAGCTCGACCTCGAGACGATCAAGGGCGTCGCCTCCGCACAGATTCGCGGTGGACTCGAGGAGGAGATCGAGGTCCTCGTCGACCAGGACCGTCTCGCCGCGCTCGATATTCCACTCGAGAACCTGCTCGATGTCATCGGCGAGTCGAACGTCAACGAGCCTGGTGGACCGCTGCGGGGCGACGAGACCCGGTACCTGGTCCGCATCGTCAACGAGTTCACGGATCTCTCTGATATCGAGGATCTGTCCGTGGTGTACCGCAGCGGCGGGTCCGTCCTCGTCAAGGACATCGCGACCGTCCGCTGGGGCGCGCGCGAGCGCGAGGAGATCACGCGCGTCGGCATGGAGGAGGCCGTCGAGATCTCGATCTACAAGCAGGCGGACGCCAACACCGTCACGATAGCCCGCAAGGTCCGTGAGAGGATTCGCGCCTGGGAGGCGGAGCGGCTTCCGGAGGGTCACGATCTCACGGTCCTTTTCGATCAATCGGGGTTCATCCGGAACGCCGTGGATGAGGTCCGAAACGCCGCGCTCTTCGGCGGCTTGCTGGCAGTTTTCCTGCTCTACCTGTTCCTGCGCGACGTGCGCAGCACGGTGATCGTCGCGACGTCGATCCCCCTGTCGGTCGTCGCGACGTTTCTGTTCATGTACCGCTTCGACATCTCGCTCAACATCATGTCGCTCGGCGGGCTGACGCTCGGCATCGGCATGCTCGTCGACAGCTCGATCGTGGTGCTCGAGTCTGTTTATCGCCGTCGACAGCGCGGCGACAGCGACGCCCAGGCGGCGATCAACGGGACAGTCGAGGTGGGGCCTGCAGTCATCGCGTCGACGCTGACATCCGTCGCCGTCTTCCTGCCGATAGTCTTCGTCGAGGGTATCGCCGGTCAGCTCTTCACGGACCAGGCGCTGACGGTAACGATCAGCCTTGTCGCGTCTCTCGTCGTCGCCGTGACGCTGATCCCCATGTTGAGCTCTCTGGGCGGCCGCAGGATCGAAGACAGCTCGAGAGCCTCGCCGCTCTCGGTCGAGAGTGAGCCGAAGGTGATGACGCTGGGAGTCGTTTCTCGAGTCTACGACGGCCTCTTGCGTGGCGCTCTCAGACGAAGATGGCTGACGATCGCGTTCGCCGCGGTCGCGTTCGTCTCGTCGCTCACCGCACTGAGCCTCCTCGGCACCGAGCTCATGCCGCCGCTCAGCGAGGGCGAGTTCCTCTTCGAGGTGAATCTCCCCGAAGGCACGCCGATCGAGACTACCGACAAGCACATCAGCGAGATGGAGAAGGTGGCTGAAGCGGATCCGGACGTCGACCGAACCTACTCGACGGTCGGCACACGCCTCGTGACCGGCGGCTTGTCGCTCAACACGAAGTCGGAGAACCTCGGACAGATCAACGTCGTCATGAACGATGACGCAGACGACGCGACCGAGGCCCACTCCATAGACAATCTTCGCGTCAGCTTCCAGGAGATTCCGGATCTCGACTTCAAGTTCGGCCGACCGTCCTACTTCAGCCTCAAGACGCCGATCGAGGTCGTGATTTTCGGCGAGGATCTCGACGAATTGCGCGCGCACTCGCTGGATGTGGCGCGGCGGCTGGAGAACATACCGGGGCTCGTCGACGTTCGCTCGTCCCTCGAGGCCGGCCACCCCGAGCTGCAGGTGAAGTTCGACGACAACAAGCTGGCGATTCACGGCCTCAACCGACGCGCGTTGTCCTCGACGATCAAGAGTCGCGTGCAGGGAGCCGTACCGACACGTTTCAAGAAGCCGGATCGACAGATCGACATACGAATCCGCAACCACGACGAGGACAAATCGTCGAAGAGCGACATCGAGAACCTGGCTGTCTCGAGCGCCGACGGCAAGCAGATGCCTCTCCTTCACGTCGCGGATGTCCTTCACGCGCGAGGTCCGGCGGAGATCCATCGCGTGCAACAGCAGCGCGCTGCCGTCATCACCGCAAACCTCGACGGCCGGAGCCTCGGCGGCGCGATCAACGATGTAGAGACCTCGCTCGCCGCGATCCCGAAGAAAGACAAGATGACGACCGAGATCGGCGGACAGAATCGCGAGATGAAGGTCTCCTTCGACAGCTTGAAGTTCGCGCTCGCGCTCGCGGTGTTCATGGTCTACCTCGTCATGGCGTCCGTTTTCGAATCGTTCATCCATCCATTCATCGTTCTCTTCACGATTCCGCTGTCCCTGGTTGGAGTCGTCATCGGTCTGCTCGCGACAAGTACGACGATCACGGTCGTCGTACTGATCGGCAGCGTCATGCTCGTCGGCATTGTCGTCAACAACGCGATCGTGCTCATCGACCGGGTCAACCGCTACAGACGGAATGGCATGGAGAAGCTCGATGCCGTCGTGCGCGCCGGTCACGTACGGCTGCGACCGATCGTCATGACCACACTGACGACCATTCTGGGTCTGCTACCGATGGCGATCTCCTGGGGAGACGGCTCCGAGTTGCGCGCGCCTCTGGCAATCACCGTCGCGTCCGGGCTCTTCCTCAGCACGCTTCTGACACTCGTCGTCATCCCGGCGGTCTACATGATCACGCCGTCGGAGTTGAAGGTGCTTGCCGGCGACGAGGAAGACGTGGAATGACCCTCCCCGAGCTCGCGATCCGCCGCCACGTGACCACGCTGATGGTTCTCGTCAGCCTCGTCGTGCTCGGCACGGTCGCGATGCTCCGCGTTCCGCTCGCGTTCCAGCCCGACATGGAGGATCCGGAGATCATCGTCCGCCTCCCCTACCCGGACGCGGCTCCCGAACACATCGAGCGTATGATCGTGCGGCCCGTCGAGGACGCACTCGGCTCACTCAACGGGCTGACGAGACTGTGGAGTCGCTGCGATGAGGACGGCGGCTCGGTACGGCTCGAGTTCGACTGGTCGACGAACGTCAATCTCGCCCGTGTAGAGGTCTGGGAGAAGATCGATCGCATCCGCGGTGAGCTGCCCGACGACCTGGAGGACATCACCGTCGGCAACCACTGGAACAACCGGGAGTCCGACGACCCGATTCTCGAGGGCCGGTTGAGCTCGAAGCTCGATCTCAGCGAAAGCTACGACCTGCTGGATCGAAAGATCGTGCGTCCCCTCCTTCGCGTGCCCGGCGTCGCGCAGGTGAGGCTCGACGGCGTCGTGCCGAAGGAAGTACGTATCAACCTCCACCTCGCCGACCTGGAGGCACACAGCGTCAGCGTCCGTGACGTCCGCACCGCGATCTTCAACAGCAACTTCAACGAGTCGATCGGCAAGATCACCGAAGGTGAGACCCGGTTCGTCGTACGCATGGTGTCGACGTTCACGAGCGTCGATGAGATCCGCGAGCTCGTCCTGCGCGAGGGGCTCCGACTCGATGATGTCGCGGACATCGTCTACGAGCAGCCCGAGCTCGACTTCGGCCGTCATCTCGACCTCCAGGCCGCAATCGGGATCACGGTGAGCGCGGAATCTTCAGCGAACGTCGTGGAGGTCTGCGACCGATTGGAGGATCACATCGACGAGCTCGCGAAGGATCCCGACCTCGCGGGGCTCGAGTTTCTCGTGTGGATGAGCCAGGGGCGCGAGATCAAGAAAACGCTGCGGGAGCTCATGTTCTCGGGAGTTTTTGGCGCGGTGCTCGCGTCGATCGTGCTCTTTCTCTTCCTTCGCCGCCTGTCGACGACCGTGATCTCGGTGCTCTGCATTCCATTCTCGCTGATCGTGACGTGCGGCGTCATCTGGCTCAAGGGCGGCACGCTGAACACATTGAGCCTCCTCGGACTGATCGTCGGCATCGGCATGCTGGTCGACAACGCCGTGGTGGTGATCGAGAACATCTTCCGGCACCAGGAGATGGGGCACAACCGCAAGAAGTCAGCCCTTCTTGGCGCACGCGAGGTGTCGACGGCCGTGATCGCCGCGACGATGACGTCGGTCATCGTCTTCATCCCGCTGATCTTCAACAAGCCGAACGAGATGTCGATCCCCATGCGAGAGATCGGAATCACGATCTGCTGGACGCTGCTCGCCTCGCTCTTCGTCAGCCAGACGCTCATTCCACTTGCCACGTCGTGGTTCATCCGCACGAAGCCGCACAAGAAGGAGCGGTGGATGGTGTGGCTCGAGGACAAGTACCAGCGCGTCCTCGAGGTGAGTCTGCGCCGCCGCTGGCTTGCCTTGATCGTCGGATTGCCCATCGCTCTGTCGGCCATCTTTCCTTTCAGCCGGACGAACTTCGACTTCGATCGTCAACATCCGCAGCTCTATGCGCAAGTAGGGTACCGCTTCAGCGAGAACGTCACGCTCGACTACAAGGAGGAGATCCTCTCCCGCGTCGAGAAGATTCTCGACGGGCACCGAGACGAGCTTCTCTGCAAGTCGATCTACAGCTGGTGGAGCGACGGCCACACGATGACCCGCGTATACGTCGAGGACACCGCGGCGACACCCGAGGCGCTCGCGGAAGTGCGCGATCGTCTGCGAGACCTCGTCCCCGAGATTCCGGGCGTCATGATCGATGTCAGCGAGCCCGGCAGCCACTGGCGACGCGACCGAGGCAAGAGGGTCGCGTTCCAGATCCTCGGTGAGGATCCGGAAGTCATCGCGGAGCTCGCGGAGAAGGCGAAGATCCGCATCTCGGAGATCCCGGGACTCGTCCACCCCTACGCCGATATTCGCGAGGGACAGCACGAGCTTCACGTTGAGCCCGATCGAATGCTGGCGGCACGATACGGCGTCCCGATGTCACGCGCGTCCGAATCCGTCGGACTGGCGTTTCGAGGACGCCGGATGTCACGGTTTCGTACGCCGAACGGCGAGCGAGAGATCCGTCTCACACTCGATGAGACGGAGAAGGAGTCCGAGTCGCAGCTGCGCAATCTCGCGGTTCGTAGCAACGATGGCACCAAGATCCAGCTCGCAGCGGTCGCCGACTTCCACGAGAAGCTCGGCTCGCGACGCATCGAGCGTGACAATCGCGAGTCGTGTATGTGGGTCGGCGCGCGTTACACCACCGGGACGAGGGAAGACTATATCCCGGAGGTGGAGGCGACCATGGCTGCCATGGAGTTTCCGGACGGCTACTCGTGGTCCTTCGGATCCTGGCGCCAGCGCTACCAGCAGAAGACGCGTGACTTCGCGATCGACCTCGTCCTCGCGCTGCTGCTCGTCTTCGCGGTCATGGCGGGGCTGTTCGAGTCCGTACAACGAGCCATCGCCCTCCTCATCGCACTGCCGTTCGCGCTCGCCGGCGCGATGTGGCTGCTCTACCTGACGGGTACCGACTTCGACCAACCTGCCGCGGTCGGTGTCCTGCTCCTGATCGGCATCGTGGTGAACAACGGCATCGTGCTGATCGAGCACATCAACCAGTACCAGCGTCAGGGCATGGCTCGCTTCGACGCGATACTACGTGGCGGACGCGAGCGCTTGCGGCCGATCCTGATGACGGCGGTCACCACCCTGATCGGGATCGCTCCGATCGCGATTCAGCGGCCTGCACTCGGCGGTACCTATTACCACTCGATGGCCTTCGTGCTCATGGGCGGACTTGCCGTTTCGACCTTCCTCACCGCGGTTCTTCTTCCGACGACGGCAACCCTGGTCGAGGATGCGTTCTCCCTCGGAGGACGCGCGATCGGCAAGACCGCACGATTCCTGCGAAGGACACGGTAATCCCCGACAGGCGCCTCCCGACGAGACACACACCATGCCCGAATCGCTCCCTTCTCGCGCACGTGTCGTGATCGTCGGCGGCGGGGTCGTCGGGTGCAGCATCGCCTACCATCTGGTCGAGAGAGGCTGCGCGGACGTGGTTCTGCTCGAGAAGAGCGACCTGACGACCGGCGCGACCTGGCACGCCGCCGGTCTGGTCGGCCAGCTGCGATCCTCGCGCAACGTCACCAGGATGATCCAGTACTCCGTCAAGCTCTACGGAGACCTCGAGACGCGAACCGGGCAAGCTACCGGCTGGAGCCCGGTCGGCAGTCTACGCATCGCGTCATCGACCGAACGCATGAACGAGCTGCGCAAGATCGCCAACACCGGACGCGGCTTCGGACTCGACGTACACCTTCTCGACCCTTCGGAGACCAAGCAGCGCTTCCCGATCGCCGATCTGGAAGGCGTCGTCGGCTCCGCCTACGTGGAGTCAGACGGTCACGCGGACCCATCGATGTTGACTCGCGCGCTGACGAGCGGCGCAAGGGCCGGCGGCGCGACAATCGTGTGTCACACTCGTGTCACCGGCTTCTCGATCGAGTCCGGAAGCGTCACAGGCGTCGAGACGGACCGCGGCGTGATCGAGTGCGATGCGGTAGTCAACGCCGCCGGCATGTGGGCGCGGCGCATCGGAGCGATGGCAGGCGTCAACGTGCCGGTCGTGCCCCTGGAACATCAGTTCCTGGTCACGACGCCCATCCCGGATCTGCCTCGGGATCTTCCGGTGACACGCGACCCGGACAACGCGATCTACTACCGCGGTGAGGTCGGTGGCCTCGTCGTCGGCGGCTTCGAGCCCGAGCCTCTTCCATGGTGCGTCGACGGAGTCCCGTGGGAGTTTTCAGCCGAGCTGCTAGAGCCGAACCTCGATCAGTTCGAGCCACTCTCGCGAAGCGCTTTGCGTCGTACCCCGTGTCTCGAGTCCGTCGGCGTCAAGAAGATCGTCAACGGCCCCGACGGCTACTCGCCCGATGGATCCTACGTGCTCGGCCCGGCGCCGGAGCTGCGCAACTTCTTCGTGGCTGCCGGCATGAACTGCTTCGGCATCGCCGGAGCGGGTGGTGTCGGTCGCGCCCTCGCCGAGTGGATTCTCGACGGAGAGCCGTCGTTGGACCTCTGGCCACTCGACATACGACGGTTCGGCGGGCCGCAATTCCGCAGCACGAGACTCGTCGTCGATCGCTGCATGGAGCACTACCCGATCGCGTGGCCGATGTACGCGCATCGCTCGGCACGACGACTGCGACGCTCACCCCTCCACGATCACCTCTCCTCCAAGCGCTCGGTGTTCGGGGAGAAGAACGGCTGGGAGCGCGTACAGTGGCTCGCTCCTCAGGGGGTCGAGCCGTGCGAGGAGATGACCTTCGGCCGGCCGAGCTGGCACGACGTGGTCGCGGAAGAGGTGCACGCCGTCCGCGAGGGCGTGGCGCTTCTCGACCAGACGTCTTTCGGCAAGATCGACGTGCGCGGCCCCGGCGCACTCGATGCGCTGCAGCGACTGTCGACGAGAGACATCGACCGTCCTCCGGGAACACTCTCCTACACGCAGATGTGCAACGAGCGCGGAGGCATCGAGTGCGACGTGACAATCGCCCGGACCGACGACGAACGCTTCTACATCATCACGGGAACCTCGTTTCTCGCACACGACCTCGACTGGATCTCACGACATCTTCCCCGCAACGGATCCGCGATGGCAACCGACGCCACGTCATCCTTCGCGGTGATCAATCTCGGGGGTCCACGATCTCGCGATCTGCTCCGGCGGGTCAGCGACGACGATGTCTCGCACGAGGGTTTCCCCTTCGCCGGATGTCGCCGGATCCACATCGGCTGCGCTCCGTTGCTGGCGCTGCGAGTCAGCTACCACGGTGAGCTCGGCTGGGAGCTCCATATCCCGACCGAGTTCGGCGCCTACGTGTACGAGACCCTGTGGAGCGCCGGTGAGGAGCTCGGCGTTCGAGACATCGGCTACCGGGCGCTCGAATCGTGCCGCCTCGAGAAGGGTTACCTGTACTGGAGCGCGGACGTGACGCCGGACGACAACCCGTACGAGGCCGGGCTGGGGTTCAACGTGAACCTCGACAAGGGCGATTTCCTCGGCCGCGAAGCTCTCGCACGTATCAAGGCCGCGGGACCCGCACGAAAACTCTGCTACTTCACGCTGGCGGAAGAGACGCAGCTCTTCGGTACCGAACCGATCCTGCGGGACGGCCGTGTTCTGGGAATCGTCACGAGCGGTGGATACGGACATCATGTCGGCAAGACGATCGCCTACGGATACCTGCCGATCGAGGATTCTGGACACCGCGACTACAGCATCGCGGCGTTCGGCATCGAGGTCGCTGCAACCCGGCACTCACGAGCGGTCCACGACCCGGACCGCAAGCGGATGCTTCGGTAGCAGCACCTGGAGCGAGGGACCTGACGAGCGCGGAAAGAGACGCTCGATCGCGACGCGGCGCCGCTTCACTGCCGACGCGACCTGGCTCCGCTGGAGCGGGAGAGGCGCCGCTCGCGCCGGGGCCACCCTACGGTCAGCTCAGCAGGTCGAGCTTCTCGAACCGGCCACCGAGAACCCCCTCGCTCCTCAGCCCCAGCACGTCCTCG